>JBBPZY010000219.1:0-4589 GCA_038276315.1 Mycobacteriales bacterium
AGAGCGCGAAACCGACGTGAATGAGAATCCAGTCGCCGGGAACAGGCGGGTCATCGGTCAACAGACCGATATTGATCGCGCGCTTGACCCCGCTGACGTCGACCCTGGCCAGATCGGGGTGCTCGGGCAGGATCTCAATCACCTCGCCTGGGATGCCGAGGCACATGGGCTTTACCTCCGTGGTGGGAGTTGGGTTACATCTCGCTTATCTGCTTGTAGCGAGCCACGTCCTTAGAAACCTGTACTGCTACGGTGACCAGGCCGATCGCTGACCCCCAGAACAGCAGCCGACGCACCAGACGGAACATTCGCTTCACTTCCTTCCATGTCGGTGAGCAGATCCAGAACCACCGCGACAGCCCTGTCGACGGCTGAAGCGACGACGCTGGACAACCCGATACCTTCCTCGGTGTTGGCTGGCTCACAACCGACCAACAGGGTCCGCCCCGCGCTGCCGCCGAGGTTTTCCAGCAGCGCGAGCACCGCGTCCGGAGTCATCCCGTGCGCGTCGACAGCTGACGGCTCGATGCCCGGCACGTCGCCCGCGCCGATCTCGAGCACGTAGATCGTTCCCGGTTCGCCACCGCGGGGAACGGCGTCGAGCAGGATCGTGGTGTCCGGAGCCATATCGAGGATGTCGTAGGCGAGATGCATCCCACGGATCCCATAATCAGCAATCCGTACACCGTCGGGAACCGTCTCGGAGATGAGTCGGCGGGCCAGCTCGACACCGAACGCGTCATCACCGAGAAAGATGTTTCCGATTCCGGCCACCATCACCGTCATGATTGTACCTCTGGTGACACTGGTTGGGCTCCGAGCGGCGCAAGCTCGTCGGGAGAGAAGTAGCGGAACCGACCCTGCGCGGCCGAAATCTCCGCACCCGGATCATCGTCGAGGGTAACCGCGACGTGCGTGTTGCCGTCGACATCGAGCAAGACAGCCTCAACGGTGGCTGTCTGCCCTTCCAGGAACATGTCCTGAGCGTCGGTCCCGCGCAACCGCGGCGTGAGCACCACCTTGCTACCCTTGGCCACCGCGACTCCGGCGACGAGCACGCTATCGGTGTCCGGGTCTACTGAGGCGTCCGCGCCGGGATCCCACCACGGCGCGCCGGGAGTGGCGATCGTCTCGATCGGATCCGGCTCACCGGGAGTACGGGAGGTCCGGGGTGTCTCGCCGAGATAACGGATTGCTCCATGCAGCTTGTCGAGCATCTCCGGCGGCATCGAGTCGACGCGATCCATCAGCTTCCGGGCCCGTTCGTCAGTAGCCCGCGCTTCGGCCTTCTCCTCATCGGTGAGGGTCATCGTGCGCAACGTGAGAATCTCATCGATCTCAGTGCCATCGAACAAGTCGCCGGGACTCTCCGGCGCGATCGTCGGATAGTCGTAAAGAATGATCGGCGAGATCAGGAAAACGTCGCGGCTTCCTCCTTCTCCGATCATCACCGGCCAGATGCGTTCGTTGCGGCAGCTCTTGACGGCGGGTTTTGCCCACTCCGGCGGGTCGATCAAGGAGATGAATTCCCCGTCGGTGACCGCGAGCACCGTATGGGCAGCGATCAGCGAGTGCCGAAGCGCCACGTGTCGAGCAGCCTCCGCATCCACCCACGGCGCAGTGTTGACGACCTCGAGGCTGAGGTGCAAAACGCCGTACGGGCCTTCCAGCCGATGCCCGGACAACCGGACCTCGCCGGTCAGTGGCCAACGCTGCCGGGTGAGGCCGTCGTCGGTGGTTTCGGTGCCACCAGGGATGGTGACCGGGATCACCTGCTGGGTATCCAACAACTCCGCGACCGATACCACGGAGTCGATCTCGTGCTCGACCGCCTCGTCGAACACGGGAACTGACCCATCCCCACCACTGCGGTGCTGCAATTGCAGAAATCGCAGCCGAACGTGTAGCACCGGGTCAGTGCGTGGCTCCAGCAAGAACTCGCTGTGAGAGCTGGCGTGCTCACCATGCCCGGCTGCGGCATAGTCGGAGGGCACCAGTACCCCCCACTGCCAGCGGATCTGATTCTTGCCTGCCGACGCCCGATACGGATACAGCAGGTATCCCTCGTAGAGGATGGCGTTGGCTACGTCTCGGGCGATGTCCATCGGCGCAGTCATCAGTCTCCCTCCCCTGTGCCGTCGCCGACCACCGTATGCTCGCGGGCCTTGTCCAGCACGGCGATGACGGTGTCGTCCCAAGTGGGCAGCGCGCGCGCGGCCCGGAAGTCAGCTAGGGCGTCGATCGTGTCGCGGCGCAACCGCAGCCACCCGCTACCGGAGAAGTGAATGTCCATCATCTCACGCCACACCGCTACCGGCATTTTGTACCGGGCTTCGGCGTGCCACGGTATCTGCTCAATCCACATCCCGTTTTCGCCATCGCCGAATATGGTCCCACTGAACAGCAGAATAAACGGAATCTCGCCGTCTTCTAAGGCATGAAAATATCGACCTGAGGTGACCTCCATGTCATAGCTGCACGGCACGGTTACGTCGACCTCGATGCTGTCGGTGAAGCTGGCGACAACCGTCGAGGTGTTGGCGAACTGGAATGGCTTGAGCGTGTCACCCCAGCGGCTGCGTTCACCGAACAGCTCGAGCAGCCGCTCGGCCTCCTTCCCGCCGTATCCACGGCGGGAAGGCTCGATCCTGATCTGGCAACGCAGCGCGATAGCTCTCACCCGCTGCCCTCCAGCCGCGCCGACGCGCAGCCGGAACAGCAGCGTGGGCGCCGCGGCGTAGCGCTCGGGTTGCACATCGATGCAGGCGAAGGACAGCTCAGCCATCGGCAACCGCCATCCTCTCGCTGCGTTCCCGTAGACCGGCGAAGAACTCGTGGATCGCCGTCCACGCTTCTTCGCCGCCGTCGAAGCCCTTCCAGTGCATGCGGACTAGACCGACGAGCTCGTAGCAGGCATCAATCGGGATCGCGAAACACTCGAACCCGCTTTCTCCCTTGTGTACCAGCAATCCCTCGACATCGGGTAGCAGGTCGGCCAGGGTCGGAGTCGCGGCAAGCAGGTCCGTCCAGGCCTCCAAGGACAACAGCGATTCCGTGGCCCCGGCAGGGCTCGGGTAGAAAGCCATCGTCTGCTTGAGCTTGCTGTTGGTGAAGAAGAACGCCATCGCCACCGGGATCCCGATCGAATCCCAAGTTGCCTCGGCGAGCGGTACGTCCGCGGCGTACCGGTACCGCTCGGGAACTGCTCGGAACCGGCCGCCGGACGCGCCCTCTTTGGTGAACAGCAGGGCGCAGGGGCGGCAGGTGCACATCAGCCCGCGGCCCTCGACGTCGACCACGTGCCCATGCCAGTCCTCGATCGGTTCAGCGCACATCTCACAACGCTGGACCTGCTGCTCGGCAGTAGGCGGAGGGGGAGCGGCGCCCCCAACGAAGCGCCGCAGCCCCCCTTTCACGACACCGCCTGCGCGGGGACCGCAATGCGGACCCCGCCATTCTCGGTTAATAGCGGCAGCGGGTCGAGGTGCACTTTGTTCCCCTCGCTGGTTCCGCCCATTCCCCGACCAGCCCGGACCACGTCGTAACGTTGCGCGCAGCGGGGGCAGGCCAGCACGGCCCCCTCCAGCTCCGCGCCGGTCAGGCCGGAGCCGCAGACCGAACAACGATCAGCGTAGGCATACAGACTCCCCGCCACGTTGCACACCACCGCTGCGGTATCGGCAACCAGCATGGGAATCACCTGACCCTGACGGAGTCCCTCGATCCCGTCCACCTCTACCCAGGTCGCAGCCGGTGCCTCTGGCTGCCGGCTCACCTGGGACAACGGGAGCATGGTGGTCCCTTCGGGCACCGCTCCCGCAGTGAGGGGCGAAGCTGGATCGGGCGCCACGCCCTCCACCTCCACCTTGGTGATCTCCGGAGCGACGTCTTCAATTCCCTTCTCTATCGCCATCTTGACGGTGAGGGCCGAGGACGGGCAGCCATCACAGCTGCCCGCCAACCGCAACCGCACGGTGGTGCCGTCGGGATCCAGCCCGAGGTACTCGACGTCGCCGGAGTGCGAGCCCAGGTAAGGCCGGACCCGCTCCAGCGCGGCGAGGACGCGTTCCTCGGTGCTCTGCGGGTGCAGGTCGTGCAGCACCAGCAGCCCTGCCACCATCTTGTCGGCTAGCAGCGGAGTGACGGCCTGCTCGTCGAGCAACTCCAGGATGCGGGCCAAGCCCGCACCGTAGAACTCGACGAGTAGGCCGACCAGCTCCTCGGCTCGCCCGGCGGTCGTGGGGTCGGAGGTCGAGGCAAACTGCGCGAGCAGCGCCTCGACCCTTTCCCCAACCGCCTGGATATCCGGTGTGTTACTAGTGGGCACGACTCATCCGCCAGTCGTCGAGAAAGCGTGTGGCGTGTGCAGTCGCTGCAATTCCTGCCCCTGTCCCATATACATGTGGACGCCACAGGGCAGGCATGGGTCGAAGCTGCGTACCGCCCGCATGATGTCGATGCCCTTGAAGGTCGCCGGTGGGTTCTCCTCGAAGATCGGCGTGTTCTGCACGGCGTCCTCGTAGGGGCCCGGCGTTCCGTTGATATCGCGGACGCTGCCGTTCCACGGGGTGGGCGGGTACGGGTGGTAG
>JBBPZY010000220.1:0-10686 GCA_038276315.1 Mycobacteriales bacterium
ACTTCACCAGTCAGAGAACCGCCCCGGCCGGCCCCGCCCCGCCCGCTCCGACCGACCCCGGAGCCCACAAGACCCCTCCGCCCAACACAGAGCGCTCCCGCGTAAGCCGCTTCACACCAGCCACCTAGTGGCCTATCAACCGCCAGCGCATCATCCAGCAACTCAACCGGCGGTCCAGCCGGCACTTCACCAGCCAGCCGCCTACCAGCCGGCTACTCACCAGCCAGCGGCCACGGTGTCTCAGCTCGCCGGGGGCGCGCCCACCGGGGCGGTGGGAAATGCCAGTCAGGGCATGGGCTCCGACGCACTGCCCCTGGGCACCGGGTTCAGCGAGGGCAGCGCCGGACGAGGCAGACCAGTATCCGCGCGCGGTGGCGCAGCGGGAGCGCGAGGCGTCGGGGGCGCGGGCCACGCCGGGTTCGGTCCCCGCCCTACCAGCTTCAGTCCCCGGCCTACCCCCAGCGTCCAACCGTCCCTGGATGAGATGCGCGGTTCCCGTGGCCCTGCCGGTTCAGCCGGCGCGACGCGCAGTGGAGCCCACGGGGATCCATTCGGCGGCGGCGCTGGAGGTGCCGGCCAGCACCGCGAGGAAGACCGCGAACACCGGAGCAAATACCTGATCTACATAGATTCCAACGCAATCGTCGGGGACCTACCACCCACCGCACCACCGGTGATTGGCGCCGACTACTGAGCCCGCGCCGCCGGAAGGGAAACGAGCGCATGGAGTTCGACGTCACCGTTGAGATCCCCAAGGGTCAGCGCAACAAGTACGAGATGGATCACAAGACCGGCCGCATCCGGCTGGACCGCACCCTGTTCACGGCCACTCAGTACCCGGCTGACTACGGCTTCATCGAGGACACGCTCGGCGAGGACGGCGACCCGCTGGACGCGCTCGTACTGGTACAGGATCCCACCTTCCCGGGCTGCCTGATCCGCTGCCGGGCCGTGGGCATGTTCCGCATGCGGGACGAGAAAGGGGGCGACGACAAGGTGCTCTGCGTACCCAGCGCGGATCCCCGGATGGAGCACCTACGTGACATCGAGCATGTCGACGAGTTCTACAAGCTGGAAATCCAGCACTTCTTCGAGGTTTACAAGGCGCTGGAACCCGGCAAGAGCGTCGAGGGAGCCCATTGGGTGGGCCGAGCCGACGCAGAGCAGGAGATCCGCACCTCCTGGCAGCGAGCCCGCGATGCGGACAGCTCCAGTGATCTGCAACCCGATCCAGGAGTCTGAGGAATCAGCTGTGGGCGGGGCGGCCGGCGCACCAGTTCCGTTCGTAACCGGCAGTGAAACGATCGATCAGATCGGCGAACTGCTCCCGTTCGGCGGGCTGCCACGATCCAGTGATCGCCTCGATCCGATCGTCGCGACGCTGCCGGGAGCGCTCCAGCAAGGCCGTCCCGGCATCGGTGATGGCGAGCAGCGACGCGCGCCCGTCGCCGGGATCAGCACGCCGCTCCAGCAGCCCCAGATCAACGAGATGGGCAGCCTGCCGGCTGACCGTGGACGGGTCGGAGTGCACCGCGGCAGCGAGCATGGTGACCCGCGACGGTCCAAGGCACACCAGGGTGTGGAGCAGCATGAACGATGGCCGGTCGAGGTCCTCACCGCGGGCGACGGCGGCGCGCTCGATAAGCCGGATGAGCTGGGCCAGCCCGGTGCCGATTCGGCTCGCGACCCTGATCTCAGCAGCCACCTGGGAACCAGCCATCAAGCCCCCTCACCGCGTGCCGCGCACATATCCTGTTGAGATCAAGCATTCCCCGCGCTGGTCGCACCGGCAAGGATGTTCACCGAATAGGTGGCGCTACGCCTCGGGTCAACTCCGCTGCGCTACCGGCTCGGCCGCCGCGATTGACCAGTACGGTGTCCGGGTGTTCCGATTTACCCGTTACGGCAGGGAGGCACGATGACCACCGCAAGCCATATAACGCCTGGTGCGGTGCGTAGCCTGATCCCCGCCCGGATCGACCGGTTGCCCTGGTCGTCGTTTCACACCCGAATGGTGGTCGCGCTCGGCGTGGCGTGGGTGCTCGACGGCCTTGAGATCACCGTCGCGACGTCCGTCGGAGCGGTGCTGAACCAGCCGCAGACGCTGAACCTGTCCTCGACCGAGGTCGGGCTGATCGCGACGGTGTACTTGATCGGCGAAGTCGTTGGCGCGCTGGTGTTCGGCCGGATGTCGGACAAGCTGGGGCGCCGCAATCTGTTCATGATCACGTTGGGGGTCTACCTGGTGGGCAGCGGCCTGACCGCGCTGACCTTGGGCGGCGGCACCGGCTGGATCGTCTTCCTTTACGCCACCCGCTTCATCGCCGGTACGGGAATCGGCGGGGAGTACGCGGCGATCAACTCGGCGATCGACGAGCTGATCCCGGCCCGCTACCGCGGACGGGTTGATATCGCGGTCAACGGCACTTATTGGGCGGGCGCGGTCCTCGGCACGGTGGGCACCTTCATCCTGCTGAACGTGTTGAGTCCCAGCGTCGGTTGGCGGATCGGCTTCCTCATCGGGCCGGTGCTGGGTCTGGTGATCCTGGTGATCCGGCGCAACTTGCCGGAAAGTCCTCGGTGGCAGGTCATGAATGGCCGTGAGCAGGCCGCTGAGAAGTCCATCTCCTACATCGAGCACGAGGTGGAGCTGGCCGGTAAGGCCCTGCCGCCGGTGGACCAGAGCAAGGCGATAGACCTGCAGCCGACCGATCAGATCGGTTATCTCGCGTTGACCCGGGTGCTGTTTCGCGAGTACCCGAGCCGGGCCGTGCTCGGCGCTTCGCTGATGATCAGCCAGTCATTCCTGTACAACGCGATCTTCTTCACCTCTGCCCTGGTGTTGGGCAAGTTCTACGGGGTTTCCTCGACGTCGGTACCGCTATTTCTTATCGCCTTCGCGGTCGGCAATCTAGCCGGCCCGCTCACCATCGGGCGGTTCTTCGACACGATCGGCCGCAAGACCATGATTGCCGGCACGTACATCATGTCCGGCATCCTGCTGGCGATCAGCGCGTTGCTGTTCAATGCCGGGTTGCTCACCGCCGTGACCCAGACGATCGCCTGGTGCGTGATCTTCTTCTTTGCCTCGCCCGGTGCCAGTGCCGCGTATCTGACGGTCAGCGAGATCTTTCCGCTCGAGGTGCGGGCTAAGGCGATCGCGGTGTTCTTCGCCATCGCGCAGTGCTTCGGCGCGCTTGGTCCCGTTATTTACGGCGCACTGATCGGCGACGGCAGCCAACCGTTCAGGCTCTTTCTCGGCTACCTGCTCGGCGCCGCGGTGATGATCGCCGGAGGACTCGTCGCGGTGGTCTTCGGGGTGGCGGCCGAAGGCCGATCCCTGGAGGACGTCGCCGCGCCGCTCGCGGCGGTCGGTCGCGGCCGCACCGGCACCACCCGGACCGAAGGAGCGGCATCGCCGCTAGCTACCTGACAAGATCAGACCAGCCACCACGCAAACGTCAGCACCATAATCATCATCGCTACCGTGAGTAGCAGCACACCGGCCAACATGCGCGCCGGATCCGACTCACCTGGCCGCACACCCAGGTTATCGACCGGCTCCGCGGTAAGAGCGCTGTTCCCGGCGGCCCGCGGCCGGGAGAAGCCGTTGTCCCCGCGACCAGAGTCCGAGCGGCCAGCTGCGGGGGTGAGGTGCTCGTTCATGACACAGACGCTACGGAGCAGGTAGTTACCGCTGGGCATGAGCTGGGTTAGCCGCAGGTAAAAACTTCGCCTTCTCGACCCCGTCGGGTGCGCTACCGCCGTCATGAACACCAAATCTGACGCCTGGCCGTGCGAGTGTGCACGTTCCCGCCTCACTCTCGGTGATCGTGGGCGAGTAACTCAGGGCAAGTATCTCCTAGCGCTCACCGCCCCTGTGATCGTGGCGAGCTCACAGCCAACCATCAGTCAGGCCTGCGCTCGAAGCATCACAACGCCTGCTGAGCTCGCCGCCTCGCTCCGCCGCGACTGATTCCAGCGGAAGGCTGTGCTCGACAGCCTGCTACCAGGCCCAGACCACCGCGGAAACGCTCCCGACGATAAAAGTCGCACCCGTCATCAGCAGCGCCCAGGCAACCGCCCCACCCCGCGGATCGTCCGTGTGGTCCAGCTCCGGTAGCTCGGACACGAAGTGCTCCGGCTCGATCATCACTCCTCCTCGTCGGTTTCGTCGACGTAGGTCCGCAAGCGAATCGCGGCGCATATCACGTTTCTATTAATATCACGGTCGCGAGTGTGGTGGCTGCAAACTTGAGCGGTGGGACTGAAAGGCTGGTACCGAAGTGAACTAGAGGTTGCTCCGCTGGCGAACAAGGGGTTTCATATATTCACCGGAAATCGTCACCCGGCGTTGAGCAACTACGCACGGTCGTGTCACTCCAGGTCACCGGGCGGTGCACCGAAAGCGCTGGCGGGAGGATCGCAGCGCAGCAGCTCCTGATGAACATCCCACAACTCCCGCCACGCGCTATGGAGGTCATTCTGCGCCGCCTCGAGAGCCTCGGCGGGCGCGGGCGCGGCAACCCATCTGCCGCGGACCGGCTCAACCACCGTTAACGCTTCCAGAGCGTGCGAGGTGTTGCGCAGGCGCTGGTGGGCCCGATGAAGTTGCTCCCGTTGTTCCTTCGAGAGTTCCGCTGGCTGGCGGCCTACCTCCACGTCGCACCCTCCGAGCTCCCGGTGGCTGTTGGGGCTGCAACCGTAACGCAGCGACATCCACCGGCTACGGAGGCCAGCCGCACCCATCCGGTGAAGATCGCCTCGTACAGTCAGGCTGGTGCCCGAGAACCCCGGGGTCGCTCGCGGACGAGGAGCGGGTGCACCCGCAGGCGATGCGCGCGAACCTGGCCGCCAACCCAGTCCACGGAAGGGAAGTCGCTATGTCCGACGCCATGACCGCCGAGACAATCCGGATCACCGGCCACGGTGGAGATGAGATCGAGGCCTACCTCGGCCGTCCGCTGGATCCCTCGCCGCATGGCGGCATTGCGGTGATCCACCACATGCCCGGCTACGACGATGCCACCAAGGCGATGGTGCGCACCTTCGCGGCCGCCGGCTACGCCGCACTGTGCCCGAACCTGCACTACCGTGAAGCCCCCGGCGCGAGCCCCGCCGACGCCTCGGCGGCCGTCCGGGCAGCCGGCGGGGTGCCGGACGAGCGGTTGGTCGGCGACGTCGCGGCGGCGGTGAACCACCTCAGGTCGCTGGCGACGTCCAACGGCAAGATCGGTGTGATCGGGCACTGTTCCGGCGGTCGGCAAGCCTTCCTCGCAGCGTGCAGCCTGTCCATCGACGCCGCCGTGGACTGCTACGGAGCATTCGTCGTCAACGAGCCCCCGGCGGGCATGCCCAGCGCTATGAAGCCCATCATCGGGTTGGCGGGTCAGCTGTCCTGCCCGCTGCTGGGCTTGTTCGGCGCCGAGGACTCCCACCCGTCACCGGAGGAGACCGCTGCGCTGAGCGCGGAGCTGCACCGGCTCGGCAAGCCGCACGAATTCCACACCTATGACGGCGCCGGGCATGCGTTCTTCGCAGTGGACCGGCCGAATTACCGCCCCGAGGCCGCCGTTGCCGGCTGGAAGTGCGTGTTCGAGTTCTTCGACCGTCACCTCGCCACCTCGCCACCTCGCCACCTCGCCACCTAGAACCCTCGCGCGGCCCAGCCGTGGGTGCGCTCCGCCTCCCGAACTCAACAGCAGAGCTGTTTCGCCGACCTGGGACAACCCTGCTGTTGAGTTCGGGAACAACGAGGGCGTAGGCATACACGGTTGGGGGCCGACGATCGCTGCTACGACCTCGCATGGGTTCCGGTCATATTCCGGCCCGCCGACGTGGCAGCGCCCAGCCTGCACCGGGTACGTACCGCCCTGCGTTCGGGCGGCTGGGCAGTGCTTGGGTCGCTAGCGGTCGAGGGCGCAGAGATCCAGCCCGACGATCGTAGGACGCCGTCCCGTCGACCAACAGCGTGCCCTACTCGGAGTGATACCTGGCAAACACGTTAAGCCTCGGCCATGATGACGCGTACCAAGCATGTCGTGAACCCGCGGGTCGGTCTATTACCCCTCGACTGCACCAACCTGTAGTTCGACCAGCGGCTCGGCATTCGGATGGCCACCTACACCCCGGCCGACGAGTAGACCCGCCTTCGGCTCGCTACTCTGCACGACCTGGTCACCGCCACGCACACCACCGCAGTGTGAGCATGGACTGGGGTTGGTTGGCGCAGGCTATGACGAGAGGGACCGCGACGGTGAGTTTGACCCTCCTAGCCGCGGTGTTCGGCATCGTGTTCGTCGCCGAGCTGCCCGATAAGACCGCACTGGCGAGTCTGGTGCTGGGCACCCGCTACCGGCCCGGTTTCGTCTTCGTCGGGGTGGCGGCTGCGTTCGCGGTGCATGTGCTCATCGCGGTGGCCGCAGGGAGCGCTTTGAGCTTGGCGCCCCAGCGGATCGTCGAGGCCATCGTGGCGGTGCTGTTCCTGGCCGGGGCCGTGCTGATGCTACGTCGCGGCGGCGAGGATCACGCGGATCAGCCCGCGTCGGGCAATGCGTCGCCACGGGACGAGCAGGTGCCAGGCTCGGCGCCCGCCGGCGACGAGCGCAGGCCCCCTGATACGGCCGCCGTGCTGACTCGGGCCCGCAGCCGGCGTGGCGTCCGGCCATCCGGGTTCTGGAAAGTCGCGGCGACGAGCTTCGGGGTGCTGTTCGTCGCGGAGTTCGGCGATCTCACCCAAATCGTCACCGCCAACCTGGCCGCCAAGTACGACGATCCGCTCAGCGTCGGACTCGGTGCGGTGCTGGGCCTGTGGGCGGTCGGGGGCCTAGCCGTCCTGGGCGGCCGGCAGTTGCTGCGCTGGATCCGGTTAGCGTGGATCGCCCGCGCCGCCGCGCTCGTGATGACCCTGCTGGGCGTGATCAGCGCCGTGCACGCCATCATCGGTTAATGCCAGCGGATGGACAGTGGAACGGTTCGCATAGCGCGTCCGACGTCGAGTGGTTCGGATCTCCCACCCAGAACGGGGATGATCTTCGCGTCACAGGCCCACCGCCGAGCTTCCGTGGCGCTGATGTGGGTCCCGTAGTCCAGGGCCGCGATCCCGAGGCCGGTGCGTAGCGCGTCCCAGTCGATGGTCACAGCCAGGTGGGGCGGTTCCCACAGACCTCCAGCAGGGCATCAGCGCTGCGGTGCGGTGCGGGTATCGGGGATGGCGTTGGTGACAGATCGGGGTGCGGCAAGTTGTTCGATCAACGTCCGGAACGCGGCGCTGTGTTCGGGTTCGAGGTATCCCTCCAGCCCGAGTCGCCCGTCGCGGCGCTCCCAAGAACCGCAGTTCCCCAGCGGTCGGAGCGGGTTGTGGCTCGTCGCGAGGTGCTGGACCGTCAGGGTCGAGGTGGGCCAGGATGTGCTGGCCGATCCGGTGCAGTGACGTCGGGTTGAACGACCGGGCATGACGAGCCAGCTCAGTCTCCGCGGCGTCGCGGTCTCGCGCGCTCACGCCTGCGGGGATCGCGCCCATCGTCTCGGTCAAGCCTTGTTCATGCACCACGTAGTGACCTGCGGGAATGTCCCGCTCGTCTACGCCAGATGACTGCGCCCACGCTTGGCGCAGCCGCCGGAGGGGGAGGTGATCGGCCACGATGATCGCGCACTGGTAGTCCGCGAGGGCCGTCCCACGTTTCCCTGACGACGGGACCTTCCATGGGACAGACGCTGGGACAGGTTCCGATAGCTTCTGACCTGCGGAATAACAGACCGAAGCGAGGTTGGGACGGGGCGCCAAGGGGTGTCCCAGCCGTCCTAGACCCCCAGACACAGGGCAATTGACCGCCCAGTGCATTCCGCACGCCGAGCACGACCATGCTCGACCTTCGGTGAGGTGCCGGTGATCGGCTGCACCCCGGTGGTTTCGCCGCAGCCGGGCCGGCGTCGTCCCGGTCGGGTACGGGTACCATTGCGATTGAACCTCTCAATTGGAACAGGCCGGATCGCCGGGAGCCTCGGAGAGCGTTACGGGGGTCGCCCCCCTCGACCGGCGGCCCGGCCGGGGTCTTGATGACCTGCATGGACGTGGCTCAGACAGCAACTCCGAGAGCTGAGGTAGGCGGTGACCCCCCGCCGAGGCACATGCCTCACCCCCGTGCCCGGCTACTGCCCCGTACCTGACCTGCGGTGAGGCAGACAACCCGAGCGAGGCAGACCAGCACCACGACCGCGAAAACAGCCCCTTTCAGCGCCTCGGGTGGGGTACCCCTGCCTGCCTTGCGCGCTCAGCGACCAGAAGGGCGCCAACACTTGCCCGCCGTGTGTCCGTCCTCGCGCGGCGGTCATCGGCAGGAACCGTTTTAGCGGAATGACCCGGTTCGGGTGAGTTGCGGGAGGACGTTGCGGGGTTCGTCCAGCCAGGTTGCGTGCGTGTTTGCCATGATGAGCTAGAACTCGCCCAGTTCGGTGATCACATGGTCGGGGTGGTCGAGCCATACCCAGTGTCGCGCTTGGGTTGCGGTGACGCCGAAGCGGTCGCGGTTGGGTTGTCCTAGTGCTCGCCATTGGGCGTAGGCGGTTTCGAGGGTGTCCCACAGCGGGCCCTCGGCGGTGACGTGGGTGGTGCCGTCGATGGTGGTGAGGACGAAGGTGGATCTGTTGTCATCCGGGGTGAAGCCCAGTGTCTTGTATGGGCAGGGGCAGCGCAGTGAGAGGTAGAACGCGGCCGGGTGGGCGTCGGTGAGCGCACCCGGCGGTACCTGGGTTGGATATGCGGCTTCGAGCAGGTGCGGGCGGATTTTCGGGGTGGCGGGCTCGGCGACGCTGCGCACGGCCATGAACCCGCCGTACTGGGCGAGAAAAGCTCCGCTCGCCCCGCCGGTCTGATCGCGGTGCAGCAGGACCATCAGCCCGCCGCGACCGGCGAAGCTCAGCGGGATGAGGATCAGCGCCCCGGGGTGGGTCTGCTCCAGGTACGCGACCGGCACCCGAGGCAACGCCACGGTGGCGATCACTCGGTCATACCGGGCGTTCGGTGGGTATCCGGCCGCGCCGTCGCCGGTGACCACCGTGGGCCGGTACCCGGCGGCGGTCAGAGCGACGCGGGCCCGCTGGGCAAGAGCGGGGTCCAGCTCGACGCTGGTCACGGCGTCATCGCCCAGGCGCGCCGCGAGTAGCGCGGCGTTGTACCCGCTGCCGGTGCCGACCTCCAACACGGTCATGCCCGGTGCCACGTCCAGGCTGTGCAACATGGCGGCCATCAAACCCGGCGCGGAGCTCGACGAGGTGGGCCGGCCTTCCACGGTCTGTCCCCGGCGCGCGGCCACAGCGGCGTCACCGTCGCCGGTGAGCTGGGTGACCAGCGCATCGTCGGCGTAGACGCCGTGGCGCCATTCCTCGTCGCCCTCGACCAGCCGCCAGCCGACCCGACCCCGGCACGGGGTGAAGAAGTAGGGCACGAAGACCTCGCGGGGCACCGTGGCGAAGACCTCACGCCACGCCGGGTCGGTGAGCAACCCCGCGCGGGTCAAGTGGTCGACCAGGGTGGCGCGCAGGTCCATGGTGGTGCGGTGGGTGGTCACGGCGGTGTCGTCTCCCCAGTGAGGGCGTCGGCGATGGCCGAGGCGATGGCGTCGCATAGCGGGTGATCCCAGGCCCATTGCCCCGCCGGGTTGACCTCCAGATGCCACCACACCCCGCAGTGATCAACGGAGAAGTCGCAGGCGGCGAAGCGCAAGCCCAGGCGGTCTAGCAATTCCAGCAGCCCGACGCGCACCTGTTCGGGCACGGTGACGGCCTGCTACTGGTTCTCGGCGTGATTGACCCGCCAATCCAGCGGGGCCACCCCGTCCACGCCGTGGAGAGATGGTCGGTGCACTGATACTGCGCATACAGGGGGTCGGCAGGTTCGCCCCGACCAGCACGATCGCCAGCGAGTAGGCGACGGTACGGAGTCCCCGCCG
Source organism: Mycobacteriales bacterium (assembly GCA_038276315.1). Classification (GTDB taxonomy): domain Bacteria; phylum Actinomycetota; class Actinomycetes; order Mycobacteriales; family Pseudonocardiaceae. The sequence goes on from JBBPZY010000220.1 coordinate 9,951, forward strand.
CCGCGCTCACCGTAGACGCGGTGCTGGCCGCGGTCATCGCGCCCTTCCCGGCCGCGGACTCGGTCTGGGCCCGTGTTGCCGGGTCACAGGCGAGTGGTGGGCGAGCAGTGCCCGGTGGTGGACAAAGCGCGCCCGGCACCTGCCCACCGATCGTCGGCTGCGCCGCTCTAGCGTCGGCTACGCCGCTCCTAGCGTCGGCTGGCCGCCTGCAGCGCATCAGCGGCGGTGAGGATGGCGGCGCCGAGGAACACGGTGTCCTTGGCCAGGAACTGGCCCACCATCGACAGTTTCGGGGCGGAGTGATCCGGCTCGGACACCCCCGGTGTGGTGAGCAGGAAGCTCAGGGTGGTGGCGAACATCCCGGTGGCCCCGAAGCTGCCGATCGCCGAGAGCCGCGGCGCCAGCGGCTTGGCCGCGATCAGCGCACCCATCACGATCTCCGTCGCGCCGATCAGCCTGGCCAGCTTCTGCTCACCCAGCTTCTTAACCAGACCCGAGAACAGCGGGCTCGCCGAGACCAGGGGACGGATGTTGTCGACCTCGTAGTCTTCGAATTTGAGCGCCCCGATCCACAAGAGGCTGCCGGCCAGGGCCCCGCGCAGGGTCAAGATTCCGACCGTCTGCAGGGCCTGCGCGGTGTCGCGCGGCATGGTCACGTTCGGTGTCGTCATCATGGTGGCTCTCCGTTTCCTGTTGGTCGCCTTGCTGTTGGTCGCCTTGCTGTTGGTCGCCTTGC
>JBBPZY010000221.1:0-3683 GCA_038276315.1 Mycobacteriales bacterium
CCATCAGGTGCACGACACCGACGCCGGCCGGGTGCGCTACCAGCGGATGTGCACGGTGTGCGACAACGAGGTCGCCTACGCCGACCTCGCCAAGGGCTTCGAGCTGCCCTCAGGTGAGACCGTGATCCTGACCGAAGAGGATTTCGCCAACCTGCCGCTGCCCACCACCAAGGTCGTCGAGCTGGTCGCCTTCGTGCCGGCGGATCAGGTGGATCCGCTCGCGCTGGCCCGCGGCTACTACCTGGAACCCGATCCGGCCGGCCGCAAGCCCTATGAGCTGCTCCGCGCTGCGCTGGATCGCACCAGCCGGGTGGGCCTGGCCAAGATCGCGGTGCGGAGCAAGGAGTCGCTGGCCGTGCTGCGACCCAGGGGCGATGTGCTCGCATTGCAGACGATGGTCTGGCCCGATGAGGTGCGCAAGACCCAGTTCGACGTGCTGGACCGGGAGGTCTCGGTCAGCGACGCGGAGCTGAAGCTGGCGGACACCCTCATCGAGGCGATGTCCGGCGATTTCACCCCTGAGGCTTATCAGGACGGATATCGCGAGGCGTTGCTGTCGGTCATCGAAGCCAAGACCGCCGGCAAGGAGTACGTCGCTCCGCCGGCGTCCGCGCAGCCCGCCCCGTCGGTGGACTTGATCACCGCATTGCAGGCCTCTGTCGAGGCAGCCAAGGCCGCCCGCGGTGATCCACCGAATGTGCCGCGACAGCGTAAGTCCGGTGATAAGTCAGGCAAGCAAGCGAGCCGTCGAAGCTGACGATGTCAGACCTGGTGCGTCCCATGCTGCCGACGGCGGGTCCGCTGCCGGCCGGTCCGGGCTGGGCCTTCGAGTTCAGTTGGGACGGGATCCGCTCGCTGGCGTGCGTCGAGCCCGACCGGATGTGCCTGTTCAGCGGCAGCCACCGCAACATCACCGCCGCGTACCCGGAACTTGGAGCGTTCGCAGGGCGGCGTCGGATGCTGCTCGACGGCAAGATCGTCGCGTTGGACTCCTGTGGACGCCCCAGCTTCACACAGCTGCACCGGCGGATGAACGTGCAACGTCCGACCGCGACGGTGTTGCGCCGCGCGCCGGTGACCTACTACGTGTTCGATCTCCTGAGCCTGGACGGCCGGTCCACCGCCGAGTTGCCCTACCAGCGCCGCCGGGAGCTGCTAGCGGAACTCGGGCTCGCTGAGGGACCGGTCGTGCTGCCGCCCTGCTTTTTGGACACCGAGGGTCAGACGGTGCTGGACACCGCTGCCGAACACGGCCTGCGCGGCGTGGTCGCCAAGCGGGTGGACTCGCCATACCAGCCGGGCCGGTCCCGTAGCTGGGTTCAGACCACGTTGCGCCAGTCCCAGGAAGTGATCATCGGCGGGTGGGTGCCCGAACGGCACCGCGGCGCCGCGCTCGGCGCACTGCTCGTCGGGGTGCCCTCCGAAGCGGGTCTGCGATATGTCGGTCAGGTCGGCACGGGTTTCACCGAAGCGGCCCGCCGGGAGCTGCGCGACCGGTTGACCGAGCTGGCACAGCCGGCCAGCCCCTTCGCCGATGAGGTGCCCGACCGGCCCGACCGGCCCGACCGGCTCAACCGACCAGTGCACTGGGTGGCGCCGCGGCTGCAGGGCGAGGTCTTCTACCGGCAGTGGACCGCCCACGGCCGTCTCGGGCATCCCACCTGGCGCGGTCTGCGCCCCACCAAGCACGTGGCGGCGGTGCAGGCGCCGGTCGTGCTGCGGGCCAGCGAGGGTGGCCGTGAGGAAGACCAGGCGTTGCTTGCCGAGCTGGACCGCGCCGTCGCGCAGGTGCGCGCCGAACTGCGGACGCTACGCGGCCAGATCTCCCCGCACTTCCTGTTCAACACGATCAGCACCATCGTCGGCCTGGTCAGCACCGACCCGTCGCGGGCCCGAGACCTGCTGATCGTCTTCGCCGAGTTCACCCGGTACTCGCTGCGCGGTGCCACCGACACCACGCTGGCCGAGGAACTGGACAACATCGACCGCTACCTGACGCTGCAACGGTCCCGGTTTCGCGACCGGCTCCGAGTGCAGCTCGACGTCGCGCCGGTGCTGCTGCCGGTGGTGTTGCCGTTTCTGGCGGTGCAGCAACTGGTCGACAACGCGGTCCGCAACGGCATCGAGCGCAAGCAGCTCGGCGGCACCGTCACGATCTCCGCTCGCGTGCAAGGTCCGGACTGTTTGATCACCGTCGCCGACGATGGACCTGGGAGGCAGGATGCAGACGTCGGCGACATCCTGGGCACGATCGACGATCAGCTGCGGGACTCCTTCGGCGAGCGGGCCGGCTTGATCGCCGACTTCGTCGCAGGCACCGGAACCACGATCTCCATCCGGGTACCCAGCGTTCCGCGCGCCGGTCACCGCCACCGTCGACCAAACGGGTGACAGCACGCTCGTCTGCGGGGGAGTAAGGTGATCAACTACGGTGACCTGCAAAGTCACCTGACTACCGGGGGAGTAACCAGGATATTCCTTGCGTGGTTTCTGCCTGGATTCCAATGCCACGATGTTGAACAGCGCGGAGAGAAGCATACTTGTGACAGACGACTCGCACACGCCGGTCCAGGAAAGAACTACGCCTGCCAATACGGCAGTGGCGCACTCCGCTCGGTTCTGGAACTATTTGTTGGGTGGTAAGGACAACTACGCGGTCGATCGCGAACTCGCGGAACAGATTGTTGCTGTCATTCCGAGCTTCCGCGATACGGTTCGTGCCGAGCGAAGATTCCTGGCCCGCGCGGTCCGGTATCTGGCGGGCAGTGCAGGGATTCGTCAGTTCCTCGATATCGGCACCGGTCTGCCCACGGCCAACAACACTCACGAAGTCGCCCAAGCAGCCGCACCGGAGTCTCGCATTGTCTACGTCGACAATGATCCCATAATCATGGTGCACGCGCGCGCCCTGCTCACCAGCACCCCCCAGGGCAAGACCGATTATGTTCAAGCAGACCTTTGCGAACCAGGCACGATTTTGCGGGAAGCCGCCCGGACGCTCGACTTCACTCAGCCAGTCGGACTCATGCTGTTAGGAATCTTGAATTTCATCACGGATACGGACGAGGCACACGTTATTGTGGACCGGCTCATGGACGCGTTGCCGTCCGGTAGCTACCTCGTTATCTCCCACCCCACCGAAGAGGTCGACGGCGAAGCGATCAAAGAGGCCATGCGGCTATGGAATAAAGAGGGCGCAGCACCGATAGTGGCCCGCAGTCGTCAGGAGCTCGTCGGTCTCTTCGATGGTCGGGAGCTACTGGAGCCCGGCGTGGTCTCGTGTTCGTTGTGGAGACCTGACTGCACCTCACTCGATGTCCCGGTGGAAGTGTTTCATTTCAGCGGTGTCGGACGAAAACCCTGACGCCCGTCGGTCAGTGGGCCTTGAGCCCAACGGTGCCGCCGGCGGTGACGGGGGCCTCACTTCCGTGCTTAACGCGAGCAGATGCACGTGCGTTTGACAGCTGTAGACGCACGTCGGTAGCGTTTTTCCATGCACTGCAACTTGCACCTCACCGTAGTTCTGAGCTGACCTGAAGATGGTGAGCGCGCCTCGGTGGGGTGAGGATCCGAGCGGTGGTGCCGCTGCGGGGCGGTCGCCGGGGCCGACGGCGCTGCGCATCGTGTTGGGCACTCAGCTGCGTCGGCTGCGTGAAGCGCGTGGAATCACCGCCGCAGCGGCC
>JBBPZY010000222.1:0-5467 GCA_038276315.1 Mycobacteriales bacterium
CCCCAGCTCGCGCTCGAGAGTGCGCACCGCGACGGACAGCCCGGACTGCACCTGATGCAACCGCTGCGCAGCGCGGGTGAAACTGCGCTCCTCGGCCACCGCCACGAACTGTTCCAGCTGGCGTAGCTCCACATCCATCAGCGTAGCGAATAATTGATATGGCTACTTTTCGTTGGACCGCATGAGTTGGTCGGTGCACGGTGGAGCCATGCGAACCTCGATGCCCGCACAACGCCTGACCACCAGGCGGGTACTTCTGCTGGCCACCTCCTGCGGCGTGGCAGTGGCGAACCTGTACTACCCGCAGCCCCTGCTGCGGATGATCGCCGCCAGCTTGCACACCGGTCCGGCCATCGCAGGGCTGGTGATCACCGCCGCCCAGATCGGCTACGCGGTGGGCTTGGCGCTGCTCGTGCCGCTGGGCGACATTCTCGCCCGCCGGCGGGTGGTGCCGGGTTTGTTGGCCGCCACCGCCGTCGCGCTCGGCGCCTCCGCCGCCGCGACCAGCATCGGCACCCTGATCGCGCTGGCGCTACTGATCGGCGCGGGATCGGTCGCTGCTCAGATCCTGATCCCGTTGGCTGCCGAGCTGGCCGAGGACGCCAACCGGGGGCGGGTGGTGGGCACGGTGATGACCGGCCTGTTGTTGGGAATCATGCTCGCCTGGACCGTCTCCGGCGCGGTGGCCGGGCTGACCAGCTGGCGGGTCATGTACCTCATCGCGGCCGTCCTGGTCGCGGTGGTGGCGCTCACCCTCGCCCGCAGCCTGCCCCCGGAGACCTCGCGGCCGCGGTTGCCCTACCGCGAGCTGCTGCGCTCGACCGTGGCCTTGGTGCGTCGCGAACCGGTACTGCGCCGGCGGGGCCTGCTCGGGGCGCTGAGCTTCGCCGCATTCAGCCTGTTCTTGACCACGGCGGCATTCCTGCTGGCCGGGAGCCCGTACCACTACAGCGCGACGGTGATCGGACTGTTCGGGTTGATCGGTATTGTCGGAGCCGCCTGCGCACCGCTGGCCGGACGGCTCGCCGACCGCGGGCTCACCTCCTGGGCCACCGGCGCGGCCGCCGTGGCCGTCGGCGTGTCGTTCGCGCTGCTCTACTTCGGAGACCGATCGCTCACCGCGCTCATCGCCGGCGTCGCTGTGCTCAATGTGGGTGTGCAGAGCATGTCCGTGCTCAACCAGAGTGTGGTCTTCGCGCTGGTTGTCGAGGCCCGCAGCCGGGTCAACGCCGTCTACATGGTGATGTACTTCGCTGGTGGCGCTGCGGGATCAGCAGCGGGCTCCGCGCTCTACGCCATCGTTGGCTGGTCCGCCGTGTGCGCCCTCGGCGCCGCGCTGGGCCTCGGCTCGGCCACGGTGTGGGCATACGACCGGTTCCGCCCGGCTGCGGCATCCTGGGCCGGTGATGACGTCGCCGAGGTTCCAGCGCAGCACGACGGGCCGAGCGTTGTGGCGCTGTGAGCTGGTGACAACGTGTTGATCCGTAGCCCCCGGCCGTCGGATGAGCAGGCCTGGCGAGCGCTGTGGAGCGGGTACAACACGTTCTACGGAGTACGCATCGCGGATTCCGTCACCGACGTTCTCTGGCAGCACATCGTGTCCGACACCGGTGCCGTGTTCGCGCGGCTCGCAGCGGACGCTGAAGGCCTCGCAGGATTCGCGGTCTGTGTCCTGCACCCCTTCACGTGGAGCGCCCAGCCCGCATGTCTTTTGGAGGACTTTTACGTCGATCCGGCCCGTCGAGGCGTTGGTGTGGGACGGCGCTTGATCGACGCCCTGCGCGACGAAGCAGCGAAAAAGGGCTGGGCACGGTTGTACTGGCACACCCGTCACGACAACGTCACGGCCCGACGTCTATACGACTCATCAGCGCGGACGGCTTCGTCCGCTACACCCTCACCTTCGATGCTGCGATCACGCCAGACGGCGGCCAACCAACGGGCGATCACGAGTTCGAGACCTGACGGGTGTGCGCGCGTCGCGGCACCCTTGGCGGATGATCGAACATCCCCAGTCATGGTGATCACCGGTCTGATGGCGGCAGGAAAGTCCGTGGTCGCCGAAGCGTTGGCGCAGCGTCTGCCCCCCGCCGCGCACGTTCGCGGCGATGCGTTCCGGCGCTTGTCGCCGATGAGTACGCCGAGGCGGGGATCACCGCCGTGGTGCAGGATCTGTACTTGGGAGAGGACCTACGGCTCTTCCTTGGCTTGTTGCGCCATCACTCGGTCGATCTCGCGGTCCTCGCGCCGGACCTGAGGTCATCGAGCAACGCGACCTCGATCGCGCCAAGACCGGCCACGGCAACTGGAGCATCTCCGCCTTCGACACGCTGCTTCACCGGCGAACGCCGCGGCTCGGACTGTGGATCGGCAACTCCGAGCTGAGCATTCAGGAGACCGTCGAAGCCATCCTGACCGCGCTGCCGGTAGTGCTCGTCACGCCGGCTCACGCGCCCCTGTCGGCAGTCGATGAACCGATGCTCGACCGCCTTCGCGGGCTCGTCGCGGGCGTGCCAGCGTTTGAGCACCGCTTGGTGCGCACCGACTGGTTCGGTGAGGACGAGTTGTGGTTGGCCTCAGAAGACGACAGTGACTGTCGGATGCTCACTGGCCTGGTAAGCGACGCCTTCCCGGCCTATCCGCCGTATGGCGGCCAGTTCGATGAGGTGATGCCGCATCTGGCGACGGCGGGGTGCTGTGGGCTCTCGGGCTACAGACATCCGCTGTGCGATAGGGGAGGAAGGGTTTCACGATTGTGACGATCGGTTACGGCGACCGCGAGGGATACGACCGCACCGAGCCGGCGGTGCGCGATGCGGCGCATGAGCATGACGCGGGGCTGCGCAGCGAGGGAACGGACATGGGAGTCGCTGCAACACCAGTTCAGGTACGAAATCACTACGCCGTCGGTGTGGAGACGCAGAGCGGCCCGTTCATGCGTTCCTCGCTGCCCGTAGCCGGGTTTGCTGTGATCGAGGCGGCCACGATGGCCGAGGCCGTGGAAATCGTCTCGCGCACGCCCTGTGCTGGTGCCCACGGCGTCGTCGAGGGCTGGCCGCGTCAACAAACGCCGTAAGCGGATCGGCTTACGGAGCGGCTAGTTCGTGAAGTGGGTCAGCCCGCCTCCGTCTCAGTGCGGCGGCCAACTAGATGGAATACGCGACTGAGTTGACGGTAGGGGTCTCGTCGGCTGGCTTCGAGTTCGACCGCGGCCGTCGCCGCTACCTGCTGTGCATCGCTGGGGTCTAACTCGGCTCCACTGAACTCGAGCCAGTCGACAAACAGCCATACTCCGTACCAGCGCAGTGGCTCCACGCCCCGGCTCCGCACGAGCTCGCTGAGTTCCTCCACCGTGTCGGCTCGGCCCGGTACCCCCAGCACCCCGATCTCGACCGTGGCGTCGAACGACGCCAGAGCGTCGTCCCACCGCTGTTCCAAGGCCGGGCGCACCGCCATCGCCTTGGCGTTGCCCGTCATGATCGAGACCACGCCACCGGCAGCAGCGCACCGACATAGCTGGTTGACCAACGGCTCCGGCTGCTCGAGGTACCCGAGCACGCCATGGCACAACACGGCGGCGAAGCGTCGACCGTTCACCGCCTCGTCGGCGTTCTCGCCGGCGGCCTGCAAGAGCGTCACCCGTCGCTGGGCCTCGGCAGGCAGCCGCTGGAGTCGCTGTTGAGCTTTGTCCAGCATCGCCGGCGACGGGTCAAGCAACGTCACGTCGTAACCGGCTTGGGCCAGCGGACACGATTGATGACCCGCGCCGCCGCCGACGTCGAGCACAGGCGCTGGCGGCGGCGGCAAATGCTCAAGCAGCTGCTGGTGCAACACATAGGTGCGAACCTGACCCTTGACCGTGGCATACGCGCCATCGACGAACGGATCGGCCAGCGCCGCCCACGCATCATCGGACATGCCGACGATCATCTCACCGGACGCTGCCGCCGAAACCGCGGCGCACGCCGGTCGGCGGGTCTTTCTGGCCGGGATGACGATCTTCACCCTCGCCTAGATCGCCTGCGCGCTGTCTTCCACCGATACCGCGCTGATCGCGTCCCGCACTGGTCAAGGTGTCGGTGGGACAGCCATGCTGGCGTTGACGCTGTCCATCATCACCGAACCGTTCCCGACGGAGAATCGGGCCGGCGCGATCGGCACCTGGGCGGCCATCGGTGGGACCGGCTTCGGCGCCGGACCAGCCACCGGCGGTGTTTTGCTCACCTTCTTGACCTGGCAGTCGGTGTTCTGGGTCAACGTCCCGTTCGCGATCATCGGCAACATCGGCAACATCGGCAACATCGGCAACATCCGCACCGCGGGGGCCGTCCGCGAATCCCGCAACCCGCACTCACACCGACTCGACCTCCCCGGCGTGAGCCTGAGCGCCGTCGGGCTGGTCGCCGTCACACTGGGGATGGTCGAGTCAGCCTCGCACCCCTGGACCTCACCGCCGGTGACCGGACCCGTGGCGTTCGCGCTGTGGGAACGGCGATCCGGCCACGCCATGCTTCCGCCCGCGCTGCTACGCGCCCGCAGCTTCGTCAGCGCGTGCGGCATCTACCTGATCAGCTACGCAGCGTTCAGCGGGGTGCTGTTCGATTCCCGGCCTCCACTGTGCTCGCCGTCGGCTGCCTCGCCGCCGCTCTCGGCATCCTCGCGCTGAGCACCGCCAGCAGCGCCACCGCACCGTTCGCCTGGACCGCGATCGGTTACCTGATCGCCGGAGCGGGCTTCTGCGTCTTGACACCCGCAGCAGCTCACCTCGCCATTCGCGACGTCCCCACCGGTGCGTCCGGTGCCGCCTCCGGTGTCCTCAACTCCTCACGCCAGGTCGACACCTCGGTCGGTCTGGCCGTGCTGGGCGCCATCGGAATCAACGCCGCGATCTCCGACTGGTGCGCCAAGACCGGCCGGTTCCCGGCGTCGGTACGCGCGCGAGCCCTTGATCAGGTCCAGAACGTCAGCGGTGCCCGCATCAGCGCGGTCACCCACAGCCTTGGTTCGGCCTGCCGGCATCCCGCCGCCGACTCGTTCGTCCACGGCTACCACCTCACCGTCCTCGCCGGAGCCGCGTGCCTGCTGCTCGCCGCCCTCCTCGCTGCCATCGGATTCCGGCGACACCCCTCCGGCCCGGCGCAACCAGACGACGCACTCCCATCGCGCAGCCACCGGAGTCTCTGCGAGCACCGCTCCAGCGCGTACGGCGTCCTAGGCGGCCTGGAGGCGATGACAGACCTCGCCCGATCATGACCATACGGGCCAGTCAGGGCCTGGAACCAGTCCAGGTTCGCCGCAAGACGATCCCCTCACGGAGAACCGGCATGACGCCAGAACAAGCCCGAACGCGGCCAAGGACGCGCAAGGTGAATCAGTGCAGCCACGGCGCGTACGAGATTCCGATGACCAAGCCCTCAGGTGAGAGCACGCGCGCCACCGTCTGACCCCACGGTTCGAGGCGAGCCTC
>JBBPZY010000223.1:0-4321 GCA_038276315.1 Mycobacteriales bacterium
CCGGGGTGTACACCCGAGTCGCGCAGCGTCTGCTGGCCATGGCCGCCGGGATCTGGCACAACTGGACCACCGGCGTCACCAGCAAACGATCACTGACCGCCTACGACCACTAACACCAACTTCACGGAATCACTCATCTAGGCGGGCTGGACACGGTTTGGCGAGGTCCTTTCCATGGCGGCCGGGCGGATGGGGCAGCATGGTTGGTGGGTAGCCCGACGGCAGTGAGGACGCGATGAGCCAGCAGCAGTGGACGGCGGTCGACGACTACATCACCAGCACGCTCCTTGAACCCGACGAGGCGTTGGACGCCGCACTCGCGGCCAGTGCGGCGGCGGGATTGCCGGCCATCGCCGTCTCGCCCGCGCAGGGCAGGCTGCTCAACCTGCTTGCCAGGATGATGAACGCGCGCAGGATCCTCGAGTTCGGCACGCTCGGCGGGTACAGCACGATCTGGCTAGCCAGGGCGCTGCCGCCGGACGGCCATCTAATCACCTTGGAATACGTGCAGAAGCACGCGGAGGTGGCGCGCGCGAATATCGACAGGGCTGGCCTCGCCGGTCTTGTAGACGTGCAAGTCGGGGACGCGCTGGATACATTGCCGCAGCTGGCCGCAGCCATCGGAGACAACCGCGCCGACCTGTTTGACCTCGTGTTCATCGACGCGGACAAGCAGCACATCGCGGACCACTTCGCCTGGTCGGTCCGTCTGACCCGACCCGGTGGTGTGATCGTCCTCGACAATGTGGTGCGCGACGGGGCCGTCGTCGACGCGCAGAGCGACGACCCCAACGTGCAAGGCGTGCGGCGGCTCTACGAGGTGATGGCCGCCGAACCCTCGGCCAGCGCGACAGCTATCCAGACCGTAGGTGTGAAGGGTCACGACGGCTTCGCCATAGCAATCGTGGGGGAATCGCCGTGAGAACCTGCGCAAGATTCGGTTGGTTAGGCACTCAGTGCGCCGAGTTCGACGCCAAGGCTGATCAGCCGGCGGCCCACAGCCCTGGTGCCGAACTCGGCGCATGTACGGCACTCGAGATTCACCAGGCCGGACCAGCCGATTGGCTAGGCTGGGCGGGTCGGCGAGGAGGTGCGTGCGTATGTTCAACATCGGCTGGGGCGAGTTCCTGAGTCTCATCGTCGCCGGGTTGTTGATCCTGGGACCGGAACGTCTGCCGTCGGCGGCGGCCTGGCTGGGCCGCACTGTGCGCCAGGTCCGGGAGTACGCCAACGGTGCCCGCGAGCAGCTGCGCTCCGAGTTGGGGCCGGAATTCGACGAACTCCGGGCTCCTCTGGAGGATCTGCGTGGACTGCGTGGCTTCAACCCGCGTCGATTCAATCCGACAAGCGCCATCAGCCGCCACCTGTTCGACGATCTCGGCGACGATCCGTTCAACGGTGTGATCAAACCTGATGCGACCAAGCCGAACGGTTACGCCGCTCCCACGGGTAGGGGCACCCCGGTTCACCGGCCACTACAGCCCGGCGAGCGCGCACCCTTCGACCCGGACGCGACCTGACTGGGCCAGCAACGCCCGGCTAGGGGTTAGGAAGCGCTCGGGCTCACCGAGAGCAGCCGTCCGGCCAGTCCGCGTGAGCGCGTCGCGAGCCGATCGGCTATCCCGCGTAGCACTACCGAGGCGGGCGAGGTGGGGTCGGCCAGCACCAGCGGAGTGCCGGCGTCGCCGGTTTCGCGCAGCCGTGGATCCAGCGGAACCTGGCCCAGCAGCGGAACCTCACTGCCCAGCGAGCGGGTCAGCGAGTCGGCGACCACCTGGCCTCCGCCGGAACCGAACAGGTGGTTGCGCGAACCGTCCGGCATCTCCAGCCAGGACATGTTCTCCACCACTCCGATCAGCCGCTGGCGGGTCTGCAAAGCGATCGCTCCGGCCCGCTGCGCCACCTCCGCGGCGGCCCGCTGTGGAGTGGTGACCACGAGGATCTCCGCGGTGGGTATCAACTGCGCTACCGAGATGGCGATGTCACCGGTGCCCGGCGGTAGGTCCAGCAGCAAGACGTCGAGGTCACCCCAGAACACGTCAGCGAGGAACTGCTGTAGCGCGCGGTGCAGCATCGGACCCCGCCACACCACCGGAGTGTTGTCCTTGGTGAACATGCCGATCGAGATGACCTTGACCCCGTGGGCCATCGGCGGCATGATCATTTTTTCCACCTGAGTGGGGCGGGCGGTGGTGCCGAGCATGCCCGGCACCGAGTGGCCATAGATGTCGGCGTCGACCACCCCGACCGACAGGCCCCGATCGGCCATCGCGACCGCTAAATTCACCGTCACCGAGGACTTGCCCACCCCGCCCTTACCAGAGGCGATGCAGTACACCCGGGTCAGCGATCCTGGCTCGGCGAACGGGATTCGGGGCTCCTCGGCGGTCCCGCGCAGCTGCTGGCGCAACGCCGTGCGCTGGGCGTCGCTCATCACATCGAGCTCCACTTCGACGTCCCGGACGCCCGGCACGGCGAACACCGCTGTGGTGACCCTGGAGGTGATGGTGTCGCGCATGGGACAACCGGCGACGGTGAGCCACACCGCTACCTTCGCCGTTCCGTCGGCGGCCACGGTGACGTCCTTGACCATACCTAGTTCGGTGATCGGCTGGTTGATCTCCGGGTCGTGCACCCCGTTGAGCGCGGCTTTGACCGCGTCGACCGATGGGATGCTGTGAATGGAGGCCACGGGTGGCACCGACCTTCCGGTTGAGTGTGGGTCTGTCTCCCATGCTAGGCGTTACCTCGCTGGGCGCTTACCGGTCCGCTCGCCTACCGCGCCGATACGCAGCAGGCCGATCCGGCCCGGACCGATCCGAGGTTGCTGAATCCGGCGGCCCAGGTTCTCTGAGCTCCGTGAGCCGACCGAGCTCAGAGCGGAGGAAGTCTCGGGTGACCACTTCGCCGACCGCGATGCGCAGCGCCGCGATCTCACGGGCCAGGTATTCGGTGTCGGCCTTGGTGCGCTCGGCGCGGGATCGGTCCTCGTCGAGCGACACCCGATCGCGGTCGTCCTGACGGTTCTGCGCGAGCAGGATCAATGGCGCTGCGTAGGCCGCCTGGGTGGAGAACGCCAAGTTGAGCAGGATGAACGGGTAGGGATCCCAGCGCAGGGACGCGGCCGCCAGGTTGAGCGCGATCCACACGATAACGATGACGGTCTGCGCGGCGAGGAATCGGCCGGTGCCAAGAAAGCGGGCGATCCGCTCGGAGAAGCGGGCGAAGGCGTCCGGGTCCATTCTGGGCGTGAGTCGTCGTGGTCCGCGCGGTAGGTCCAGCCGGGTTGCCGCGTACTGCCAGCGTGACTCAGCCATGGGTCACCTCCTCCGGCCAGTCGGGAGTGGGCCACGCCTCCTGCTGCCGCCAGTCGTCGGGCAGTGCGGCGTCTAGCAGATCATCCACGCTGACCGCCCCGAGCAGATGGCTATCGGGGTCCACCACCGGGGCGCAGACCAGGTCGTACGCCGCGAAGTAGCGAGTGACCTCGGCCAGCGTCGCCTCAGGGCCAAGCCGGGCCAGCTCGACGTCCAGCACACCGGCTACCAGGTCCGACGGGGGTTCGCGCAGCAGCCGCTGCAGGTGGGCACAGCCCAGATAGCGCCCGGTCGGGGTGGCCGTCGGGGGGCGGCAGACGAACACCATGCTGGCCAGTGCAGGGGTCAGCTCGGGGTTACGGGCCCGGGCGAGCGCTTCGGCGACAGTGGCATCCGGAGTGAGTACCACCGGCTCCGGGGTCATCAGGCCACCGGCGGTGTCCGAGGAGTAGGTCAGCAGCCGGCGCACCGGTGCAGATTCTTCAGGTGCCATCAGCCGCAGCAACCGTTCCCGCTCGGTCAGAGCTAGTTCGCCGAGCAGGTCGGCCGCATCATCGGGGTTCATCGCCTCCAGCACGTCGGCGGCACGCTCGTCGCCCAGCCGGGAGAGGACCTGGGTTTGCTCGTCCTCGGACAGCTCTTGAAGCACGTCGGCGAGCCGCTCGTCGTCCAGTGCGTCGACCACCTCATAGCGGCGCTTGGCGGGAAGCTCACGCAGCGTGTTGGCGACCTCCACCGCGCGCATCCCCTCAAAGAGGGACAGCAGCTGCTCGGCGCCTTGCCCGCGGGAGGACACCTCGGCAAGCGTCAATCCCTCGATCTCGTCCCAGCCGAATACCTCAACCGGGCCACGCCGGCTGAGCCGGCCGGTGCGTTCCCGCACCGCCACCTTCGTGATCACCCAGTCCCGGGTGGAAGCCTGCTCGATCCCGGCGGCGACCACCACCGCGACCGCTCCGGTGGCGGCCACGGAAACCCGGGTATCGAGAATCTCCCCGATCACC
>JBBPZY010000224.1:0-6441 GCA_038276315.1 Mycobacteriales bacterium
TCTCCCGTTCTTGGGCGCACAAAGGCTCGGCCCCACTCATCCATCATCCCCCCAGAAGATCCCCGGAAAGGCGGTACCTTAGCAGAAGCAAAATCTGCTAAGATAATGGTCTGTCGCTACGACCGTTTGAGCCCAAGGTGTTATGGCACTCAATGCCACTCACGAGGGATTGGTGAAATCCCCGGCGGCGCGGCGCACCTGCGTGAGCAGCGCGGTGAGCTGCGCGGTTTGGGCATCGTCGAGCCCGATGAGGCCGAAGTCGATGTCGGTGAGCGCCACGGTGGCTGTCTTCTGTCGCTGCCGACCCGCTTCGGTGATCGTGACCATGGTGGTGCGCCGATCGGTGGGGTGGCCGTTGCGCTCCACGAGGTGGTCGGCCTGCAGCCGGTCCACGATGTTGGTCACGCTGGTCGGGTGCAGCTGTAGCCGTTGACCCATCACGTTCATCGGCAGGCTGCCCTGGCGGGAGAACACCAGCAGCACCAGCGCCTCATACCGGGCGAAAGTCAGACAATGAGGGCGCAGCGCGGCATCCACTGAGGACTGCAGGATCTGCTGCACGCGCATGATGTTGGTGACCGCCGCCATCGTCGCGGCTGGTCCGATGCGGTCTTGCCATAACTGCGCGGCCCGATCGATCGGATCGAACGGCAGCGGCTGATGCGACGGCATGGGTGCACAGTAGGGCACGCCGGACCACTGGCCCGAATTCGTTGGTCGTCCTACTATTGGATGGCAGACCACCATGGTCGGGAGGCTCGGATGACGGCTTACGACGCCAAGCATGCGGATCCGCACGCCGGTCAGACGCGCTGGAAGCGCCGTTATGCACAGGCGCAGGCGACCGGCCGGCTCCGAGACGCGGACTTCACCACCCTGTCGGGAGTAGCGGTTGACCCGGTGTATGGGCCGCGCGCCGGAGACACCGTCGAGGGATTCGAGCGGATCGGCTGGCCGGGTGAGTACCCGTTCACTCGCGGTGTGCACTCCACCGGCTACCGGGGACGCACCTGGACGATCCGTCAATTCGCCGGATTCGGTACTGCCCAGCAGACCAATGAGCGCTATCACCAGATATTGCGCAACGGCGGGGGCGGGCTGTCGGTCGCCTTCGACATGCCTACCCTGATGGGCCGCGACTCCGACGATCCGCAGAGTCTTGGCGAGGTCGGGCACTGTGGGGTGGCGATCGACAGCGCCGCCGATCTGGATGTCCTGTTCGAGGGTATCCCCTTGGAGCAGGTCACCACGTCGATGACGATCTCCGGTCCCGCCGTGCCGATGTTCTGCATGTACCTGGTCGCCGCTGAAAGACAGGGCGCGGATATCGCCAAGCTCAACGGCACCCTGCAGACCGACATCTTCAAGGAGTACATCGCCCAGAAGGAGTGGTTGTTCACCCCGCAACCGCACTTACGTCTCATCGGGGACCTGATGGAGTACTGCACAGCGCGGATCCCGGCCTACAAGCCGTTGTCGATCTCCGGATACCACATCAGGGAAGCCGGCGCGACCGCCGCGCAGGAGTTGGCCTTCACCCTCGCCGACGGATTCGGGTACGTGGAACTGGGCCGCTCCCGCGGGCTCGACGTCGATCGTTTCGCCAGCGGCTTGACCTTCTTCTTCGACGCTCACGTGGATTTCTTCGAAGAGATCGCGAAGCTTCGCGCTGCCCGCCGGATCTGGGCGCGCTGGATGCGCGACGTCTACGGCGCCACCAGTGCCAAGGCGCAATGGATGCGTTTTCACACGCAGACCGCCGGCGTCTCGCTCACCGCCCAGCAGCCCTACAACAACGTCGTGCGTACCACGATCGAGGCGCTCGCCGGGGTGCTCGGCGGAACGAACTCGATGCACACGAATGCTCTGGATGAGACTCTCGCACTGCCGTCGGAGCGGGCCGCGGAGATCGCCCTGCGCACCCAGCAGGTGATCATGGAGGAGTCCGGGGTGGCCAATGTGGCCGATCCGCTGGGCGGTTCCTGGTATGTCGAGGCACTGACCGACCGGATCGAGGCCGATGCAGAACGTATCTTCGCCCGGATCAAGGACATGGCCGTGGCCACGGTGCCGTCGGGTCAGCACCCGATCGGGGAGATGACCTCCGGCATCCTGCGCGGCATCGAGGACGGCTGGTTCACCGGCGAGATCGCCGACGCGGCGTTTGCCTACCAGCACGCGCTGGAGAAGGGTGACAAGAAGATCGTGGGGGTGAACACCGTCACCCGGTCGGTCACTGAGGAGCTGGAAATCCTTCGGGTCAGCCCGGAGGTGGAACGCGGACAGACCCAGCTGCTGGCCCAGCGCCGCGCGCAGCGCGATCAGACCGCCGTCGACAGGGCTCTGGCGGCCATGGTGACGGGCGCCAGAGCAGGCGGCAACCTCATCGAGCCGATGCTCGACGCGGCGCGAGTGGAGGCCACGCTCGGTGAGATCTGTGGGGCACTGAAGGCTCAGTGGGGTGAGTACCGGGAGCCGGCCCGGTTCTGAGGCTGGCCGTGGATACCCATGATGGGATCCATGCCAGGATAGCGGTCGTGAGCAGGCCTAACCCCAAGCAAACCAAGCAAACCCCAGCCCTGTCCGGGGCCGTCGACCTGTCAGCGCTCAAGGCGCGGACCGATCCGGCGGATCCGCGTGACGCTCCAGGCGGTGCGCCGCAGGCAGGCACGGACGGCAGGTGGGTGCTCGATGTCACCGAGCACAGCTTCCAGACCGATGTCGTCGACCGTTCCATGCAGGTACCGGTCTTAGTCGACCTGTGGGCGACGTGGTGCGGACCCTGCAAGCAGCTGTCGCCGATGCTCGAACGGCTCGCCGAAGCGGCCGGCGGGGTGTGGGTGCTGGCCAAAATCGACGTCGACGCCAACCCGCGGATAGCTGAGCTCTTCGGCGTCCAGTCCATCCCCACCGTCATCGCGATCGCCGGCGGGCAGCCGGTCGACGCCTTCGCCGGCGTCCAGCCGGAGCCGCAGCTGAAGCAGTGGATCACTTCGCTGCTCGACGCGCTACGTGATCAACTGCCCGGTATCCGGACCGCCGAGCAGGCAGCGGTGGGCACCGCCGCTGAGCCAGCCGAGACCGAGCTCGAGGATCCCCGGTTCACTGCCGCGGAAGCAGCAGCGACCGTTGGTGACTACGCTGCCGCCGAGGCCCTCTACCAGCAGATACTCGATGCTGAGCCGGCGGACGTGCAGGCCAGGGCCGCGCTGATCCAGGTTCGCTTCCTGGCGCGGGTGCAATCCGCGGACCCCTCAGCAGTGGCCAGAGCCGACGCCGCACCCGACGACGTCGACGCGCAGATCGCCGCAGCCGACGCGCAGGTGGCCGCCGGGGCGCCGGACCAAGCATTCGAGCGGCTGGTGGGTGCGGTGCGGCGGTTGACCGGAGACGAATGCGACCGGGCCAGAGCGCATCTGGTGGAGCTGTTCGAGCTCTTCGCCCCCGACGACCCCCGGGTCACCTCAGCGCGCCGCGCGCTGGCGCGGGCCTTGTTCTGACTCACGAGAGTCAGCGTCGAGCCACGGCTCCAGGCGCGACACTCAGCTCTCGTCGGCGGGAGCGAGCCAGAGTGCACCGGTTGGCGGCAACCGGAGCACCGCGGAGCAGGGCAGTCCGTGCCACGGTGTCTCGCTGGCGATCACTTCTCCGAGGTTTCCCACGCCGGAGCCGCCGTAGCCTTCGGCGTCGGTGTTGAGCACCTCGCGCCACGGTCCTGGACTAGGTAGACCGACCCGGTACTTCTCGTGCGGGTTTCCGGCGAAATTCGCCAGGCAGGCCAGTACCGAGCCGTCGTCGCCTATACGCAGGAAGCTCAGCACGTTGCCCCAGGCATCGTTGGCGTCGATCCACTCGAAGCCGGCTGGACTGGTGTCCTGGCTGAACAGCGCCCGGTGTGATCGGTATGTGGCGTTGAGGTCCCCGACCAGCGCCAGCACACCGCCGTGCAGCGGATGGTGGCGCAGGTTCCAGTCCAGCGACCGGTTCTCCGCCCACTCGGCGGGTTGCCCGAGTTCGCCGCCCATGAACAGCAGCTGCTTGCCGGGGTGGGCCCACATGTAGGCCAACAGACACCGCAGGTTGGCGGCCTTGTTCCAGTCGTCGCCGGGCATCCGGCTCCACAGCGAGCCCTTACCGTGCACCACCTCATCGTGGGAGAGCGGCAGTACGTAGTTCTCGCTCCAGGCGTACATCAGCGAGAACGTCATCACATTGTGGTGATAGCCGCGGTGTACCGGATCGTGGCCTGCGTAGGCCAGCGTGTCGTGCATCCAGCCCATATTCCATTTGAAGCCGAAGCCCAGGCCGCCCACATGCGTCGGCCGGGTGACGCCGGGCCAGGCGGTGGACTCCTCGGCGATTGTCATCACCCCAGGGTGTCGCCTGTAGACGGTGGCATTCATCTCCTGCAGGAATGCCACCGCGTCCAGATTCTCCCGTCCACCGTGCTCGTTGGGCGACCATTCACCCGACTTGCGCGAGTAGTCGAGATAGAGCATCGACGCCACCGCGTCGACTCGGAGCCCGTCGAGGTGGAACTCCTCGATCCAGTACAGCGCATTGGCCACCAGGAAGTTGCGGACCTCGTTGCGCCCGTAGTCGAAGATCAGGGTGCCCCAGTCCGGGTGAGCCGCGCGCTGTGGGTCGGGGTGTTCGTAGCAGGGTGCGCCGTCGAATTGCGCCAGGGCCCACTCATCGCGCGGAAAATGCGCGGGCACCCAGTCCATGAGCACCCCGATCCCGGCCGCGTGCAGCGTGTCGACGAAGTAGCGGAAGTCGTCTGGACAGCCGTACCGTGACGTCGGCGCGTAGTAGGAGGTGACCTGGTAACCCCAGGAGCCCCCGAAGGGGTGCTCGGCCACCGGCAGCAGCTCGATGTGGGTGAACCCGGTCTTGCGTAGGTATTCCACCAGCTCGTCGGCCACCTCCCGATACCCCAGACCCTGCTTCCAAGAACCCAGGTGTATCTCGTAGACGCTCACCGGCTTGGTCGCCAGCTGGCCCTGCGCTCGCTCGGCGAGCCATTGATCGTCGCTCCACTCGTGGGTCGACGGGGTGGCCACCACGGAGGCTGTGTTCGGCGGGACTTCGGTGGCGCGGGCCATCGGGTCGGCCTTCTCATGCCAGTTCCCATCCGGCCCCAGCAGGCGGAACTTATAGCGGGTGCCGGCACCGATACCGGGCAGGAAGACCTCCCATACCCCGGTCGACCCCAGCGAGCGCAGCGGCGTGGCCACGCCGGACCAGCCGTCGAAGTCCCCGCACACCCGGACCCCGCGGGCGTGCGGCGCCCACACCGCGAACGAGGTTCCCTGCACCACGCCACTCGGTGTGGAGTAGGTCCGCAGGTGCGCGCCGAGCACATCCCACAGCCGTTCGTGGCGGCCCTCCCGGATGAGGTGCAGATCGACCTCGCCCAGCGTGGGCAGCCAGCGGTACGGGTCATCGCTGATCTCGCTGTGGTCGCCGTAACGCACCCGCAGCCGGTAGTCACCAGGACCGGGCATCATGCCGTGGAACAGGTCCCCGGTGCCGTGCTCCAACGGGTACTCTCCGCCGTCGGCGAGCACCGTCACCTCATCGGCATTCGGGCGTAGCACCCGCACCGCTGTGCCGTCAGGGTGCGCGTGTGCGCCGAGCACCGAATGCGGATCGTGGTGCTCGCCGGCCAGCAGTCGGCGCAGCTCGTCGGCCGGTGGTGCCGAGGCGGCGCGGTCTGTCGCGTGCACGGTCACGTCCTTCCCCCGGTTCGTCATGCTCCTAGTGTGTCGGTTCGCGCGAAGATTTGCTGGGCGGGGTGGGAGATGAGTCGCTTGGCGGAGGAGAAGTGTTCCGCGCTCGGCAGAGCCATCACCGTCGGTCACGGACCGCCGTGTTCGGGCGGATCTTCCCCGATCACCGCTCCCCGCTCTCGGGAACCGAGGCTCGATCAGCTGCGCAATCCGCAACGCCTCAGCACATGAATCGAACCCGTTCACCGGCTTGCCGCTGGTCAAGACGATACCGAACCCAGTCAGTTCCTGGTCGCTTCAGGATGATGCACATCCACACTCGACTGTGGCTAACCCTGTTGTCGCCGAG
Organism: Mycobacteriales bacterium; assembly: GCA_038276315.1. Lineage (GTDB taxonomy): Bacteria > Actinomycetota > Actinomycetes > Mycobacteriales > Pseudonocardiaceae. Next base: position 6,082 of record JBBPZY010000224.1, read on the forward strand.
TTCGACACCATGGTTGTCCGCCGCGAACCGGGCAGCCCTCACGTCGAACTCGGCGACAACAGAGCACCGAACAGGCCGCCCGCGGTTCTCATGAAAGTGCACGTTCGGCAGCGACCAAGATCTCAGTAGGTCGCGCGGAACGCTCTGGCGGTGTGGTGATCGCCGATTCTGAGCCCTTGCTGTGCAGAATTGCACGGCCATACCTCAGATCCGGCGATCATGAGGGTTATTCACGCGAATGCATAGAAGTGCAGCCCGATAGCGGCGGAGATGGTTGTGGCGAATGTCTCGAACGGTCGCCGATAGTCAGTGTGCAAGATTCGCCATGTTTTGAAGTTGGCGATCGTCTGTTCGATGACA
>JBBPZY010000225.1:0-14027 GCA_038276315.1 Mycobacteriales bacterium
ACAAGGATCACCACACTGACTACGTTGAACAGTCCAGCTCCTCCAGATCCCCTGGATCGAGCATCCGTTCTAGCCAACTCCACCACCGCTTCCTTAGTGCAGGATTTTTCATGCTAGGGAAGCGTGCTGGGCGGGGAGTCGTGGCGGGACAAATGAGTGTCGCCGCAACGGCCGTCGCCGCTGGACGGCCTCCTTTCGTCAACACGCCTCCCCGGGGCAGCTGCTCCCGTCAGGTACGCGGCAGCTTGAACGAAGTCGACCAAGAAAGCAAGTGGGTGACTGGTATGGACAGAGTGTAGTGGCACCAGCCGCGCTGGGACTCCCGTGAGGCAGTCGCGAACGTCCAAGAAGCCCTTCGCGGGTGCCTTTCCGCGGCCTTCGGTGCCGTTCATGATGATCACGATACCGTGGTTGAGCTGGGACAATGCCAGAGGGTAAGGAAGGCGACACATAGGGTGGCACGCGGGCGGGGCTGGCACCCAAGGCCGCTCATCCGCTGCCGAGACCTCTCTAAGTAGTGACTTAAAGTGACTTCGACGCCCATCAGCATTCCGGCAACACGCCGAATTCGGGCGCACTTTCCGGCGCATTACTACAGTGAGTCAGCGGATCACCCTAATGAGTGGAAACTCGGTCATTCACCCGGAATGGCCGCCCACGTGCGCGCCACCGCCCGGCGCCGGCGGTATGCGGTACCGGGCAGGGTCCACACAAATATGCCGGCAATCACCGGCGACCGCAGGCGCCCGGGAATCAGCCGAGGCGCCGCACCAGACGGACTAGCACCCAGGTCACGGCAAGCCAGAAGACCGCAGGGATGCCGTAATTGACCACGAGGCGCGTTCTGGCGTCGGCCGGGTTGAACAGACCACGGAAGCCCAGCTGGAGCCGGTCCGCCCAGTACGTCAGGAACATGGTGATGCCGTTGGCCGGGTTCGCATTGCCCAATGTGAGCACCACGTGCGCCACCAGGATCAGGACGACGAGTCCGCCCAAGATCCGGATCAGAGTCGCAAGGACTTCGGCGATCCTGGTGCGCTTCCCGCGGACCGATGTGCGACTTGAACCCATGCGAGAAGTCTGCCACGGGCGACACGTTGCGTGCACGGATGCTTACCATGCAAGTTCCTGAGAATCTGCCGTGACTGCATCCCAGCATCCGAGAGGCGGTTGCGTGCCGCCGGGGCGTCCCGACTACCGTGATCGGGTGGCACGTGCTCTCCTGCTTCGCTGCCGCGACGGGGTCTGACGACGACCGGCCCCCCGTCGCGGAGTCGCTCGCGCGCATCCGCCGGTCGGATATCCGGCTAGCCGAGAGCCCGAGAGATGGCACAGAAGCAGATGACTACCCAGCCCGCCGACATCAGCGCCAGCACCTTCGCCGCAGGCAGCATCAGCCGAATCCGGGTTCCTGCCGGCCCGGCTCCGACAGACCAAGCCAGCTGGAACGTCCAGCGCGGCAGCGCGATGCCCGTGCATCGCTATCGACCCTTCGCCCAGACCGTAGAGCCGGTATCCCTGCCGGACCGCACCTGGCCCGACGTCACCATCAGCCGGGCACCGCTGTGGTGCGCGGTGGACCTCCGAGACGGTAACCAGGCCCTGATCGACCCGATGAGCCCAATCCGCAAGCGACGCATGTTCGAGCTGCTGGTGCGAATGGGTTACAAGGAGATCGAGGTCGGCTTCCCGTCGGCCAGCCAGGCCGACTTCGACTTCGTTCGGGAGATCATCCTTGAGGACGCGGTGCCCGAGGACGTGCGCATCCAGGTGCTGTCACAGTGCCGGCCCGAGCTGATCGAGCGTACCTTCGAGGCCCTGCACGGAGCGGCTAGGGCAATCGTGCACATCTATAATTCGACGTCGATTCTGCAGCGTCGCGTGGTCTTTCGGGAGGAGCGCGAGGGAATCAAAAAGATCGCCACTTCGGCGGCCGAGATGCTGGTCGAGTACGCGGGTAAGTACTCGGAAACCGATTTTCGGTTCCAATATTCACCGGAGTCCTACACCGGCACTGAGCTGAGCTACGCGGTGGAAGTGTGTAACGCGGTCACCGAGATCTGGGAGCCGACGCCGGAGGCGCCGGTGATCCTTAATCTGCCGGCCACCGTCGAGATGGCCACCCCCAACGTCTACGCCGACTCGATCGAGTGGATGCACCGCAACCTGGACAGGCGCAGCGCGGTGATCCTTTCGCTGCACCCGCACAATGACCGCGGCACCGCGGTGGCCGCCGCCGAGCTAGGCTACCAGGCTGGCGCGCAACGCATCGAGGGCTGCCTGTTCGGCAACGGGGAGCGCACCGGCAATGTGTGTCTGGTGACACTGGGAATGAACCTGTTCAGCCAGGGCATCGACGCTCAGATCGATTTTTCCGACATTGACGAGATCCGCCGCACAGTGGAGTACTGCAACCAGCTGCCAGTTCCCGAGCGCCATCCCTACGGTGGTGACCTGGTCTACACCGCCTTTTCCGGCAGCCACCAGGACGCGATCAACAAAGGACTGCAGGCAATGGAGACCGACGCCGCTGCGGCTGCGGTCGAGGTGGACGAACACCACTGGGAAGTGCCGTACCTGCCGATCGATCCCAAGGATGTCGGGCGCACCTACGAGGCCGTGATCCGGGTGAACTCCCAGTCCGGCAAGGGCGGCGTCGCCTATGTCATGAAAGCCGAACATCAGTTGGATCTGCCGCGCCGGCTGCAGATCGAGTTCTCGCGGATCATCCAGCAGCACACCGACACCGACGGTGGTGAGATCTCGTCGCAGCGGATCTGGGACATCTTCGCCGAGCACTACCTGCACCGGCGCACCCCGCTGCGCGTGCTGCGCCACCAGCTGTCCGACGACGGCGAAGGCCACGACGAGATCTGTGCCAGCGTCATGGTGGAAGGCGAGGAACATCAGATCAGCGGCTCGGGCAACGGTCCGATCGCGGCCTTTGTAGACGCCCTAGCCGCGCTGGGGTTTGACGTTCGGGTGCTGGACTATTTCGAACACGCGATGTCGGCCGGCGACAACGCCGCAGCAGCGGCATACGTCGAGTGCACCGTCAACGAGCAGGTGCTGTGGGGCGTCGGCGTCTCCGGATCGATCGTCACCGCCTCGCTCAACGCGGTCGTGTCGGCGGTGAACCGCACCCTGCGCTAGCTGGACCGCAACCGCCTCACCATTCTGATCACCATCTGTGTGCCGTGAGCGACATCGGATGTAGCCCACGGCACACAGACACTGATCACCGTCCGCCAGCAAGGCTCAGAAGTCGAACTCGCCGCTTTTCACGCCTGAGACGAAGTCGGCCCACTCCTGCCCAGTGAATGTGAGTGGTTCACGCGTGCGGTCCTTAGCGTCCCGTACTGCGGCGCCGCCATCAGGCAGCGGCGCCACCTCCACACATCCCCCTGAGCCGCACCGGGTGCTCGTCCGGAACAACAGTGTGCGGTGCAACTCAATGGTCACTCGATCTTCCCCCTCTTAGTCATCGCTACCCTGCACAATGGTGGCAAGGAGCCCCGCGGACTGCTCAGCACTCATGCACATGTCAACCAGCACGTCGAACATCTGCTGGTAGACACCCACATCGTGCTCCTTCTCGATATAGAGGTCACCGAGATGACCCTCAATGTAGACGAGATCGTTATCGTCGGAATCGGGGAACGCTAGCACCGCGAAGGACCCCGCAATCGAGGGGTGCGCCCCACTGCCGAACGGGAGCACCTGGATGGTGATGTTCGGGCGTTGCGCGTCGGCGAGCAGCCGCTCGAGCTGCCCTCGCAGCACCTGCTCTCCGCCCATCTGACGGCGCAGCACCGCTTCATCGAGCACCGTGTGGACGGTCAGCGGGTCCTTGGCGGCATACAGGCGGTCCTGCCTTCGCATCCGCAGCTCGACACGGCGGTCGGTGGCCTCACTGTTCGCGGTAGACAGTGCGCTGAGGACGGCGCGCGCGTAGTCCTCGGTCTGCAGCAGGCCAGGCATGAGGGTCGTCTCGAAGCTGCGCAGCTCCCTGGCGTCCTGCTCCAGAGCGACGTACCGGCTGGGGTTGTCAGGCAGTAGCGGATCGCCGGGATCCGGCGCCAGCACGTCGGAGAAGTCATCCCACCAACCCTGGCGGTTGCCCTCCCGCACCCGGCGCATCAAGCGGTCTCGATGCGCTTGATCTGTGATCCCGTAGCGGTCGAGCAGGTCGCGAACGTCGCGGCTCTTGGGGATTCCCTGACCGGTCTCCAGCCTGCTCACCTTGGAAACCGAGCACTCCAGTTCCTTGGCGACGTCTTCGATGGTGAGTCCGGCCTGCTCGCGCAGGGCGCGAAGTTCGGCGCCTAGCCTGCGCCGCGGCACCACCGGTCCACGTGCTGGGGACATCGCGCGCCTCCGCCCTTCACCGCCCGGTTGAGCAGGATGTCCAGCTGCCCACGGGACTGGAAAAGCGACACGCTACTCCGCTCCAGTGAATCCCACCAAGAGATCTCTCCATGCAATTGCATGAATCAGTTGCGTGATGCACGCTACAGTCCTGGCGTTTAGCAGCGCCGAGCACCATGGTCCGGGCGACCCCCGGCCCGCAGCGCAGACCGCACCATCGATGGCGAAAGGGGAAGGCGATCATGTCAGCATCTCACCGGAGCGCGACACGCCTCCCCGGGACTCGGCCTCCGGGCCGTGGCCAGGGAGCGAAACGTCGTGGCGGGACCCACCGCACAACGCGGTGAGCCCACAGATACTGGGTGCGGTCCTGCTGGTAAGCGCCGGGCTGCTGCTCGGAGCGACCTGGACGATCCAGGCTTTACAAGCCACGCTTCGCCGGCAGGCCGAGGAGCGTCGCCAGCTGAATGAGGCGTGGTCAGTGGTTCGATCCGCCCGCCGACAGCGTGGCGCGTGCCCGCGCTGCGCAAGTGCATTGTCCGACCAGGAGTGGTATTTCGCACCGATGACTCTGGTCGAAGATCCCCCCGACGACGACTGAGTCCGTCGGGGGTGTTTGGGGGCCACCTGGATGCTTGTGGCCGCTCGCAAGCTGTACGCGAGTGCCACAAGCATCCAGGTGACGCTTCGTGAAGCTCAGACGGCGCGACGGCCGGACAGTGCACGGCCGAGGGTGAGCTCGTCAGCGAACTCCAAGTCCCCGCCCATCGGTAGCCCAGAGGCGAGCCTGGTCACCGACAGGCCGGGAAAGTCCCGCAACATCCGCGCCAGATACGTGGCGGTGGCCTCGCCCTCGGTATTCGGATCCGTCGCGATGATCACTTCGGTGACATCGTCGACACCGATCCGGGTGAGTAGTTCGCGGATCCGAAGCTGGTCGGGGCCGACACCGGACAGTGGATCCAGCGCCCCGCCCAGCACGTGGTAACGGCCGGTGAACTCACGAGTCCGCTCCACCGCGACCACGTCCTTGGGCTCCTCGACCACACAAATCACCCGCACATCGCGGCGCGGGTCAGCGCAGATCCGGCACGTCTGTTTCTCGGCGACCGTGCCGCAGACAGCACAGAACACCACGCCGTCTTTGACCCGCTGCAGTGCCTCCTGCAACCGGGTCACGTCAGCCGGATCAGCGGCCAGCAGGTAGAAGGCCATCCGCTGGGCGCTCTTCGGCCCCACGCCGGGCAGCCGCCCCAGCTCATCGATCAGGTCTTGGACGACTCCCTCATACACGCTGCCATCATGGCAGTACCGCAGTTACCCGGGCGGGTCACATGCCGGGCAGGCTGAGATCTCCGCCAGGCCCACCAAGCGCGCGGGCCAGCGGACCCATCTTCTGCTGGGTCAGGTCCTGCAAGGCCTGGTGCGCATCGATCATCGCGCCCACTACGAGGTCCTGCAGGGTTTCCACATCGTCGGGATCGACCACCTTGGGGTCGATCGTCACGCTGAGAACCTCCCCGGAGCCGGCCAACGTCACCGTGACCAGGTCACCACCGGCCTGGCCGGTGACCTCCGCCTCTGCGAGTTCGGCCTGCGCGCTCATTAGCTCTTGTTGCATCTTCTGGGCCTGCTGCAGGATCATCTGCATGTCAGGCGCTCCGCCGGGTTGCACCGCAGCTCCTTTCGTCGAGTCCGGGCCCGCTTGAGGTAAACGACCCGGGTGCGCACAGTATTGTCCCGCCACAGGGTAACCATGTCGGCATCGCCAGAAACCGGTGCGGTCGGGCCGGGTTTGGCCGTAGCGTAAAGGGCGTGCAGCTCATCGGGGTGTGGCGCAGCCATCACGATGCCGTTGCACGGCTGCAAGCCAGTTACCGAGCGATCCCAGCGGGGTCGCCGGTGCGGCTGGCCAAGCCGACGTCGAACCTGTTCCGATCCCGCGCCGCGGCGGGTCCAGGCCTGGATGTCTCAGGCCTGGACGGGGTGCTGGAGGTGGACCCGACCAGCCGCACCGCCGATGTCGCAGGCATGTGCACTTACGAGAATCTGGTCGCCGCGACGTTGCCGCACGGGCTGACCCCGCTGGTCGTGCCGCAGCTCAAGACGATCACTCTCGGCGGCGCGGTGAGCGGGTTGGGCATCGAGGCGGCGTCGTTTCGCAACGGCCTGCCGCACGAGTCAGTCCTGGAGCTAGACCTGCTCACCGGCGCCGGCGAGATTGTCACGGCAATACCCGGCGACGAGCTGTTTGCCGGATTTCCCAATTCTTACGGCACCCTGGGCTATGCCACGCGGTTGCGTATCGAGTTGGAGCCGGTGCGCTCGCACGTCGCGCTACGGCATGTGCGGTTCGGCGATCTGGATGAGCTGTGCTCCGCAATAGGGCTGATCGTGGCGACCCGGGAATGGGATGGCGAGGACGTCGACTACCTCGATGGTGTGATGTTCTCGCCTACCGAGTCTTATCTGACGCTGGGCCGGCGCACCGATCACAGTGGACCGGCCAGCGGCTACACGGGTCAGCAGATCTACTACCGATCGATCCAGCAGCGCCGCCACGACATGCTGGCTACCCACGACTACCTGTGGCGTTGGGACACCGACTGGTTCTGGTGCTCGGGCGCCTTCGGAGTCCAGCACCCACTGATCCGGCCGTTGTGGCCGGGTCGGCTGCGCCGCAGCGACGTGTACTGGAAAATAGTGGCGTTGGCGAATCGTTTCGACCTGGAGAACCGCTGGGAGCAGTGGCGCGGCCGCCCGCGCCGGGAGCGCGTGATCCAGGACGTCGAAATCCCGCTGGAGCGCACTGCGCAATTCCTGCGCTGGTTCGTCGAGCACGTCGGCATCGAGCCGGTGTGGTTGTGCCCATTGCGGCTGCGCGGTGATCGCACCTGGCCGCTGTATCCGTTGGAACGGGGACGGGAGTACGTCAATGTCGGCTTCTGGGCCAGCGTGCCGATCGCCTGCGGAGCGTGCTCCAGCGCTACCAACCGGGTGATCGAAGGCCAGGTTGACGCGGTGGGCGGCCACAAGTCGCTGTACTCGGACTCGTTTTACTCACGCGAGGAGTTCGATGCCCGCTACGGCGGCGAGCAGTACGCGGCGCTGAAACAGCGCTATGACCCAGACCAGCGACTCCTGGACCTCTACGCGAAGGCGGTGCGACGTCAATGACGACCTTCCGGCGCCGCACTCCCGCGGCTGACCCGGTGAAGGGCGACCGGCTGTCGCTGGCGGGCATCGTCGACCTACTCACCGATGGTCGGTTCCCGGTCCGGTTCACCGCCTACGACGGCAGTGCCACCGGACCGCCCGACGCCGAGATCAGCGTGCACCTGGCCACCCCGCGGGGTGCCACCTACCTGTTCACCGCGCCGGGCGACCTCGGCATGGCGCGGGCCTACATCGCCGGTGATCTACATGCCGAGGGAGTGCACCCCGGTGACCCGTACGAGGCGATGCGGGTGATGGCCTACCAGTTGCATTTCCGGCGTCCGACCATGGCCGAACTGGCGCTGATCACTCGCTCGCTGGGCTGGCAGCGGCTTCGGCCGGTGCCCCCGCCGCCGCAGGAGACGCGGCCCCGGTGGCGCCGGACGATCGAAGGGTTGGCGCATTCCCGGCAGCGGGACTCCGAGGCGGTGCACCATCACTACGACGTCTCCAACCGCTTCTACGAGCTGGTGCTCGGGCCATCGATGACCTACACCTGCGCCGTCTTCGACCATTCGGAGGCCAGCCTGGAGCAGGCCCAGGAGCGCAAACATGAGCTGATCGCCGACAAGCTGGGGCTGCGGTCCGGGATGCGGCTGCTCGACGTCGGCTGCGGCTGGGGTGGGATGGTGCGCTACGCCGCTCGCCACGGGGTCCGTGCGCTGGGCGTCACACTGTCCGCGGAGCAGGCCCGCTGGGCGCAGCAGGCGATCTTGCGCGACGGTCTCAGTGGGCTCGCGGAGGTACGTTATCTGGACTACCGGGACGCTCCGGGCAGCGGCTACGACGCGGTGAGCTCGATCGGGCTCACCGAACATGTCGGGGTACACACCTACCGGTCGTACTTCGCGCTGCTACTGGCCAAGCTGCGCCCCGGCGGCCGGCTACTCAACCACTGCATCACCCAACCGGACAACCGCAACCGAGGTCAGACCGATGCGTTCACCGATCGCTACGTGTTCCCCGACGGCGAGCTGGCCAGCGCCGGCAAGATCATCACCGAGGCGCAGAACATCGGCTTCGAGGTGCGTCACGTGGAGAACCTGCGGGAGCACTACGCGTTGACGCTCAAGCAGTGGTGCGCCAACCTCGCCGAGCACTGGGACGAGGCCGTGGCCGAGGTCAGCGAGCCCACCGCTCGGGTGTGGGGGCTATACATGGGCTCTTCTCGATTGGCCTTCGAGCGCAACGGCATACAGCTGCACCAAGTGCTGGCAGTACGCCCCGACGGCACCGGCAACGCCCACGTACCGCTACGCCCTTGGTGGAGCTAATGGGCACCTCCACAAAAGATCCACTCACCTGCCGGTGCGGTGCGGTGCGTAGGGCCAATGTGGTGCGATGCTCCGTGCCCGTCGACGTCTGGTCAGGCCAGGCAGATCGTCGAGGCACTGGGTCGTGAGAAGCGGGTCAGCAAGTCGGCGATTCACGAGTCGATGCGTCGGGCGCCGAGTTGTTCGGCGAGTAACTCCAGGGCGACCTCCTCGGGGTCGCGACGGCTGGGACGCTCTTGGCTCATGCCGGCCGCCTCGACAAGCATCGCCTCGTCGTCATCCATCGGAGCGTGTGGTAAGTCCGCTGCACCAGGGGCAGCAGGATCCGAGCGTTCGGGCGGTGGAGGAATACCGTCATCCGGAGCCGGGGCCGTCGCCGGACGACGGTAGGTGGGACGTTCCGCCGAGCGTTGCGGTGGGCGGACGGCCCGCTGCGGCTTGTTGTCCCCGCCCGCACCGGCCTCGCCGTCGACGTGCTCGCAGCGGACTTGCCAGTCAACACCCAGAACAGTGCGTAGCGCAGCCCTGATCAGTTCCACATTGCGGTCATCACCCAGCCGACGGGCAAGCGGGGCGTTAGGCAGGGTCAGAACAAGAGTGGAGCCTTGTACCGCGCTCGCGGTGGCGTTGCTGAGCAGGACCTGGGTTGTCCGGCTCTGTTCGCGCACCGCGTCCAGCAGGGCCGGCCACACCCGTCGCACCGCGGCGGCGTCGAGCTGATCCGGCGCGGGCCCGGACTGGGCGCCGACGGGTGCCCGCGGCTGCGCGACCGGTGGTTGGGCGGCTGGTGGTTGGGCGGCTGGTGGTTGGGCAGCCGGTGGTTGGGCGGCTGGTGGTTGGGCAGCCGGTGGTTGGACGACCGGCGGTTGGACGGCTGGTGGTTGGGCGACCGGCGGTTGGACGACCGGCGGTTGGACGACCGGCGACGGGACGATGGCGATTCGTCGCTCCAGGCGCTCCAGCCGGTGTAGCACGGCGCCATCGCCTTCGGCGACGGCCGGCAGCAGCATCCGGGCGCACAGCAGTTCCAATAGCAGCCGAGGCGCGGTCGCTCCGCGCATCTCGACGAGCCCGCTGTGCGTGATGTCAGCGAACCGGGTGAGGCTCCCCGCGCCGAGGGTTTCAGCTTGGGCGGTCATCGTCGCGAGCTGATCCTGCGGAGCGTCGATCAGCCCATGGCAGGCCGGCTCCGGAGCGACTCGCAGCAGCACCAGGTCGCGGAAGCGCTGCAGGAGGTCGGCGGCGAAGCGGCGGGGATCGTGTCCCGCTTCGACTAGCCGGTCGATAGTGCCGAACACCGTGGCGCCGTCCTGGGCGGCCAGCGCCGAGACCATGTCGTCGATCAGTGCGACGTCGGTGACCCCGAGCAGCGCCACCGCCCGGGCATAGGTGACCCCCTCGGGGCCGGCTCCGGCGAGCAGTTGGTCCAGCACGGACAGCGAGTCCCGGGCCGAACCACCGCCGGCGCGGATGACCAGCGGGTAGATCGCCGGCTCGATCGTTACGCCCTCCTGAGCACACACTTGCTCCAGCAGCCTGCGCATGGTGCTCGGTGGCAGCAGCCGGAACGGGTAGTGGTGGGTGCGGGACCGGATGGTCGCCAGCACTTTCTCCGGCTCGGTGGTGGCGAAGACGAAAACGAGATGCTCCGGAGGCTCCTCCACGATCTTGAGCAGGGCGTTGAAACCCTGCGCGGTGACCATGTGGGCCTCGTCGATGATGAATACCCGGTACCGGGATTCGGCAGGGGCGTAGAACGCCCGATCCCGCAGGTCGCGGGCATCGTCCACGCCGCCGTGGCTGGCTGCGTCGAGCTCGACGACGTCGAGCGATCCGGGGCCTTCGGGGGCCAACGCAACACATGACGGGCAGGTCCCACACGGGTCCGGCGTCGGCCCCTGCACGCAGTTCAGCGAGCGGGCCAGGATCCGCGCGCTGGATGTCTTTCCGCAACCACGCGGGCCGGAGAACAGGTAGGCGTGGTTGATCCGACCGGCCGCCAGGGCCGTCCGCAGCGGTTCGGTGACGTGCTCCTGGCCGACCACCTCGGCGAACGCCGCCGGGCGGTACTTGCGGTAGAGAGCCAGTGCCACGGCGGCGAGGCTACCCGGCGACTACGACGGTCCGCACAGCACGAGGTGCACCTCCGGTGACCCGTCACGCAGCGCGTCGGCGAGCCGTCGGTCGCACGTCCACAACGGCACCCGGAAACGCTCCGCGAGCGCGACGTAGTGCGCGTCGTACGTCGCCGGTAGGTGCTGCTCGTGGGCTATCTCCAAGGCCCTGGAGTGCAGCCCCGGATCGCCGTGCAGCTCGATGGGCAGGTTCATGACGCGACGCAGCCCGTCCTGAGCCGTCTCCGCGCTGATCATTCCTACCCGCTTCTGCTTGTGCAACACGTTGGCGACCTCGTAGTACAGCAGGCTTGGCGCGATCAGGTCGCCGTCCAATTGAGCAAGCCGCTCCCACCCGGCCAGAGCTGCGGAATCCACACCGAGGATCTGGACTACCAGGCTCGCGTCAACGCACGCGAGGGTAAAGCTGCTCGTACCGCTCCTCCCGTCCGGCACGGATCGCCTCCTCCACGTCGAAGTCCTTCAGCCGCTCGATCGCGCCCTCCGCCCGCAACCGCTCGTGGTACTCGGCGAGCATCGCGTTGGCCCGGGCCCACTTGCCGGACCGGCCCTTGCACGCCGCCTCCCAGTCCTCCACAGACACCACCACGGCAACCTCCTTCCCGGCCCGTTCTACGAAGACGACATCGTGAGAGGCCGTCACCCCGTCGAGCAGCTCACCGAAGCGCACCCGAGCCTCGGTCGCGCTGACCCTGCGTTCCGTTCCGGACATGTGACACCACCAATCGATTGATCCATCGATTGATGTTATCACTGAGTAGCCGCGCCGGCCACTGACCCTTGGCGGTCCCAGAAGCCCTTGACATACAGGGCGCGGCGATCGACGCCGCGCTGGTTGAGCAGATGCGCCCGGATCTGTCGCACCGTCGGGGTGTGGCCGGCGAGCCAGATCCGACCCTTCCCGGGTGGTAGCGGTACGCCATGCAGAGCGTCGTACAACACCGTGCTCCGGCCCGGCGCCACCTCACCGCGGTGCAGCCAGCACACCGTTGGACAGGACACACCCGGAATCGGCTGCTGCTCGGCGGCGTCGGCGACTTCGATGTAGACCAGCGCGCAGGCGTTCGCCGGCAGCATCGCTACATAGGCTTGGATCGCCGGCAGGGCGGTCTCGTCGCCGGCGAACAGATGCCAGTCCGCCTGCGGATCGGGCCGGTAGCGACCGCTCGGACCGACGAACGCCAGGGTGTCACCGCGACGCACCCGCCGCGCCCAGTTGGCTGCGGGGCCATCACCATGTAGCACGACATCGATGTCCAGGCTCGGGCGCGCTGGATCGTAGTCACGCACCGTGTAGTCCCGGGCTACCGGCAGCTCGCTGACGAGGTCTGGAACGTAGATCTTCACCGTCTGCCCGGGAACTGCGGCTAAGCCGACCAGACTGTCGTCGACGAGCCGGACTCGCGTCATCCGGGGAGTCAACTGCGTCACCATCGCCACCGTCGCGACGGTGCTGGCGACCCGTCCGCGGACTGAGGTCTGGGGTCGCATGGGGTTATCTCCTCGACGGGGTCAGTAGACCGCTAGCCCGCCGTTTCGGTGTCTGGGACAGCCTCCGCCGGCGCTGCGCCGCCCTGCTCCTGGGCATCCTGCTGGCTCACGTTGTGCGGTCCGCCTCCGCTCGAACGCGTGCGCGTCTTGCGTGAAGGGGACCCCGCGCACCCGCCAGAGCATGCTGACCCTTGCTGCCTTCCGACCCTGGGGGAGTTCGCAAGATGGACGCCGCGCGGGGTCCGCCGCCCAGTCTAGGGGGTACCGGCATCCAGAGCACGACACCCTCTCGACGGCCCCGCCACCGGCGCGCTCAGGCCGGTCAACGAGGCGAACTAGCAGCAGCTTTGGCTCCGTCGCGATACGCGCGGTAGCCTCCGCAGCGGAGGATTCGCCTAGTGGCCTATGGCGCACGATTGGAAATCGTGTTGGGTGTTAAAACCCTCGCGGGTTCAAATCCCGCATCCTCCGCGGCTCACGAGGAGTACCGGTCGCTACAGGCGCGGGTCCGACTCGCCGAGGCCAGCCTTGCCGCGACGCCCAAGGCCGCCACGGAGGCCGGCACGGTGAGCTAGCCATCCCTTAGCGGCCCTTCGTGGTTCAGCCCACGGTGAGGGGTCGACTGAGGTCGGCGTCACAGTGATGCTTGGGCGAACGCTCTGGTGGCCGCCCCCGCCACGCGGGACGATGGGAGTACCTGCGGCGTCGGGAGGGCACTGATGAAGGTCGAGGAAATCCTCAAGTCCAAGGGTCGATCGGTAGAGATCATCGAGGTCGACGCGAGCATCGCCGAGGCGGTCGGCCGGCTGAACGGGCCTCCTCAGATCGGCGCGCTGGTCGTCTGCGACGAGCACGAGCAGCGGCCGCTCGTAGGCACGCTGACCGAGCGCGACATCATCCGCGGTCTCGGTAAATACGGCGCCAAGCTGCTGACCATGCAGGTCACCAAAGTGATGTCGCGCGACGTTCCGGTGTGCTCTCCGGTGGACAGCATCACACGGCTGATGCAACAGATGACGGCTTCCCGTTACCGCCACCTGCCCGTAGTGGACCGTGGCGAGCTGGTCGGCTTGGTCAGCATCGGTGACGTGGTCAAGGCGCGCATTGCGGACATGGAATTGGAGACCGGACTGCTAAGGGACCTCTACATCGCACGCGGTTGACGTCGCTGGCCGGCCGGCCTGGTCCGAAGACCAGGCCCTGCGGGTTCCGGTGACCATACGAGTAGCTGCCGTCGAGGTTTAGCCGCAGGATTTTTCCGACGTAGGTCGCCCAGTTCCGGTTACCGACGTCTTCTGCGGTGGGGAGATTTTGCGCTCGGGTAGGGTTACAAAAGCGTTGAAGCTGGTTGTTCCCCCGATCCCCGATCGAGTAGTAAAGCTTCTGATCGAGGCCGACCAGCAGTGTCCATTCACGGGTGGAGCTGTGATGTCATGCCGTTGAGACTGTGGGGAGCCAGGGGTTGCCGGTGAGGGCGTTGTGGATGGCGTCGATGGCCTGGACGCCGTGGTTGCGGGCGCTGACCAGGTAGGAGCGGCCGCGG
>JBBPZY010000226.1:0-9088 GCA_038276315.1 Mycobacteriales bacterium
CGGCGATCAACATCCCGTGGAGCAAGGCCGCGAACGAGGACGGCACCTTTAAGTCCGACGCCGAGCTCACCGCGCTCTACGGCGAGGCCGGCTACGACCAGGGCAAGCCGACCATCGCCTACTGCCGCATCGGCGAGCGCTCCAGCCACACCTGGGTGGTGCTCCACGAGCTGCTCGGCCATCGCGACGTCAAGAACTACGACGGCAGCTGGACCGAGTACGGCTCGCTCATCGGCGTGCCGATCGAGCTGGGGACCGGCACCTGATGTGCGGCGCACCTGAGCAGGGCGTGGCGCTGCCCGCCGGCACCGATCTGACCAGCCAGACCGTGCTCGCCGGTCGCGTCGTCGCCGGTGGCCTACCCGTCGGTGGGGCCTTCGTCCGGCTGCTCGACAGCTGCGGCGAGTTCACCGCCGAGGTCGTGTCCTCGGCCTCCGGCGACTTCCGGTTCTTCGCCGCACCGGGCACCTGGACGGTGCGTGCGCTGTGCCGCGCCGGCAACGGCGAGGCCGTCCTGACCGCCGACGGCCCCGGCCTGCACCACGCCGACATCGGGATTGCCTAATCGCTGCTCAACGCCTCGGGCCTGTCCACCGCGTCGGGCTGTTCAACGCGTCGTCTACCACAGGAACGCAGTGGTCGTAGTCGGCGGTGCGCATGCCACGCCGTGGTTGGCGTGGATGCCTGAGCGTGACGCCAGGGTGACCGATCGGCGCGGTCGGGCTGCGGGAACCCTGCGGGGCTGCCCAGCGTGCCACAACGAACTCGACGGGTTGAACTGGCTCCACAGCGATGGCGCGAGCGAGCGCCGCATCGGCGGTCTCGCCCCGCGGGCGTGTCACCCCCACGCCACGGGTGCGGCGAGCGTCAGCCTGAACACCAGCCTGGACCGGTGCTGACGTCAATTCAATCAAGGTACGGAGGTTAACTCGTGATCGATGTCGAGATGATCGAGACCTCGTCGCTGGGGGATCGCAGTTATCTGGCCACCGACGGCAAGGTGGCGGTGGTGGTGGACCCGCAACGTGATGTGGACCGGGTGCTCGCCCTGGCCGGCCGGCTGGGGGTCCGGATCTCGCACGTGGTGGAGACCCACCTGCACAACGACTATGTCTCCGGGGGGCTGGAGCTGGCCCGCCTGTCCGGTGCGGTCTACGCGATGTCCGCCGCCGACGACGTGCAATTCGATCGCTTGGGGGTGGCCGACGGGGACGTGCTGGAGGTGTCGCCGCGGCTGCGGCTGCGAGTACTGGCCACCCCGGGCCACACCTTCCACCACCTGTCCTACATCCTGGACGGCCACGACGGGCCGCTGGGGGTGTTCACCGGCGGGTCGCTGCTCTACGGCACGACCGGGCGCACGGACCTGCTGGGCGGTGAGCACGCCGAAACCCTGGCGCGGGCCCAGCACGCCTCGGCGCGCACGCTGGCCGCGACGCTGCCCGGCGGGACGCAGGTGTGGCCCACGCACGGGTTCGGCAGCTTCTGCACCGCCAGCCCCGCCTCCGGGGACTCCTCCACCCTGGGCCGGGAGCGTCAGCTCAACCCGGTGCTGCGGCTGGCTCGCGAGGAGTTCGTGCGCGAGACGCTGTCCGGGTTGGGTGCCTACCCCGCGTACTACGCCCACATGGGTGTGCTCAATGCGGCCGGTCCGGCGTCGGTGGCCCTGCGCCCGCGATCGCCGGCCGACCCGGTCGAGCTGGCGCAGCGGCTGCGCGCCGGTGAGTGGGTGGTCGACCTGCGCTCCCGCAAGGCCTACCTCGACACGCACCTCGCCGGAACCGTCAACCTCGGGTTGGACGGGCCGATGGCGACCTGGCTGGGCTGGATGGCCGGGCACGACGCCGCGTCACCCTGCTCGGGCAGGGCCCGGCCCAGGTCGCCCAGGCCCAGCGGGAGCTGGTCCGCATCGGCATCAACCCGGTCGCCGCCGCCACCGGGAGCCCCGACGAGCTCGCCACGGATCCTGCGCAAGTGACCAGCCTGCCCAGCGCGAGCTTCACCGACCTGGCGGGCGAACTCACCGGGCACCGGACAGCCGACCTGCCCCCCGTCGAGGTGGTGCTCGACGTCCGGCTCGACACCGAGTGGAACGCCTCGCACGTGCAGGGCGCCGTGCACGTGCCGCTGCCCGAGTTGCCCGCCCGGCTGGACGCGGTCCCACCAGGTGCGGTGTGGGTGCACTGCGCCAGCGGCTACCGGGCCACCGCGGCCGCGTCGCTGCTCGCCCGCACCGCCCGCACGGTGGTCGTCATCGACGACGACTTCGACACCGCCGAGAACGCCGGAGTGCCCCTTTCCGCTGGCGCTGACCGGCTGAAATCCTGCGAGGAAGCCTCTCCACAGCCATGACGGACAGCGCCACTGCCCGACCGACGCCAGGAGAAAACGTGATCAGCTATGACGTCGTCATCGTGGGCGCGGGACCGGCCGGACTCAGCGCAGCGATCGTGCTCGGACGGTGCCGCCGCCAGGTAGTGGTCTGCGACAGCGGCGAGTACCGCAATGCGTGCAGCCAGGCAATGCACGCCTTCATCGGACGCGATGGCACCGCCCCCGCCAGCCTGCGTGAGCGCGGTCGCGCTGAGCTCGCCAGCTACCCCACCGTGGAGCTGCGCGACATCGCTGTCCGCACCGCCGCAAGGACGCAGCTCGGCTTCCGAATTGAGCTCGCGGACGGGCCGGGGATTCACTGCCGGCTGCTGCTGCTCGCCACCGGTGTCGTCGATGAGCTACCCGCGTTGCCCGGGCTGGACGAGTGCTACGGGCGCAGTGTCTTCCATTGTCCCTACTGCGATGGATGGGAACGACGCGACCAGCCGATCGCCGTCTACGGCCGCGGCCATCGCGGTGTCGGGCTCGCCCTTGAGCTGACCACCTGGAGCCATGACCTGAGCTTATGCACCGACGGGCCGGGTGAACTCAACGATCAGGACCGGGACCGGTTGGCCCGCAACGGTATTGCCGTCGAAGAACGACACATCGCTGATTTGTGCGCAGACAACGGGCAGCTCACCGCGGTGCGGTTCATCGACGGCGGGCTGCTGCCCCGACGGGCGCTGTTTTTCATTACCGGGCAGAAGGAGCGCTCCGGGCTGGCCGCGGCGCTTGGGTGCACGTTCAACTCCGAGGGGACCGTGCAGACCGGCGAGAACGAATCCACCAACGTTCCAGGCCTATTCGTCGCGGGCGATGCGTCCCGCCAAGCCCAGCTCGCCATCGTCGCTGCAGCCGAAGGGGCGCAAGCCGCCGCCGCAATGAACGCCGCCTTGCTACGCCAAGATCTACGCTAACCGTCGCCACACCGAACCAGCCCTGGTCGCCACACCCCAACCCCTACCCCTTGGTCGCCGCACTCGCACCATCTGGCACGTCGAGCCGGCGGGAGTTCTCGTCGTGTTCGACCAGCATCGTGTCGGGGTGTCGTGGAGCTCGCTGTCACCAGGCGCAGACGAGTGTGTTTGCGCTGGTGATGGTGGGTATGTCTTAGGTCAGAGCAAGATCCGAGAGGTGTCAAGCCTGACCGGAGGCAGGATCCCTACCAGCGGGAACGCCCTCGTTTGCGGCTGGTAGCAGCAACCTTCGCTACACCCCTACTCAACCGCCGCGGCGGGCACCCGCAGCACGATGCCCGCCGCCGACCATCCCGGTGATCGATGGGCAGGCCTGCGACGTCGTGCTGGGCCGGGTGCGGCAGGTGGTCGAGATCTAGCCCGACGATCAACGGATCGAGCAGTGCTTGGCGCCGGGACGCTGCGGGTTGAGACCACCCCCAGCGTCCCGTTGCGGCGGTCATGTGGCGAATCGTCAGCCGCCGGTCGTCCCGCCCGTGTCGTTCTGGCTGCCCATCATGCTGTTCTGGCTGCCCATCATGCTGTTCTGGCCGCCCATCATGCTGCCTGTG
The DNA here is from genome assembly GCA_038276315.1 of Mycobacteriales bacterium. Taxonomy (GTDB): domain Bacteria; phylum Actinomycetota; class Actinomycetes; order Mycobacteriales; family Pseudonocardiaceae. The sequence continues at coordinate 3,905 of JBBPZY010000226.1, forward strand.
CCGTCGTGGCCGGACATCATCTTCTCCATCTGCGGGCGCATCTGCTCGTGCATCCGCTGGGCGGGGGCGCGCTGGTCGGCCGGCAGCAGCGGCAGCATCTGGCGCATGTGCTGGTCCATCAGCGCCATCATCTGGGTGGTGTTCGGGGGGCTGGGCTGGTCGGAGGTGGCCGCCGCTGGGGCTGTGGAGGCGGTTGCGATGCCACCGACCAGCCCGAGGCTCAGGACCGTGGCTCTGACAGCCTGATCTGGCCCCACCTGGTCGGCCTGATCCGGCCCCACCTGGTTGGTGTGATTGGCGGGTGTGACGGCCTGATCTGGCCCCACTTGCCGACACGCCGGGGCGGTTATGACGGTCTGAGTTGGCCCCACCGGCAGTCTCGCCGCGGTGTTGTCCGCGGCGGGCTGGGGGGGTCAGGTGGCGAGGTCGAAGGTGGAGTTGTTCGAGGCGATCCGGCGGGATCATCGACGGGAAGGGCTCTCGATCCGGGGGTTGGCCGATCGGTATGGGGTGCATCGGCGGATGGTGCGCCAAGCGCTGGGGTCTGCGGAGCCGCCGCCGCGCAAGACGCCGGTGCGGGCCGCGCCGCGGTTGGACCCGGCCAAGCCGTTGATCGACGCGATGCTCACCGAGGACCTCGACGCGCCGCGCAAGCAGCGCCATACCGCTCGGCGGGTGCTGGCCCGGTTGGTCGACGAGCACGGCCTGGACGAGATCACGTATTCCACGGTGCGCGACTACGTGCGGGTGCGCCGAGTGGAGATCTGGGCGGCGGCGGACCGGTCGCTGGGCGAGGTGTTCGTGCCGCAGACCCACGAACCGGGCGCGGAAGCCGAGGTGGACTTCGCCGACTTGTGGATCATCTTGGCCGGGGTGACGACGAAGGTGTTCCTGTTCACCTTCCGGTTGTCGTTCTCGGGCAAGGCGGTGCACCGGGCGTTCGCCACCCAGTCCCAGGAAGCTTTTTTGGAAGGGCATGTCGCGGCGTTCGACGTGCTGGGTGGGGTGCCGGTGGTGCACGTGCGCTACGACAACCTCAAGGCCGCGGTGAGCCGGGTGCTGTCGGGTCGCAACCGGCTGGAGTCGTCCCGCTGGGTGAGTTTCCGCTCGCACTATGGTTTCGACGCGTTCTACTGCTGTCCGGCCGCGACGGCGCGCACGAGAAGGGCGGGGTGGAGGGCGAGGGTGGACGATTCCGCCGCACCCATTTGGTCCCGATGCCCCAAGTGGACAGCCTCGCCGAGCTCAACGTCCTGCTGGCCGGCTACGACGAGCGCGACGACGCGCGGCGGATCGCCGACCGGACCCACAGCGTCGGGCACGACTTCGCCCGCGAGGCCACGGCGCTGACCCCGTTGCCGGCCGACGCCTTCGAGACCGGAGTGACACTGTCCCCGCGGGTCGATCGCTACGCCCGGGTCACGGTGCGGCAGTGCCGCTACTCGGTACCCGCCAAGCTGATCGGGCGCCGGGTGCGGGTGCTGCTGCGCGCCACCGAGGTGCTGGTGTTCGACGGCGCTCGGACGGTCGCGGCCCACCCGCGGGCCACCGTGCGCGGTGCCGAGGTGCTGGTGTTGGACCACTACCTGGAGGTGCTGGCCCGCAAACCGGGCGCGCGGCCCGGCGCGACCGCGCTGGCCCAGGCCCGCGCCACGGGCGCGTTCACCGCCACCCAGGAGGCGTTCTGGGCGGCCGCGCGCACCGCGGCCGGAAGTGACGCTGCGGGCACCCGGGTTCTGATCGAGGTGCTGTTGTTGCACCGCAGGCTGCCCGCGAGTGCGGTGATCGCCGGGATGACCGCCGCGCTCGCGCTGGGCGTGACCAACCCCGAGCTGGTCACCGTGGAAGCCCGCCGCGCCGCCACTCTGGCCACCCCCGCGCCAGGGCAGCAACCAGCATCGGGCCACCCCGCGGGCACCGGTGGGCAATCCGGCCGGGTGTTGACTCTGCCCGAGCGCCCCCTCGCCCCCGGCACCGCGCTCCCGGCTGATGAGCGGCCGCTGCCCACCGTGACCCCCTATGACCAGCTGCTCCGCCGCCGCGACCCCGCCAGCGGACCCGACTCACGCCCCGACACCCCAGGAGAGGCCGTCTCATGACCACGACCACCACCGGCCCACCAACGGCGAGCACCACCCCGACCGGGCGCCCCGGTGACCTGGCCGCGTTGACCGGGATCGACACCGCCGCCCGCACCCTGCGGCTGCCCACCATCCGCGCCCGGGTGCCGACATGATCGCCGTCGCCGAACGCGAGCAGCTCAGCTACTCGGGCTTCTTAGCCGAGGCCCTGCTCGCCGAGTGCGACGACCGCGACCAACGCCGCCGCGCCCGCCGGGTCCACGACGCCGCGTTCCCCCGCAGCAAACGCCTCGAAGCCTTCGACCACGCGGCCAACCCGACTGTCAACCCGGCCACCATCGCCACCCTGGCCACCGGCACCTGGATCGCCACCGGCTCCCCGGTCTGCCTCATCGGTGACTCCGGAACCGGGAAAACCCACTTGCTCATCGGCCTGGGCATCGCTGGCGCCGAGGCCGGCTACCGGGTCCGTTACGTGCTGACCAGTCGGCTGGTCAACGAACTCGCCGAAGCAGACAACGACCGCACCCTAACCAAAGTCATCGCCCGGTACGGCCGCGTTGACCTGCTCTGCCTTGACGAACTGGGCTACCTCGCCCTGGACCGGCGCGGCGCCGAACTCCTGTTCCAAGTCCTCACCGAACGCGAGGAACGCAACGCCATAGCGGTGGCCTCCAACGAACCATTCAGCGGCTGGACCAAGACCTTCACCGACCCCCGACTCTGCACCGCGATCGTCGACCGACTCACCTTCAACGGTCACATCATCGAGACCGGCACCACCAGCTACCGCCTCGCCCACACCAAAGCCCAGCAGACCACCCCATGACCCGGCCAGCACGATGCAGGTGGGGCCAAAACAAACCGTCACCCCGGGGCCAAATCAGCTTGACAAAGCCAGGACCGCCGCTGCGGCCAGGCCAGTACGTACCAGTGTCTTCTTCTGCACCGAGTTCACTCCTCATGGGTTCGGGGTTGTGCTCCGATGACCCTGACGCTAGGTCGCGGTGATGCAGATCCTGTGAAGACGCGATGCGGTTGCTGTGCAATGCCGGGCAGGCGCACCAGGAAGCGGGCGCCCCGCCCGGGTGCGCTGGCCACCGAGATCTCCCCGCCGTGCGCGGTGACGAGCTCGGTGGCCACCGCCAGCCCGATGCCCGAGCCTCGGCCGGTCGAGGCGGCGCCGCGGAAGAACCGGTCGAACACCCGGGGAAGGTCGTCGGCGGGGATGCCCACCCCGGTGTCGGCCACCTCTAGCTCGGCGGACCCGTCCCGGGCGCGGAGGATCAGGGTGATGGTGCCGCCGGGCGGGGTGAACTTCGTCGCGTTGGTCACCAGGTTGGTGATGACCTGACGCAGCCGCACCGGGTCGGCGACCACGCTCACCTGGTCGAGATCGGTGACGATCTCGAGTCCCGACTCGGCGACGTGACCGGCCAGACCGTCCACCGTGTCGGCGACCAGCTCTGTCAGCGCCAGCTCGCGCCGCTCCAGGGTGAAACTAGCGGCGTCGGCGGCGGCCACGGTCTCCAGATCGGCGACCAGCCGGCCCAGCCGCAGCGCCTCCTCGTGCAGCGAGTCGATCACCTCGGTTTCCGGTGCGACGAGGCCGTCCTGGACGGCTTCGAGCTGGCTTTGCAGGATGCTCAGCGGGGTGCGCAACTCGTGGGCGACGTCGGCGGCGAAGGCGCGGCGAAGCTCGTCCTCACGCTGCACAGCGTCGGCCATCGTGTTGAACGAGGCGGCGAGCTCGCCGATCTCATCGGTTGAGGACACCGCCGCGCGGCGGTCGCGCCGCCCGGCGGCCAGCTCGTCGGCGGCCGCGGTCAGCTCGACCACCCGGGCGGTGGTACGCCGGGCGATGAGCAGACCGACCAGCAGCGCGACCGCGCCCGCGACCAGCGCCCCACCCAGCAGCGCCCGGTTGACCGAGGTGCGCAACGCCGCGTCCGCGGCCGGCAGCGCGGCTTGCGGGACCCGCAGCACCGCAGTGCCAACCTGCTGGCCGTTGACAGTGACCGGCCGCGCGGTGGCGGCTCCGAGGTCGGGTACGCCCATCATCTGGTTGTGCATGGCCACCATGGCCGGATCGGCGCCGGCCTGGGCCAGTGACCAAATCCGGGTGCCGTCTCCGGCGAGGAGCTCGACGTCCGCGCCGGACATCACCAACCCCGACGCGAGCCGGTCCAAGGACTCGACCCGCCAGCCGCCGGCGCGCTGATACTCCGCGCTCAGCACCCCGACGACCTGGTCCTCGCGGGCTTGGCGCTGACTGTCCACATAGGTGGCGAAACGCGCACCGAAGGCCACATTGACCACGATCGCGGTCAGCGCGGCACCGGCCACCGCGGTGATGGCGAAGGCGACCGTGAGGCGGCGGGCGAACCGGCCGCCAAGCAACCCGCGTCCGAGCTTAGGCATCGCGCGCCACCGCCAGCTTGTAGCCGATCCCGGGCACCGTGGCCACGAACCGGGGCTCGGTCGAGCTATCCCCCAGCTTGCGGCGCAGGTTCTTCACGTGCGCATCGACGGTGCGATCGGCGGCGTCGTACTCCCCGCCCTGCACCCGCCCGACCAGCTCCGGCCGCGACCACACCCGCCCCGGGCGCCCGGCCCGCGCGGGGAGCAGATCAAACTCGGTGCGGGTCAGCGGCACCGGGCGGTCATCGACTCGCACCTCGCGGCGCTCACCGTCGATCCGCAACCCGCCCGCGCCGAACGACGCCGGCTCGTGCGCCGCGGTGGCGGCGGTGCTGCGCCGCAGCACCGCCGCCACCCGCGCGACCAACTCCCGCGGGCTGAACGGCTTGGTCACGTAGTCGTCGGCGCCTAACCGCAGCCCGGCGATCCGCTCGGCCTCCCCCGCCTTGGCGGTCAGCATGATGATCGGCAGCGCACTGCCGCGGCGGACCTGGCGGGCCACGTCCTCACCCGCGCGGTCCGGCAAGCCGAGGTCCAGCACCATCAGATCGACAGTGCCGGCCAGCTGAAGAGCCCGCGCGGCGGTGGGGGCCTCCACCACCAGGTAGCCCTCCCGCTCCAGATAGACCCGCACCAGACGGCGGATCTTCGCCTCATCGTCGACCACCAGCACCACCGGCGC
>JBBPZY010000227.1:0-17766 GCA_038276315.1 Mycobacteriales bacterium
GGCCCGGCTGACGCACGGCGGCGACGGCCCGAAGACCCGAATCCTGTGTGCGGGCCTGCATTACGACCCGAGTGCCGCGACCTCGCTCTATCGCGCGTTGCCGTGGATGATGGTGCTCGATCGTGCCAAGATAGAGTCTGAGCCGTTACTGCGGGACGCGGTGAATCTGCTTATCGCGCAGCACGACGGGGTTGGCCCTGGATCGCAGTTGATCACTCTGCGGGCGTTCGAGATGGCGTTCGTACTCATCCTGCGCCCGTTACTCAACGGGATAATGGACAGGCCGGCGGTGTTGTCCGCGCTGGAACACCCAGCCATCAGCCAGGCGTTGTTGATCATGTACTCTCGCTTCTCTGAGCCGTGGACCATTGCGTCGCTCGCGCATGAGGTAAACATGTCCCGATCGGCGTTCACCGCCAGGTTTCGCGAACTCGTTGGCGAGGGTCCGGCCAGCCACCTGACGTCGTACCGTATGCGGGAGGCGGCGCGGCTGCTGGCTAATAGCAGTATTCCGCAGAGCGCGCTGCCAGGGAAGGTCGGCTACAAGAGTGCCGTTGGCTTTCACGTGGCGTTCCGCAAGTTCTTCGGCATGACCCCAGGCGAGTACCGCCAGCGACTTTAAAAAGCCGGCTGGCGCTCTGACCAGAATCCGCAGCTAGCCGTTATCCGGGACTTTGTGACGCGATCGTTGTTCTCAAATGGAGTATTCTGAACCGCTTGCGCGAAGCCGAACATTGGGTCTCAACAACCACGATCCTGCCTGCCACCGAGCCGAGGGCCGGGTGATCGCGCTCGGATCGGGCAGTGCCGGAGCGCGGTCGCGCGTGACATCGTCCTCCACGGGGACCTTGCCCAGTATCGGGTGGTCCACGCCAGCCGAGCTCATGACCAGCACAGTGTAGGGGTCGTCGAGGTAGTCGATCACGGAGTCGTGCTGGTCATCGCGCGCCCCAACGACGGTGATCACACGATGCCCATCCCACGTACGGCAACCTCCCCGTCGCAAGATCACGATCTACTGCTCGAGTTTGGCTGCAGATCGAATCTGAGCACTGGACGATCGTTAAGGGTCGTCGGTCGGCGGTTCATTGAAACCCACCCCGCCACTGCGCACCCTTGAGCTGTTGGTTCGCCATCGGGTACTCGGAGGAAAATTCATGTCGCGGTCGCACATGGGCGTGTCCCGAGCCCGACGAGCCTCATCGTGAAAGTGCTGATCGCGGGCGCGGGGATCGGCGGCCTCACCGCGGCGCTCAGCTTGCATGACGGCGGGGTCGACCGAGTCGATCTGTTGGAGGTCGCGCCGCAGCTACGTCCGATGGGCGCAGGCGTCAATCTACTGCCTAATGCAGTGCGTGAACTTGCCTCGTTGGGCCTCTACCACGCCCTGGCAGCGCGGGCCGTGCAGACGACTGAGGTGCGCTACTACAACAATCACGGCGACCTGATCCTGCGTGAGCCGCGAGGCCGGTGCGGCGGGTACGACTGGCCGCAGCTCTCCATCCATCGCGGCGAACTGGAGATGGTGCTGGCCGACGCGGTGCGGACCAGGCTCGGCGCGACTCGGGTCCGCACCGGAACCCGAGTCGTCGGCGTGTCCACCGGCTCCGGGGTCCAGGTCGACGTGCTGCGTGACGGCACCCCCGAGAGATTGACCGCCGACGTGCTGATTGGAGCGGACGGCATCCGTTCGGCAGTGCGGAGGGCACTGAGCGTCGAGGAGGCCGAGCCCGTCTGGAACGGGATGGTGGTCTGGCGCGGGATGACCTGGGCCCCGCCGATCCGCCGCGCAAACAGCATGGTCATTGCAGGCGACGGTACCCGCAAGGTGGTCGTGTACGCCCTGACTCCGCCGCGCACCGACGGCCAAGTGCTGCTCAACTGGGCGGCTTCCCAGCGGCTCGACGACCTCAGCGCCGACCGCGCCGACTGGAATCGTCGGGTACCGGCGGCCAAGTTCGCTGTTGGGTTCGCGGACTGGCAGGTGGCCGACACCGTGATCACAGATCTGTTCGACAGAGCGGCGAGCTGTTTCGAGTACCCCATGGTCGACCGCGAACCGCTGGCCACGTGGTCCAAGGGACCTGTCACCCTCCTTGGCGACGCGGCGCACGCAATGCACCCAATGGGCTCGAACGCCACCACACAGGCCGTCATCGACGCACGAGCGCTCGCCTACTTCTTGGCCACGATCCCCGATATCGAACGGGCGTTGGCCGGCTACGAGCAAGAGCGACGCCCGGTGACGACTCGGGTGCAGCTCGCCAACCGCGAAATGGGACCCGAGGCGGTCATCGACATCGTTGCGGCGCGCGCTCCCGGCGGCTTCACCTCAGTCGACGAGGTGCTGCCCGCCGCGACCCTGCACCAGGTCTCCGAGCGTTATGCCGCGCTCGCTGCGTTCGACCGGCGCAGCGTCAACACCCGCTCCCCGTACGACGTCCGGCGAGCCCGTCTCGTCGGGACCACCCAGGCGCCGCAGCCGCTCGGCGCGTGAGCCGAATCCCGCGGTCCGTCGATGCCACGGAAGCCGTCGCGCGCGCAACGACGTCCACCCGAAGTGCCCATCGCAGTGGAAGAGGCAGTATGACCCGCACCGGCCAGCAGTATCTCGAATCGCTCCGCGACGGACGTCAGGTTTGGCTAGACGGCGAGATGATCAAGGACGTTCCGACGCATCGGGCGTTCCGCAACACCGCCCGATCGATTGCGGACCTCTACGACCTCACGCACGATCCGTCGCATGTGAATACCCTGACGGTGACAGGTGAGGACGGCGGACCCCGGGTGCACCGTGCCTACCAAATCCCATATACCTACGACGATCTCGTAGCGCGCCGTCAAGCGTACAAGGTCTGGTCGGAGAATAGCTTCGGCTTCCTAGGCCGTTCGCCAGACTACATGGCATCCGGCATCGCCGGCTTCCAGTCCGTGCCGGACGTCTTCGCCACCGAGTCCTTCGACGGCAGACCGAACCTCGCCGCGTACTACCAGCGGATGGCGCATGGTGACCTGTACCAGGCGTTCACTATCACCAACCCTCAGATCGACCGCACTAAGCCCGCCTCCGAACAAGAGGAGGACGACCTCTATGTGCGGGCTGTCAAGGAACTCGACGGCGGCATCGTGGTGCGGGGCGCCAAGATGATCGGCACCGCTGCGGTCTTCGGTGACGAGATTATAGTTGGTACCATCGAGCCGCTGGCCCAGCAGGACGTCGAGTATGCGCTGTCTTTCTCCGTCCCGATCGACACGCCCGGCCTTAAATTCATCTCCCGGACTTCCTACGAGGCGGCCGCGCGCAGCGTGTTCGACAACCCGCTGTCCGCACGGTTCGACGAGAACGACGCCCTGCTGGTGTGTGATGACGTGTTCGTGCCCTGGGAGCGGGTGCTCGTCTATCGGGACGTCCGCGCCGCGCTCCTGCAATGGTGGGGCACTGCGGCGTATGCGAACTTCGTGCACCAGGCGGCGACCCGGTTCTGGACGAAGCTGGAGTTCTTGTCCGGCCTAGCGATTCTCATCGCCAAGGCGAACAACACCTACGAGCTCCCACCTGTGCAAAACCAGATCGGCAAGATCATGGGTTGGCTTATCGTCGCTAAGTCAATGGTGCTCGCTGCGGAGGCGGCGTACGAGCCGGTACCGGGCGGCCAGGGCGTGCGGATCAATAACGAGATCGCCTCCGCGCACCGGGCGATGGCCGGGGACGTCTACCCAAAGGTGATCCAGGAGGTCAAACTGCTCGCGGGGGGCGGCTTGATCCAGTTGCCCGCCTCAGGACTTGACCTACGCCACCCCGAACTCGGCGGCTTGGTGTCCAAGTATGTCCGTTCGCCAGGACACCCGGCTGAAAAGCGAATGAAGTTGTTCAAGCTCGCCTGGGACGCGCTGGGATCAGAGTTCGCGAGCAGGCACGAGCAGTACGAGAGGTTCTATCACGGCGCACCGCACGTTTATTTTCCCGCGATTGTTCGCGATGGGAACCCGGGACTGCTCGAACAGCTCACCGAGAGGTGCATGCAGGGCTACGAGCTGGCAGATGAGCCGGCAACGTCGTGCTAGTGCCGGGTGGCGTGAGTGTGACCTCCACCGACTTTCGACCCGAAACAATTGAGAGGGACGTGAGACCTTATGGAGCGAGCCGCAGGGCGCGCACTCGCGCTTCTCGCCTGCACCCAGTTCTTGCTGATCCTCGACACGGCGATCATCAACGTCGCCGCGCCGTCGATTGGCCACGAGCTCGGTATCTCCGCGTCCAGCCTGTCCTGGGTCGCCAACGCGTACCTGGTGACCTTCGGTGGGATGCTGCTGCTTAGCGGCCGGGCCGCAGACCTGTTCGCCCGCCGGACGTTGTTCGTTGGCGGCCTCGGCGTCCTCGTCGCAGGCTCCGTGACCGGAGCGGTTGCGGGCGAGGCGTCCTGGCTGATCGCGGCCAGGGCCGTCCAGGGTGTCGGCGCTGCCGTCGCAGCGGCGGCGGCGTTCGCCATGTTGCTCGGCCTGTTCCCGGACGGGCCGGAGCGGCACAAGGCGCTGGGGGTGTTCGCCGCGATGGCGGGCGCGGGTGGTGCCGCGGGCACCGTGCTCGGCGGGGTGTTCACCAGTTGGCTGGGCTGGCGGTCCACCTTCGGGCTGAATGTGGTCGCAGGGTTGCTGCTGGCCACGCTGGCGCTCAAGGTGCTTGAACCGAGCAGGCCCGATCGCGACCGCCGGGGGTTCGACCTCGGCGGCGCGCTATCGATCACTGCGGGTCTCGGCCTACTTGCCTACGCCATGGTGAACACCGGCGTGGACGGCTGGACCTCGCCGTGGACTTTGGTGCCCGGCGGCCTCGCTGTCCTGCTGCTGGCTGTCTTCGTGCTGCTGGAGGCGTGGGTGGTGCGTATGCCGCTGGTACCGTCGTCCGTGCTGCGCAGGCCAGTCCTGCGCACCGCGAACCTGCTGTCCGGGTTGGCCCAGTTCGTGATGTTCCCGATGTTCTTCCTGGTCAGTGTCTACATGCAGACGGTGCTCGGCTACGCGCCGGTGGCTGGCGGACTCGGCCTGCTGCCACTGTCCATCACGGTGATCTTGGTGGCATCCAACACTGGCAGGCTGATCGCCCGGTTCGGTCTGCGACCTGTGATGGTAGCCGGGTACGTAGTAATCGCCGTCGGCCTCGGTTGGCTGTCGCTGCTGTCCGCGGACGGCTCTTTCGTGGCGGACGTGCTGTTCCCCAGCCTGGTGCTTGGGGTGGGGCTGCCGCTGGTGACCATCACCACCAATGCCGCTGCCACGATGCAGGCCACGCCGGACGAGGTCGGCCTCGCGTCTGGATTGATCAACACCAGCCAGCAGTTCGGCGCAGTTATCGGCCTCGCCGTGCTCAGCGGGGTTGCCGCTGCACGCACCCTCGCCGACGGCGGACCCGGGAACTTAACCGCGCTTACCGACGGGTTCGCCGCAGCGTTCCTGGTGTCCGCGGGTATAGCGCTCGCCTCGGCGCTGCTCGCCGCGACATTGCGGCCCGCCGCTCCACAAGGGACGAACATTTCGGCGCGGTCCGCGGCGGCGTCTGTTAACTACGGGCCGACCCGGACGATTCCTCAATTACCCGGCACCACCGCTCATTGAACCAACTCATCGCGGCCCGCAGGCTGGACCGCGAGACCACCAACCCAGAAGGGCAGGCCAACTCATGTCTGACGAATGCCAGCACTTGGTGATCGGAGCGCAGGGATTTCAGGGTGCCGCCGTGGCCCGCCAGTTGTTGGCTCAGGGCCACCCGGTCCGGGGCTTCACTAGGAGCGGCATGTCCCCGGCTCCCGGGACGCCTGAACTCCCCACGGTCATTGGCGATCTCGCCGACCTCGACGACGTCCGTCGGGGGTTCGACGGGGTCACACGCGCGTCCGTCGTGCTGCCGCTGGTCTACGACGCTGAACTCGTGATGGCTTACGCTCGCAACGTTGTCGCCGCGGCGCGGGAGGCCGGGGTTGCCCGGCTCGTCTACAACACGAACACTCCCGTGCCCGCCGAGGTCACGCCATACGCGGCCTACGAGACCCGCCGGGCCGCCGAGGAGATCCTGCTAGCGAGCGGGCTGCCGATCGTGGTGCTACGCCCGCCAGTGTACCTGGACAACTTATTCAGTCCGTGGAACGGTCCGGCACTCGTTAACGACGGCGTGCTGGCCTACCCGTTGTCCGCCGATAGGAAGGTCGCTTGGCTCTCGCACGCCGACTTAGCCACCGCGACTGCGGCGGCGCTGCACCGGCCCGGCATCGAAGGCACAGTCCTGCCGCTGGGCGGCCCGAATGTGGTCACCGGCGCTGAGCTAGCCGCGGCGTTCGGCTCCGCGCTGGGTAAGGACGTCTCCTACTTTCCGTTGGAAGTGGACCAGTTCGAGTCTGGGCTGCGCGAGGTCATCGGCGACGCCGCCGCCGCCGGCGTATCAGGCATCTACAAGTGGGCGGCCGAGAGCCACGATCCGGAGCTGTTCGTCGCCGACCATGCCGAGGTCGAACGGATGCTGGACGTGCGGCTAACGCCTATCACGGAGTGGGTGTCGGTCCAACGCTGGGACGTCTGGGCGGCCGCTAGGGCCTGATCGTGGCATCCGGGCACGTTCCGGCAGGCCCGGCCATGGCAATCGACTGGGGTAAGGACCCGGAGAGGACGCCATGATCTCCTCCGAAGGGATAGGCGGTTCCCGCGACATCACGGCCGTCGCCGTCATCGGCATCGGATGCGTGTTGCCGTGCGCGCGGGGGCCGCAGGAGCTGTGGCAATTCCTCGTCCAAGCGCGCGACGCGGTGGGGCCCGCGCGCCAGGGCACCGGGCTCGGCTGGGCGGGACACATCGGCGCAGCCGACCTGTTCGACGCGAACATCTTCGGCATTACCTGCGACGAGGCGGAGCGGATGGACCCGCAGCAGCAGGTGCTGCTGACCGTGGCGTTGGAAGCGCTCGACGACGCGGGCCTCGATCTGGGCGCGGTGGCAGGCAGTCGCACCGCCGTCTACACCGGGCAATCCGCGTCGGACTACTGGGACCTGCGCGTGGCGCGATCGGGTCTGGATCTGCGCGACTACGCGGGCGCCCACCAGCGAGGTCTGCTCGCTGGGCGTCTCAGCTACGCATTTGACCTGCGCGGACCCAGCGTGACAGTGGACGCCGCACAGGCGTCCTCGCTCGTCGCGACCCACCTGGCCTGCCGCAGTCTGCAGTGCGGTGAGGCGGAACTCGCCATCGCGGGCGGTGTCAACCTCCTCCTCAGCCCGCACACGGGCGCCATGCTCGACAGCGTTGGGGCGCTCTCCGCAGACGGACGCTGCAAGTTCGGCGACGCCGCGGCGGACGGCTTTGTGCGTGCCGAAGGCGCAGGGGCCGTGGTGCTCAAGTTGCTCGAACGTGCGCTTGCCGACGGCGACCGGGTGCGCGCCGTGATCGCGGGCAGCGCTGTCGGCAACGACGGCCGCACCAAGGAGACGATCACCCACCCGTCAGAGGAGGGACAGGCGCAGGCGATGCGCTGGGCCTACCAGGACGCGGGCATCGCCCCATCCGAGGTCGACTACGTAGAGACCCACGGCACGGGCACCCGGATCGACCAGGCGGAGCTCGGCGCCCTGAGTTCGGTACTCAGTGCAGGACGTCCACCTGGCAGACCCTGCCTGGTGGGGTCGATCAAGTCCAACATCGGCCACACCGAGGCTGCGGCGGGCGTCGCCGGTCTCATCAAGGCGGTGCTGTGCCTGGAGCACGGCACTGTCCCTGCCAGTCTGCACTTCAGCACTCCGCATCCGGCGGTCGATTGGGAGCGGGTGCCCCTGGTCGTGCCGACCACTCTCACCGACCTGCCTCGCCGGGACCGGCCCGCCGTCGTCGCCGTGAACGGTCAGAGCATCTCGTCCACGAATGTGCACGTCGTGCTCACTCAGCCCGAGCAGGCCGGTGACGAGCCGCAGGTCGCAGATCGATCTCGCAGCTCCGCAGCGCACTCCGCCATGCTGCCCGAGAGGCGCTGGTTCGACTCGTAGGCCCCGCGCTGCTGCTAGTAGGGGACGGCAGGCCGCGGTCCTCATCCGCATTTCGGCTCTCGCGCGTGCCGCGGGAACCCGGCCGTTCCGTGCGGCCATCCGACAGGAGATTACCGATGCCTCTCAGTGCCGCCCTACTGCACGGTAACGACATCCAGGTCGACCGGGTGCGTTCTATCGACCCGCTAGGCGCTGACCAAGCCTGCCTGCGACTGCGGGAGATGAATCGTGCCGCCGACGTCCCGGCTTTGGCCACAACCATGCGCGCCCTCTTACCTGACGCCCAGGCGCTAGCGGGCTACGACATGGACGAGTGTCTTGCCGTGATGCGCGACCTCGGCATGTTCCTCGGTTCGCTCAAGCGACACGAGGTCGAACCGCTGCACCTGGCCCCAGAGGCTACTCCGATCCTGCTCGAACTCGGCGCCCGCACCGACCTAATCCCCCGGGACACCGTGCACCACTACTGCACATGGAACCCCACCGACGCGCGAAGACGGATGTACACCGGCGAGGAGCAGGAGAACCACCTGCAGACCTCTGTCCGGCTCGTCTTCCCACACCTGCGGGCTGGTCTGGAGCTGTGCGACTTACTCGGCGAACTTGAACCCACCGACCCGAAGTTCGCGATCCTAGTCGACGCGCTCGACCGGGAGCTGCGCCCGATGGTCGACTCGATCGACCTCGTGATCGACAAGGTGAGCCCGCGGTTCTTCGCCAGGACCCTGCGGCCGTACTTCGAGGACATCGAGGTGGACGGGCGACGCTACCTCGGCCCGGCCGCAGCGCAGGTTCCACTGTGGCTGATCGACGAGGCGGTGTGGGCGTCCGACCGCAGTGAGCCGGGCTATGTGGACTTCCTGCACCATTCTGTTCCCTACAGCCTGCCAAGGTGGCGCGAGCTGCACGAGGCCTGGGTGGCCATGCCCTCGATGGTGACCCGCCTGCTCCAAGCCTACGGCGACGACCACGTCGCGGCGGAGTTGTCCAGCCCCTCCCTGCGGGCCAGCGCGCTCGCCATGTCCAGGATGATGCGCACGATCATCGTCTTCCGTGGCAGGCACCTGGGTATCGCCCGGCAGGCGTACCAGGAGGACCTGCGGCTCTACCCGACCGGTAGTGGCGGCGCCAGCGTCGATCTGCTGCGCGAGATCATCAATCTGACCAAGCAGAACGTGCAGCTCGCCAAGAGCCTGGGACACGCGCCCACACGCGGCCAGGTGGCCCAGGTCGGGTCATGAGGATCATCATCACGGGTGCGGGCATCGGCGGGCTGGTCGCGGCGCTGAGCCTGCGTGCCGCAGGCTTCGACGAGATCACCCTGCTCGAATCAGCGCCGGAGATCCGGCCAATTGGCGTGGGCCTGAACATCCTACCCAACGCGATACGCGAACTCGACGAGCTCGGCGTAGCCGAACGGCTCTACGAGATCGCCGTGTCCACAGGCAGCCTGTCCTACTACAATCGGTTCGGCAGTGTCATCTGGACCGAGCCGAGGGGGATCTCGGCGGGGTATCACTGGCCGCAGCTCTCCATTCACAGAGGACGGCTGCAGGGCGTGCTGCTGGAGACAGTGCGCGAACGGCTGGGCGCGGACGCGATCATCTCGGACGCCAGGGTCACCGAGTTCGAGTCGACGCCCGATGGTGGCGTGCAAGTCGCCGTCGCGCACCGGGTCGGCGGCAACACCCGGATGTGCGCCGACTTGCTTGTCGGTGCCGACGGCATCCACTCCGCCGTTCGCGCGGTCATGTACCCGCGCGAGGGGGGGCCGAGGTGGAACCAGCTCGTCGTCTGGCGCGGCACCACGTGGGCAAAGCCCTTCCTCGACGGACGCACGATGATCATCGCCGGAGACCGCTGTCGCAGAGCAGTGGTCTATCCGATGTCGACGCCCATCGCGCCGGGCGCCCCTGTGCTGACGAACTGGGCCGTGGCGCGCCGCGCCGAGGAGGGCCAGATCCCCAACCGGGCCGACTGGAACCGGGCGGTCGAACCGGAGCGATTCCTCGCCAACTTTGCGGACCTAGCCTTCGGTTGGCTCGATGTGCCCGGCCTGATCCGCTCGGCCGACCAGGCGCTGGAGTATCCCATGGTGGACCGCGACCCGCTGCCCCGCTGGGCCTGCGGGCGGGCAACCCTGCTCGGCGACGCGGCGCACGCGATGAACCCGATGGGGTCCAACGGGGCCACCCAGTCCATCGTGGACGGCCGGGTACTGGCGAAGGCCCTGGCCGGGCACCGCGACCTGAACGACGCGCTGCTGATCTACGAGGCCGAGCGGAGGCCGGCCATGACGGCGTTGCAGGAGACTAACCGAAGGATGGGACCGGAGGTGATCATCGATCTCGCCGACGAGCGCGCGCCGGGCGGGTTCGACTTGATCGAGCAGGTGATCCCAGTCGTGGAGCTGGCCGAGATCTCCCAGTCCTACGCGGATCTCGGTGCAGGTGACCCGCACACGGTCAACACTCGGCCGTCCTTTTCGGTTACCCCGGTCACTGCGGCCGGCGGTGGGCAGGTATGAGGGTGGACGTCCACTCCGACATTTCCTGCGGGTGCTGGTGCTACATGGCCCGAAAGGAGCTGCGCTATGCATTCCTGCGTCGCCGGGTGGGGCCGATCCTTGCCATATGTATGACCCTGACGCTTCTCGCCGGGTGCGGCAACGGTCAAACGAGCAAGGGCGGCATGTTCTTCGGCCCGCCCCAGAGCATTGGAAACGGTACAGCCAAGACCTATGTAACGCTTGATAATTCCGGTAAGCCGACTGAGGTCGGTATTCGGGTGTCGGCGGCATCGCTGGACGGACTTCCGGACGAAGACACCGTTCCTCCCCGGATGCTGATACTCGACCTGCCGCAGCGGGCCTCGGCGACGGTCTTCGATCACGCTATGCTCAATTGGAACCCGCACGGACATGCGCCGACGGCGCTATTCGGCAAGCCGCACTTTGACATGCACTTCTACATGGTCGACTCCGCAGCGGTGGCGAAGATCGATCCGAGCAGCCCGGACTTCGCGGCGCGGGCCGCACACCTGCCCGATGCGAAGTATGTTCCGGTGGGTTACGTCCCGCCTCCCGGTTCACCAGCCGAGAACACTGTGCCCGCCATGGGTCTGCACTGGACCGACAGCGCGAACGGAATAGTGCCGGGCAAGTACGACTTCACGCAGATCTTGCTCAACGGGACGTGGGACGGCAGGTATACGTTTATCGAACCAATGATGACGCGTGAATGGATGCTGACGAAGCAGACAATTCGCGAGGACCTCAAACAGCCCCACGCCTACCAGTGGAACGGCTACTTTCCGACGACATACAGCGTCCGTTACGACGACCAGGCGAAGGAGTACTCGATCTCGCTGGGCGGAATGATAATGCACCACGCATCATGAAACCCGGCTCCGCCGTGCGATGGCCCACCGCGTTGACATCGCTTGGCACGAAACAGGCTGACCAATACCGTCTTGATGCGCCCGACAGTGGCCCACGACGAGCGAAAACAACCCCTGTTTGACCCCCATGCCCGCAGTTCGGGACGAAGAGGCCGTGGGGTTCGCACATCGCGGCATCGATCTTGTGCACGGCATCCCGGCTCAGTCACTCTGTCAAACTCCACACCCGGCGCTCGCTCGGACGAGCGGACGCTACGGACTGCCCAACGGGTTCATCTGGCTGGTGAGCTTTCGCCGGGCCAGAGCATGATCGACCCACCGTCGAGCCAGTACTTCCCGACACGCGCCCGCGAGCGTGGCTAAGGCCCTCCTGCATGAGCTGGGAGAAACGCACATCAGCTCATGGATGGTGAGCAGCTACCGGAATCTATTCGACCGTTCACCGACGGGTCATCGCAAATCAGACCGCTTACGATGAGTGCATTAGGAAATCCTTGGTTGTGGCCCAGGATCTGGTCACCCGCGGCCTCACCACACCGGGCCGCCTCGGCGCCCAGGGCGGCAGCAACGGCGGGCTGCTCATGGGCGTGATGCTCACCCAGTACCCCGAGCGCTTCGGCGCCATCGTCGCCGCAGTTCCGCTGCTCGACATGGTGCGCTACCACCTGCTACTCGCCGGTGCTTCGTGGATGGCCGAGTACGGCGACCCAGACGATCCGGCGGACCGCGAGCACCTGCTGCGCTTCTCCCCGTATCACCAGCTGCGCATCGATCGCCCCTACCCGCCTGTTCTGCTCACCACCTCCACCCGTGACGACCGCGTGCATCCCGGCCATGCCCGCAAACTGGTGGCCCGGATGCGCGAGTACGGCCTGCCGGTCACCTACTACGAGAACATCGAGGGCGGCCACGGCGGCGCAGTGGACAACGAGCAGGCGGCCTTCATGTCCGCTCTGGCCTACGAGTTCCTCTGGCGCCACCTCTCCGGCTGACTCCGCGCCGGTGGTAGACATCACGGGCAATCTGGCGTTGCGGGTTGATCACTGCTTGTGTGCCCAGGGCGATAAACATTGTCGTCGAACGCACACAAACGATGATCTCCGTGTCTGGATCACGGTTTTCGGTGGTTCAATCCCGTCGCGCTGGAGTGCTATGGGCGGACAAGGGTCACCTTGTTGGCGAATTCTCGCTGGCGCGCCTCCTCATCTACACCCTCTGCTTCGCAGAGCTGACCTGGCAGCCTTAGCGCACTCGGTTACCCTTGCACCTCATGAGGGCCGTGTTGCTTGAGGTTCCCGAGGCGATGCTCGCCGAGCGCCGCCGGCTGGGCCTGGACGGGCGCGATGAGGTGTGGAACGGAGTCCTGCACATGGTGCCGCCGGCTGGAGGCCCGCATCAGCGATCGGGATCCCAGCTGTTGCTGGTACTTGCACCGTTGGCGCAGCACCAGGGGTTGACGCCCTCCTATGAGACTGGTCTTTTCCGCGCTGGGGACGATTACCGGGTACCCGATCAGCTTTACTGCCGTCCCGAGCAGCAGTCTGACCGGGGAGCCGAGGGCGCCGAGTTGGTCATCGAGATCCGATCCGACGGTGACGAGACGTACGAGAAGATCGGTTTCTATGCCGAGCTCGGGGTACGGGAGATGCTCAGCGTGCACCCAGAGGGTCGCTGGGTCGAGTTGCTACGCGCCGTCGGTGGCCGGCTGCTCCCGGTCAGCGCCGACGCCGAGGGAGGAATGCGAAGCGAGGTCCTCGGCGCGCGGTTCGGTACCGTCGAAGGGCGGCTGCGAATCATCTGGCAGGACGGCGTCGCCGACGTCTGAGAGCACCGCGGCGACTCAGGTAACCGACCGTAATGGGATGCCGAGGAACACCAGCGTCGGGCGGCCGGCGCGGCGTAGAGCCAGCCCCACCAGAACGGGGACCTCGGCCAAGGGGCCGACGACTCCGGCCAGGGCCTGCCCACTGGTAGCGCCGAAGGTGGCGATGGCCACTGCAATGACCAGTTCGACGTTGTTACCGGCGGCGGTGAAGGCCAGAAACATGTTGTGGGTCGGCAAACCATGACAGCACGGCGGCCCGCTGGAGTTGACATGTAATGAGCTGGCGGAGATTCGCGCCTCCCGTGCGAAACCGGAGCTTGATCGTCGAAAGTGAGCCGTGGCGGTGCGCATTGGCACGTTCAGGACTCACTTTTGGCGATCTCGGATACCGGCGGCACCCGGCGGTTGTCGATCAGGGCGGCGAGTCCGTCGAGGACGCGCTGCAAGCCGAAGTGATAGGCGTGGTCGGGATCGTGGGCGCTGCGATGCGCGGCACCTGCTGCAGTGCCGACGCGGGTAGCGAGCGGGTGGGCCCGCTCGTCGAGCACCCGGGCCAGCAGGGGAGCGTTGGCGGACCACCACTGCTCGTCGTCCATGGCGCTGTTGGCATGAGCGGCGCGGCCGTCGTTGATGGCACGGGCAGAGGCCTGAACGAAGGACAGCAGGTGGGTGAGGCAGTCGTCCATCTCGACATCGTTAAGCCCGAGACCCTCCAGCGCCGAGAGCTCATGTTCGTACTTACCGATCAGACCTGGCCCTAGCGGCGGCCTCAGGGTGGAAATGGTGGCTGCCCAGGGATGGGCGCGGAACAGCGTCCGGTTCTCCTCCGCAATCACAATCAGCCGCTGCCGCCAGGGCGCTCCGGAGGTGTGCGCACGGGACATCCTGGCGTAGGCGGAGTCAAGCATGAGATCCAGCAGTTCGGCCTTGCCCGGCACGTAGGTGTACAACGTCATCGCGCCGACTCCGAGCGCGTCAGCGACCCGGCGCATCGTCACAGCCTCCAATCCTTCGCGGTCGGCCAGGTCCGTCGCCGCAGCGACCACCGCGTCGACGTCCAATCCCCGCTCCGGACCGCGTCGCGATACCGCGGCGGGGCTGCGCCACAGCAGGTTGAGGGTCCGCGCCGGGTCACCGGCGCTACTGCGTTCAGAGGCCACCGGAACATCCTCCCGCATTAATCCAGTACAGCGTACGATGAAGTGCCGTCATCATCGTCGAAGGGGAGCCAGTGAATATCACATCGTCCGCCGTGTCGCTGAACGTCGATGACGTGGCAGCGTCCAGTGCTTTCCTGGTCGAGCACTTTGGCTTCCGCGAGGAGATGGCCGCAGACGGATTCGCGTCGCTTCGCCGGCAGGACGCGGGCATGAACGTCGTTTACCTTCGACGTGGCCTGCAAACCCTGCCCACCGACCAGCGCGACGATCACGCTGGCGGCGTCATCCTCGCGTTCGTCGTTGATGACCTCGAAGGGGAACTGGCACGGTTGCAGGCCGAGGGTGTGGCCATCACCATGCCACTCACCGAGGAGGAGTGGGGCGAGCGCGCCTTCCAGGTCCGCGATCCCAACGGGATCATCGTCCAGCTCCTCGACTGGAACGCCGCTGTCGAGGACAACATCGGCGGCTGAAAGGAAGCCCGGCATGCCCTGACGCCGCGGAAGTTAACCTCTTCTGACCAACGTCCTCATCAGCGGTAGCACGCGTCCGGGGCCGACTTCCCGCTCGCCGATCCGTTCGGCGCCCATGTGCAGGTAGAACGGCTCAGCATGTGGGTCGGACTCCAGATTCAGACTTTCGAACCCGCGTTTGCAGGCTGACTCGACGGCGTGTTCCCACAACCTCCGCCCAACTCCGGTGCCGATTACGTCTGGCTCAAGGAACATGTCCATCAGCTCGCCGTGCGGTGGCTCACCGCCCAGCTGGTAGTAGCCGACCAGGACGCCGTCTTGTTCGGCGACGACAACAAGTCCAGCACGGATCTGGTCGGTGCTCATCGTCAGCAGGTCCCGCATCCGGTCGAGGACCTCTTGGTCGTAGCCCCAGTACCCCTTGGACCGACGTGCCAACGCCGTGATCTCACCGGCCTCGGTGGGCTCGGCCGGACGTAGTCGAAACTGGCCCATCCACGAAGTCTCCTCTTTCATGCCGACCGCGGACTCGTCGGATCGCGACGGCGCCTCGTCGGCGAGCCCTTCCCCCATGGGTCCGGATCGCCGCGTTGGCGCGGGCGATAAACACTCCCGCGGCCGAGTCAACCGATTGACTCCTCGAACAGGTCACATGGCGACGAGAGCCCCCTTCGTCGCGGCGTGAACGCTCGCCATCGCGAACCCTCGTAGGTCGCGGTCGAGGAGGTGAGCACGACTGAGGCGTCGCCGCTCCGCTGCGACGCCTCTCGCCGCGTGCTCCGTTCGGGCGGCGACAACCACGTGATGCCCCAGCTCGTGCAGCCGTCCCGCGACCGCTCGACCGATCCCTTGACACCCGCGGTTGGCTCATGCCACCAACGCCGTACGTGCCGTACCGCTCATGCACTAGTGCTATCCGCCTACAGCCCCCAACGAACGCCCGCCAAGGGTCCCGCGACCTGACGGCTGTTGCGCCCTCGGCGAGTTCGGTTCTGGCGGAGCCGGACGAGTGGTCGACTGCGTTCATGGAGCTTCTCGTGCTCGGTGGTACTGCCTGGCTGGGGCGCGAGGTGGCACGACAGGCGGTAGATCACGGCCATGCGGTGATCTGTCTGGCCCGGGGTGAGAGCGGACCGGTCGCTGACGGCGGTTCTAGTGCCCGTGGACCGGCGGAAGCCAGCGGCGTACGACGCGGTGTGCTACCGCGACTGGGACGCTGTCGTTGAGGTGTCGTGGCAACCCGGCATGGTTCGCGGCGCGCTCGCGGCACTTGGCGATCGGGCGCGGCATTGGACGTACGTCTCCTCCGGCAACGTCTACGCCTCGCACACCACTGCCGGCGCTGACGAGACCGCCCCGCTGCTCCCGGCAACGGACCGGGACGAGGTCGGCCGTTCCCAGTATGGCGAGGCGAAGGTGGCCTGCGAACAGGAGTCCACCCACGCTGTGGGGGACCGACTCCTGGTGGCACGAGCCGGGCTGATCGGTGGGCCAGGGGACCATTCCGGGCGCTCCGGCTACTGGGTCGCCCGCGCTGCTCGCGACCAGCGCGCCCCCGAAGCTCGTCCCCGACTCCGCGGACACGCCCACGCAGGTCATCGACGTCCGGGGACCTCGCAGGCTGGCTGCTAAGAACCGCACAGACCGGCACGTACAACGCGGTCGGCCCGGTCGTGCCGTTGGGCCAGTGGGTCGAACAGTTGAGCCAGCAGCGAGAACGCGAGCTGCTCACGGCTCTCGCGTCGTCACCACCCTGACCGTCGGACAGTGCGGGCGTTCGACGGTCCCAGCGAGGGTCAACCGAGAATCCGTTCGTCTGTGCCGTCGTTCCGGGCCTACCTTGTCGTCCGTGATGTCGATCAACGGCAGGCTGCAGGCGACGCCTTTAACTAGCCGCCGCCTGCTGCTCCAACCCATGCGCATCGATCACGCCGAGGACATGGTGTCAGTGCTCGGGGACCCCGATCTTTACAGCTTCATTGGTGGCGGGCCGCCCACCATCGTCGAGCTGCGCAACCGGTACGCCCGGCAGGCCGTCGGTCAATCCGAGGATGGTTCCGAATGGTGGCTGAATTGGCTGGTGCGGCGTCGCGATGGCCTGGGTGCGGTTGGCTACGTTCAAGCCACTGTCACCCGCGTGCCCGGCGGATTTCAAGCCGAGGTCGCGTGGGTGATCGGCACACGGCACCAGTATCGGGGCTTTGCGCAGGAAGCTGCGGCGCTCATGGCCGGGTGGTTGCGACAGCGCGGTGTCTCGACGATCGTTGCGCACATTCATGCTGACCATTACGCATCGGCGATCGTTGCGCGAAGCGTTGGCTTGGCTCCCACCAAGCGCGTCGAGAACGGCGAGGTGCGCTGGCAGGGCTGATCAGCTTGCGGGGGTCATCAATGGCCGGTAGAGGATCGGCGGGCTCAGACCACTCGTCCACGATGAGGCCGCCACCCGGCCGCGATCCTCGCTGTTGACGACCTCAAGGTCTGACGACGAGCCCCCCGTTGCGGGGCTCATGAGCCGGGCGAGTCCCCTGGGAAACGTCGTTTCCCGTGCCCCATAGGCTGGGCGTTATGAATACATCCGTGCTCACCGCGGTGGCCTGGCCCTACGCCAACGGACCGCGGCACATCGGTCACGTGTCCGGCTTCGGCGTTCCGTCGGACATCTTCGCGCGCTACCAGCGGATGGCCGGCAACCGGGTGCTCATGATCTCGGGAACCGACGAGAACGGCACCCCGATCCAGGTGCAGGCCGACGCCGAGGGAGTCACGCCCCGCGAGCTCGCAGACAAGTACAACCGGATGATCGTGGGGGACCTGCAGGGTCTGGGCCTGTCCTACGACCTGTTCACCCGCACCACCACGGCCAACCATCACCGGGTGGTGCAGGA
>JBBPZY010000228.1:0-8052 GCA_038276315.1 Mycobacteriales bacterium
CAACACCTCGACCACCGCCCGGAGCTCCGCGTTCTCCGCGGCAAGCTCCTCATAGGACCGACGTCGATCAGCGGACACCACACTATGATCAACACCCTGACGCGGAGATCAACTCGACACGCCGAAGACCTGACCAGTTACACGCTGGCGTGATCTGGTTTCTGGGCGCTGCACGAAATCGGCGAGATCGCTGCGCAGGCCGATCCTGGTCGGCGCCGATTTCCGTGGGTTGTTATCAGGTCCTGACCGAGACGAATCAGGACTCGTTTTTAGGTGTTCTTTTCCAGGTCGGAACGCATTTGGCGCACCAGATCGGCCAGTTCCGTCACACTTGGCGCCGCGGGCGGAGTCGCACTATCGGGGATGGGAAATAGGTCGCCGTAGGAGTCGTCGGTGACCCATCCGCACTCCGGCACCGGCACCGGCACGCCTGCAACCGGGACTGTGATGCAGACGCCTTGCCCGCCGCCGGGTCCGGGGTAGCCGGCATTTACCGTCCCACCCGGCGTTTGGCCGGAGTTGCGGAACGTGGCCTGCATGCCTGCAGGGTTGACGACGGCGCCGCCGATGAACAGGATGTCTCCCTCGGGTGCGCGGTAGACCGCGTAGACGAGGCTGTCCATGTCGACCAAGCCGACCGGTAGCTGTCTCCGGTACTGTGCAATCAGATCGGTGATCTTCCCCTCGGCATCGTGATCACGCTGCAATCCGCCGGCCACGTCCGGTGTGACGATCTGGTGGTAGAAGGGCTGCGGGGCGAAGTAGACGCCACAACCTACCCAATCCTTTAGCACAGCGATGCCGAGGGCGATCGCGCCAAAAATGAACAGAATGCGAGACCGCCGCCGCGGACGCGCGGATGAAGTCGTCATCGTGTGTCCTCATCGTCTGCCTCCGCGCAAGGCGTATCTACTGCGCCTGGGCTGGGTCGTCTACGGTGATGAGCAGGCCACAATGGGCGCAGTCATGGGCGAATGCCGTTCGGACCGGCCAGGGACACCCGATGGCGGCAGCGTCATGTCCTGTTGTCGTAAGAGGTTGTTCTGACTTCACAGTCGGTGGGACGCTCTGGCGGCGCAGAGGGCGATGGCGCTCCTAGGATGGGGCGGCGTCCGCACTCGCGAGTGTGTCTTGAGCTTGTGAGACGGTCCGCACCACGCGAATCCAGAACACTACTGCGACGGTGGTCATCGCGGCGAGAATCCAGTGGTAGACAGCCTCGTCGCCACGGGTGAGGTCATTGCTGGTGAAGTAGCTGGCGAGCCCAATCACATTCACCGCGATCCAAGTGCCCCACCACCATCCGGTGCCGGGCTTCCCGGGGTCACGGACAGTGCTTCCCGATACGTCGTCGACGACCTGCTTTGGTGCGTAGTAGCCGATAAAAGGCACGATCCAGCACAGCCAGACCCAGACGTTCGACCAGCGCTGCTGGCCGGGGGCGATCAGTTCGGCATTGCGCCGCGCCCGCGATAGCCAGATTCCGGTGAGTACGTACGCCGCGAGCGCGACGAGCACTAACAGCCCGCTTAGGAAGGCGTAGGCGACGACCCAAGCGGGCGTACCGCTCGCGGTGTCTTGCCCGTAGGCCAGCGTCGCGGCGGCCGCCAAGAGCCAGTCGATCATAGTCCATGCCACCGCCATGACGATGACCATCGTCCCCAGCTCCCCGGACCCGGACGGCCTGGCGAACAGCGGAGACGCGGCTAATGGGCCGATTGGCGGCTCGGGCGGTAGCTGTTGTGTCATTGGCTGAACCCTTTCAGTGTGAGACCAATTCCGTCGTTATTGCCGAACAGTCGCCTGTGGACTTTAAGTAACGTAGGGCTATTTACAGCAAATTGTGTGACATTCCCGCGACTTGGGCAAGTTCTGAATGCTTTATTGTGAAGGTTTTGGTTTCCAAGTCGAGCATCCTCCGTCGCGTTGGTGAGGACCTGTTCAGAAACTCCGTCAGGTATACCTTCAGGACCAGGCGGTCAATAGGGACTGGTTACGAGGTTTTCACTCCCCGTGCCGTCGCCTCTGTGCGCGGTCGGCGCGGGGAGTTCGATCAGACGACTGATCACGTCGAGGGCGATCTGAAGCGACCGTTCGTCGATGTCGAACGCCGAGCTGTGGTGTGGGTTGGGGTTGTCGGCACCGACGATGAAGTAGACGCCCGCGCCGCGCTGGGCTCGGACGGTCTCGATGAACAGGCTCGCGTCGTCGCTGCCGCCCATCACGGTGGGCGGAAGGAGAGCATCGTTGCCGAGGCAGGCCACCACTGCTGTGCTGACAGCGTTGATGAGTCGACGATCGCTGCGCAGTGCGGGCGCCTGACCGGTCTCGGTCACTGACACGTCGACGCCGTGCATGGCGCCGGCCCCGGCAGCGATAGTCGAGATTCTTTCGGTGATCTCGGCGCACACGGCCGTGTCGGTCGACCGCGCCTCGGCCGTGATCTCGGCGAGCGCGGGCACGATGTTGACCGTGTCGCCGGCATGGAAGGTGCCGACGTTGCCACGGGTGTCGGCGCTCGACCAGCGCGGGATCGCCATGATGTTGAGCACCGCGGAGGCGGCCGCCACGATCGCGTTGCGGCCCCGCTGCGGTGCTGTCGATGCGTGCGAGGCCGCACCGTGGAAGGTGGCGCGCAGTTTGGTCGTGGCGAACGATCCCACGACTCCGGGCACCACCATGCCGAGTGGCACGTCGAGCCCGAGGTGCAGTGTCACCATGGTGTCGACACCGTCGGCCACGTCGGCCGCGAGCATCGTCTTGGCGCCGCGGGACCCCTCCTCGGCCGGCTGGAAGAACAGCCGCACGCTGCCGGGGAAGTCTCCCGCGTCGAGCTGCTGGGCGAAGGCCAGACCGATGGCGACGTGGCCGTCGTGGCCGCATGCGTGCATGAATCCCTCGCGGGCGGAGCGGAAGCCGTGTTCGGTCGGGGCGTGCGCGGGATCGGTCGACTCGGTGAGGGGCAGGGCGTCCATGTCGAAGCGCAATCCCCATGCCGGCCCCGGGCGGTTGCCTTGGAACTGCGCGACGATGGCGGTGCCGTGCGCGGCGAAATGCTCGGCGTCGGCGCGGCTTGCGCCCCGTGCCACGGCCTCCGCCGCCGCTGCCGCGCGCGCCGCGTAGGGGGGATAGTCGGTGACCCCCTCGATCCGCATGGCGTCGCGACCGGTTCGGACGGCACACGACAGGCGGCGCAGGTGCTCCAGGACGATGCAGGCGGTGCGCACCTCGGTGAACGCAGGCTCAGGATGCCGGTGCAGGTCACGGCGCACGGCCACCATGTCGATCGGCGACACCGCTGCCTCCTCGCTGTCATCAACTAATTCGGGTCTAATTCGGATATATTATGGACTAAATACGGTCTTGTCGTGCGGGGATAGTGTGAAGCAGCCAGCATCGGGTGTCAAGATGGTCGGCGAGACGAGGCCGGGAAGGGAGGACCTGTCCGTGATCGGCGTGATCGGACCCCACGATGCGGTCGACCGTGTCCTGGGCATCGCACGGAAACAGGGCGTCAACGATCATGTCATGGGCCGCCGGTACGAGCACCTGCACGAGGCGCTCGCGCTCACAGACGAGGCCGACCGGGACTGCCAGGTCATCCTGTTCACCGGCGCCTTTCCCCACGCCCTGGTCCGCGCGCACCTGCGGCCGCTCGCCGACCTGCAGTACATCAGCCACGGCGGCGTCGACTTCCACAAGAACCTGCTGCAGATCTTGCTTCAGCCAGGGTGCACCGAGCTGCCACCCATGAGCTTCGACACCGCCGACCGGCCCGAGTTGGACCGCGCGCTCGAGGACCTGACCCCGCGCGCACTGCCGCTGCGCATCATCGAACTCGACACCACCGACCCCGACGCCGCCGAGAAGATCCTCTTCGAGCAGCACCACGAGCTCTACAAAGCCGGTGAGGTCAAGCTGTGCCTGACGTCGTCACGCGGCACTTACGAGCGACTTCGAGAGGCCAACGTCCCCGCCCGCCGCATCACGCACGCTGCCGTCGAGGTGACTCGCAGCCTTGAGCGAGCCGAGCTGCAACGCGGCCTGCGGCTAGCCCAGGACACCCGGCCGTGCATCGCCCTCGCCGAGACTCTCCCAGGCCGGCCCGACGCTTCGGCCTCTGCCGCCTGGAGCCGGACCGGCGCCCTGCCTGGCGCGACGGTCCTGCCAGCCGAGGATGCGGATCACGTCCGCCTGCGACTGACACACGGCGCCGCGCGCCGCTGGCTGCACGCGCACCCCGCGAACCACCCGACCCATCTCGGGCTGGGATCGGCACCGGAGGAGAAGCAGGCGACCGAGCACGCCCGCGAGGCGCTCAAGCACGCCCAACGCCTCCAAGCCTGCGTGCTCCTGACCCCGGAAGGCATGCTCACCAGCACGGGCAGCGCCGAAACCCGCCCCCGGGCCGACTCGGCTCTCGCCACCACGGCCCACGAGCTGGGCATCACCCCGGAATCGCTCAAGCGCCTGAGCGCGGTCCTGCTCAACCAGCCCTCGCGCGAGGTCACGGCGCGTGAGTTGGCGAGCGCGTACCGCGTGACCGCTCGAACCGCCCGCAAACTGCTGACCAGCCTTACCAAGGCCGGGTACGCCACCAAGGTCGGTCAGGCTGGTCACCCGGCGGCGGGCCGCCCGCAGACCATCTATCGCGTTGACTGTGCAAGCCTCAGCCCATAAACCCTGATTCGAAGGTTCAACTGGAGCGGGGGCGGACCGGGAGGCCAGCTGGGGTATCCAGTCCCCAGCGCACCTGTAGGTCATCAGCGCGGACACCGACAGTCGCCGGGTCAACGCGCGCCAGGTCGGAGGCGATATTGGGCCAAGAGTCGCGGATCAGGGCCTCAGCGAAAAAAGCGTCGCGTCCGGACCACCGTCCCTGCGCGGCCGGCCGGGTCGGCGATCTTGACGAGGTCCTCGACCTCGGTGGGCAGCCACACAGGACACGGATGCTTCGAATGAACCGGCCGAACTAACGTCTCCGCGCGGCGGGCGGGGTCTGCGATCTTCGCGGCAAGAGTCTCGGCCCGCTCATATGGACCACCAGCAGCGACCGCCTCAACCAGTCCGACCAGCACCTGGTCGCGGGCGTAAAGCTCAGACTGGTGGACAGCGATGCACACGGCCGAGATAACCAGCGGTTCTGCCCGATCAGGGTCAATAGCGGCCACCGCTCCAGCGAGCCGGCTCAACCTCACCACCGCGACCAACCAGAAACGCCCGATGGCTGTTTCCCGGGCCCCGCGGTGGCCCACCCATGACCCCAGACATCCTGCAGACTTGCTTCCGCCACGCTGGCCTCCCCGCGGTCAACGGCCGCACGCCGGCAGTTGGTCCTGCAAACCACAGCACCCGTCGTCGCCCGGATGCTCAGCTACACCCATGACCACACCGCCAGCTCCTCGCCGAGGTAGGGGGACCCAGGGACAGCCTCGGCGGGGTAGCTGCGCGAATACGCGAATTGGTCGATGACGCGAGCTGACCAGTCATCCCCGAGGTGCACCCACCACTGGCACCCGCCGGGCGGCCAACCATCACGCGCCTCCGCTGGGCCCTTGTGATATCGGTCTGGTCGTGTCGATCCCGGGTG
This sequence comes from Mycobacteriales bacterium, assembly GCA_038276315.1. Classification (GTDB taxonomy): domain Bacteria; phylum Actinomycetota; class Actinomycetes; order Mycobacteriales; family Pseudonocardiaceae. Next base: position 5,591 of record JBBPZY010000228.1, read on the forward strand.
CGACCGCTGGCCGCTGCTTTACTGGATTGGTGCCTCGCGATGATCCCGCCACCAACCTGGCCACCTGCCCGGGATGCCAGGCGTCGTGGCGTGGGACGGTGCGGGCGCATTGCCGGGCCTGCCACGTGACTCTCGCTGACGATGTCGTCTTCGACGCGCACCGGCGCACCGGGCGCTGCGTGCATCCCCGGTCCCTAGGGTTGGTCGTCATGGGCGGTGTGTGGTGTCGACTGCTGGCTGGGGAGTGGACCGAAGCATCCTAGGTCAGCGACCCTGAGGGACGATCAAAGGGACATGATAAAACGTCATAACGGAGCTTACCAGTAGAGCGTTCAACTATTGTGCGGGTGAGTACATTCGGCACACCGTCTCGTGATCGAGGATGGCTTTCCAGCCAACGAGCGAAGGTCCGCCACCGTATGTAATGGCGTAATCATTGCGCGACTTCTTCTGTGCGTAGATGGCTCTGTGTTCCACTTCATCTCTGCCGGCCTCCACTCGTGTCGAAGGTGATCGGGTTCATCTGCGCATGGCGCGGTAGGGCATCCGCTGGGTGCTTGGGGCCCCGAACGCGAGCCACATATAGAGGTCAGAGGGGCGCCGCTGCGGTAGCCTCGGTTGGGTCCTTGCGAGTCATGGTCGGTTCCCCCGGGGCCCATCCGAGGCCGGCGTCAGGCTCACGGTCGGACACGTTGCGGGCCATCACCTTTCTGCGGGCCGGCCGGTCGGCTCCGGATCGGCCGCTTGGTTGATGTCATCCGGTCGTCGAGTGTCAACCCGGGGGTGGCCCCCGTCGTGCTGCGGTCGTCGAGGGGGAGGCCACCTCTACGGTGGTGCCAGCGCCGGGCGGGCTGTGCAGGGAGATCCGGCCGTCGAGGGCTTCGACGCGGTCCTTGAGCCCGACGAGACCGGAGCCGCCAGCGACGTCCGCGCCGCCGCGCCCGTCATCCCGGACGCGGACGTGCAGCACGCCATCACCGGCCTCGACATCGACGTCGACGACGGAGCCCTCGGCGTGCTTGGCGGTGTTGGTCAGCGCCTCGGCCACCACGTAGTAGGCGGCTAGCTCGATCGGCTCGGGCAGCCGCTCGTCGACGCAGACGTCGAGGCAGACGGGGACGGCGGAGCGGCGGGCGAGCGTCTTCAACGCGCGCTTGAGGCCGCCCATCCAGTGTGCTGGTGATCCCTTCCCAACGTAGCGAGCGCCCCCTTACCCTCGAACGGGAGCAGCGAAGGGAGCGCGCGCCCATGGCCGATGGCTATAGTCAGTGGGCGCGCGAGCAGCGCCGGCTGGCTCGTGAGGCTGAGCGCGAGCAGCGCGACGAAGAGCGAGCCCGGGTCGCGGCCGAGAAGGAGCGACAGCGTCAGCACGTCGCAGAGCGGAAGGCCCACGGCCGAGCAGAAGACAGCTAAACTAGCTCAGACTGTTGAAGAGCTGGGGAGCATCCTACTGGTTGGGCTCGGGCGGCCGGGGCGGCTCGACGTCACGTCCCTGTACCGCAAACCTCGCGTTCCTGTGTTGAAGCTCGGTTCCCTGGAAGTGCCTATTCCCGAACCGGAGTTTATACGGCCTCCCGAACCGGGCGTAGCCTCAAGATTATTTGGCGGTCAAAAACGCTACCAACGAGACTTGGAGGAAGCCTGGGGGCGGTATCAGGCCGAGCTGGCGGCTGCCCAACGGGCAGAGCGAGATCGTCAACGCCAAGTTGCAGCCAAGCAGTATGAGCATGAAGCTGTCGGCCAGCGCGCCCACGCAGAGACTCAGCGATACAATGAGGGCTTAGTAGCGCTTGAACGCGGTGTGGTCGCACGAGACAAGGCCAGTGTTGAGCAGTACCTTCAGCTAGTACTGAACTTAGCGCCGCTGCCGAGGGAGTTTCCGCATCACGCTGAAGTTACGTTTAATCCCACAGCGGAGCAGGTGGTAATCCGGTTTGAGTTGCCGCCACGTGAAGTTGTTCCGACCGTACGATCCTATCAATACGTGCAGAAGTCTGACGAGGAGCGCACGGCGGATCGACCGGCCAAGGAAGTGGCAACGCTGTATCGAAGTGTCGTGAGTCAAGTGGCGTTGTTGTGTCTACGGAACCTATTCCAGTCTGACGATAAGCTGGATAGGATCGGCTTTAACGGTCACGTACATGCCGTCAACCCTGCAACCGGCGTCCAAGAGTTTCCGTGTATCGTCAGTGTGGATATCGAGCGAAGATCTTTTTTGCCAGACGAGAACTTAGAGAAGGTGACTCCCGATCTCTGCCTTCAAAATCTTGGCGCTATCATCTCACATCATCCGTATGCGCTTAAGGCTATCGAACCGATCCTCGACTTCGACCTCAGCAAGTTGTGTCCATTCAGGGGTCCCGTTGAGCGGGGCCGTCGTCAGTGAATTGATCTTGGTGGACTGTTGATGATCGGTGACGGCGTGTCGGGCTCGTTGTTGGGTCTTGATCGTCGATCATCTG
>JBBPZY010000229.1:0-9174 GCA_038276315.1 Mycobacteriales bacterium
CCACCTCTTCATGGGGCAGAAGTGGAGGAGCAGACACCCGCCGGGCGACACTCAGCCCGTGGCGCGCCATGACAGCCGGCTGGCCGGGCGACGTCGTCGCGTCCCGCCTCTGACCGCCAGCCCGGGACCGGGCGAGATGCAACTATCGAAACGTCGTACGCGATCTTGAAGCAGCCCTGCCTGCGGGGCTTGGGTCTATTACGTTGCTCCGCGGCCACCCTTCGGGGCGGGAGATTTCCTCCCCGTCGGCGTCGGTCAACACCGTGCGCTGGCACCTGTCCCGACCTGACCTCGTTGCCGCGTGCATCCGCAACATCGCCTCCGAAGGTTGAGCGGATTGGCGACGCCCGCGGAGCCCTAGACATGCGCGTACGTCACCCTGACCCGGTCCAACGCGGCCGCCTCAGGCTCGGGCGGACTCGAAGAAAAGCGCTACCGTGACGGCACCCGGGTCGAGCACGCCCACGGCCACGTCGCCGACGTAACTGGAGCGTCCCCGCCGTGCGCGCAGGTCCTGGGTGCTCGCCGCACCAGCGCGGGCCGCTGCGGCCGCGGCCGCCAGGTCGGCGTCGAGGTCTTCCCCCGTCATGGCCTCGGCGGCCGGGAGCATGGCGTCGACCATCGTCTTGTCGCCCACCTGCGCGTGGCCCAGACGCTGCACGGTTGCCACACCCGCAGCCACCCCGGCGGCCAGTGCCGCAGCGTCGGCGCTCTTGGCCGTCGCCTTGGACAGCTCGCGGAACCACATCCCGAACAGCGGGCCCGACGTGCCCCCGGTGTCCAGGAAGCCCTCACTCACCCGGGCGAACACCGCGCTTGCCCAGTCGCTCGGGCCGTCAGACATCCGGCGGCTCGCCTGGCCCAGCGCCGAGGCTAGGTTGGTGCCGAAGTCGCCGTCGCCGGCACGGCGGTCCAGCTCGGCCAGCGCCGTCCGCTCCTGGTTGAAGACGTCGACGAACCGCTGCATCCACTCGCGCGCGTCCGGCCCGGTCAACTCCCTGCTCATTGCCCTCACCACACCAGCGCCGGGGTGCGCACACGGGCGTCCCAGAGCCGTAGTAGCTCGTCGTCGGCGCGGGTCAACGTCAGCGACACCCCCGCCATGTCCAGCGAGGTCAGGTACGTCCCCACCAGCGAGCGGGTGACCTTTACCCCAAGCTCGCCCAGTGCCCGATGCACCTCGCGGAAGCACACCGAGAGCTCCAGCGGGTGCGTGGCCCCCATACCGTTGACGAACACGAGCACGCCGTCGCCACGGCGCAGCTCCAGGTCGGCCACCAGCGGGCCGACCAGCTGGCGGATCAGCTCGCCCGCGGTGCTAAACGGTGCCCGGGTGGCAGCGCGCTCGCCGTGGATGCCGACGCCCAGCTCCACCTCGTCGTCGGGCAGCTCGAAGCTCGGGACGGCCGAGCCTGGATGGGTAGCACCGGACAGCGCGACCGCCATGGACCGCGACCTGGACACCGTGCGGCGCCCCAGCACGACGAGCTTCTCCAGCGTCGCTCCCGCCTCGGCGGCCGCGCCGCACACCTTCTCCACGACCAGCGTCGCTCCGGTGCCGCGCCGCCCCGGACCGTCCTCGTCGCCGGTGTCGGTGGCCAGGTCGTCGTCGATGAGCACCCGCTCGACCCGGGTGCCCTCCTCGGCGCTGATCTCCCCGGCGATCTGGAAGTTCAGCACGTCGCCGGTGTAGTTCTTCACGATCTGCAGCACGCCGTGGCCGAGGTCTGCGGCCTTCGTCGCGGCCGTCACCTGGAACGCCGTGGGGCTGGCGAACACCGCTCCGGGCACCGCGGCGTCGAGCATCCCGGTGCCCACGAACCCCGAGTGCAACGGCTCGTGCCCGCTGCCGCCGCCAGACACCAGCGCCACCTTGGGCTCGCCGCGGACGGCACGCACGACGTAAGTGGGGTCGGTGTGCAGCTCGAGGCTGGGATGGGCAAGGACCAGCCCCTCCAGCGCCTCCTGGACGAAGTCGTCAGGATCGTTGAGGAACTGCCGTCGGGTCACGGCCCGATCATGCCCCAGGAAGCCTCTCCGATCATGGTGTTGCTCGACATTTCCGTTTCACACCTTCCGGCGGCCTGCGGTTCGCCTGTCTGCTCCCGGGCGTGAGTTGCGGCTCCCGGCCTGTGCCGTCATCGCCTTGGGCGGAATGCGATGATGGGAAGCTCGCCGGCCAGACGCCGACGCGCGCTGTCGCTGCCGTCGTAGGACCACCCGACCAGCCAGCTCAGCACCTGGTGGACGAGCGGGGCAACACAACGGTTGCGCCGCTCGTAGGCGGCTAGGACCTCGATCGCCTCGGGCTCGTCCAGCACCCGGTGGACCGGGCGGAACCGCCGTCGGCCGACTACCACCTCGACCGCAGGGTGCGCCTGCACATTGCGGTACCAGTCCGCGGCGGAACCGAGACCAGCGATGACCATGACCTCACCCACTGCGGGCTCCGAACCGATGACCTCCAGGACGGTCTGGTAGCTCCGTCCGGAGCGACGACCGAGGTGGGTGAGTAAGAGGAACCGCTCGCCGAGGAGCCATCCGGCGTTCGCGTGGTACACCAGTGCCGGTGCCCGCAGAATCCGCCGCGCCACCGGTCCAGGCCTACGTGCGCTCACGGCGACATTATCGCACCGCCAGCCGTGCTGGGCCGCCGAGCGTTCGCCGTACGAGGATCGGTCGGGGCAATGCCGGCTCCGTTCATGTCGGTCAGTGGCGGCGACCAGCGATCTGGCGGCGCTGTCCGGACGCTCTGCGGCCTTCGCTTGGTGGCGGCGCATCCGGTGGCCTCGCGGTGACGGTGCGTAGTCCGAGTACCGTGCCAGATTCGCTTGCGCGCTGCAGGGATTCGCGGCTGCGCCACGATGAGGAAGGTCGACGCGAGGATGAGCTACTGGCTCGGGGTCGACGTCGGCAGCACCTTCACCGCCGCTGCGATCTGCCGCGTGGAGGTGGGGCGGCGGGCGGTGCCTGAGGTGGTCCCGCTGGGCACCCGCTCGAATGCGGTGAGTTCGGTGGTCTACCTGGGCCCGGACGGCGAAGTGATCGTCGGGGAGGCCGCCGAGCGCCGCGCCGTCACCCTCCCTGACCGGGTGGTCCGCGAGTTCAAGCGGCGCATCGGTGATGAGGTGCCGATGGTGATCGGTGGCACGCCGCACTCCGCGCCCGACATCACCGCCAAGGTGGTCCGCTGGGTCGTCGACCGGGTGGCCCAGCGTGAGGGCGGACCCGCCGCGGGAATCGTGATCACTCACCCGGCCAGCTGGGGCGCCTACAAGACACGGATCATCGCGCAGGCACTACGCGAGGCCGAGGTTCCCGAGGTCACCTTCCGCACCGAACCTGAGGCCGCGGCAGCGAGCTACGCGCTCCAGGAACGCATCGAGGCGGGCAGCGCGATCGCGGTCTATGACCTCGGTGGCGGAACCTTCGACGCGGCCGTGGTCCGCAAGACCGGAACCACGACCTTCTCCGTGCTCGGCCATCCCCAGGGGCTCGAACAACTGGGCGGAGTGGACTTCGACGACGCCGTGTTCAACCACGTCCTGACCGCGGTCCCCGCGCTCGCCGAGCTGGACCCCGACGACCCCGCCACTCTGGAAGCGACCGCGGCGCTGCGACGGGAGTGCACCGCGGCCAAGGAAGCGCTGTCGGTCGATACCGAGGTGACGATCCCGGTGCTGGCGCCGGGGATCCGGACACAGGTACGGCTGATCCGAGCCGAGTTCGAGGACATGATCCGCTCCCAGGTGGCCGAGACCGTCGAGGCGTTGCGCCGGACGCTGCGATCCGCAGGCCTCGAACCGCAGGGCCTCGACGCGGTACTGCTCGTCGGCGGCTCTTCACGAGTGCCCCTCGTCGCGCAGCTCGTCTCCGCCGAGCTCGGTCGCCCGGTGTCGGTGGACTCTGATCCCAAGGCCGCGATCGCGCTTGGCGCTGCCTTCTCCGGGCTCCCCGCTGGCGCCGCCGATTCGGCCCCTTCGAATACCGCCGACGCGGAGGTCCCAGCGGTGGCATCCACGCCTGCTGCCGGTACCGAGGTCCCAACGACAGCCCCGATTTTGATCCCGCAGCGGCCGGCCTTGACCAGCACCCCGCTAGATATCGAGGTCGCCCAGCCACTGTGGCGCCGGGTCGGCTCGCAGCGGGGAATCCGGGTCGCGGCAGCGCTCCTCGCCGCCCTCGTCCTGGCTGGGGGTGCGGCCCTGTTGCTGGCATCCGGCAACAGTCCCGCCGCCCCGGCTCAGGTTGGGTCCCCGGCGACCGCGACCTCCGTCACGACTCCACCACCGGCACCGAGCACCGGCAACGGCAGTGACGCGACCCGATCAAACGGGGGAGCCGCAGCCCCGGCCCCTGTCGCACCGCACAACACCAGACCCGGGCTGCCCGCGCCCCGGCCGATCATCAGCACCACGGCCAGTGTGCCCACCAGCTCGGCTATCCCCACTTCCGCCGCGGCGATCCCGACGACGGCCCCCACCTCAGCCCCCGTTTCGACCTCCGCCGGTCCCCGTTCCAGCACAAGCGTGCCTCCCACAGCGACCACGCCATCCAGCCCGCACGCGTCATGAGCGACATTGATCCGCCGGCAACAGCCACCACGACGACCGGCCCGCGAGGTCGAACGGTCTACGCTGGACGTTCGGCTGGCTAGGCTGATCGGTCACGCGTAACTTGGAGCGGCCGAGCGGGTCTGGCTCGATGGTGGTGAGGGTTGATGGGGGACCAGGAGGCACAGCGCGGCCAGGCTCCGCCGGGGACTGAGCGCGGCAAGCGGTTGCGGCCGAAGTTTCACTACGAGCTCATCGGCTGCGGGCTAGGCGGCCATGAGCTCCTCGGCACCGACGTCTCCACGATCCGACCCGTCGACGACCTGCTCGTGCGTGAACCCGGCGATGGGCTTCGCTGGTATCGCTGCGTGCGTTGCGATGCGTGGGTTCCGATGGCACCACCGGTGGCGCCGACTCGCGAGCACCTGCCGGACCGCTCCGAGATCACCCTGCCGCTGCGGGGGCGACCGCTGCGGGATCGCTACGTGCTGCGCCTGATCGCTCTGGATCGGCTCGTGCACTTCCTCGTGCTCGGTGTTCTGGCGGTGGCGGTGTTCCTGTTCGCCGCCAATCGGGTTGCCCTGAGTCACACGTTCTACCGGGTTCTGGACGCGGTGCAGGGTGGCGTCGGCGGCCCGAACGGTCAGGCCGGTGGCGGCATACTCCAGGAACTACGAAAGGCCTTCGCTGCGAAGCCCTCCACCGTGTTACTCGTCGGATTGGCATCGGCCGGCTACGCGCTGCTCGAAGGCATCGAAGCCGTGGGCCTGTGGTTCGCCCATCGGTGGGCGGAGTACCTCACCTTCATCGCTACCACAGTGCTGCTGATCCCCGAAGTCTACGAGCTGACCGGTCGGATCACCGTCACCAAGATCATCACCCTGGTCATCAACCTTGCCGTGGTCGGCTACCTATTGTTCGCCAAACGCCTGTTCGGTCTACGCGGCGGCGGGCGCGCCGAAGCCGCTGAACGCGCCCATGACACCGGCTGGCAAGCGTTGGAACGCACCTCACCGCAGCCGCCCCGAGTGTGACCAGCATTCTCGCGACCACGATCAACCTGGTCGCCAGCCTCAGCAGCAAATAAGCCCAGCGCGTCCGTGTGACATTACGCAACTAGGCTTGCGCTGGCGCGTCTACCGTCGGGGCCAACTGTTGAGCGGTGTCACTACAGGCGCAGGGAGTGGTGTGGCTGGCGGAGATGGGCGCTCGGGTCCCGGCGGGGATGCCCGCGGTGATCGTCGACGTCGGGCGCCTACCCCGCCGCGATCGGACGTTCCGCGCCGTAGAGTGGTCCCGCCGGATCGGGCCGGTCAGGCAGGCCGCAACGCGCGTAGTGACCGGTCGCGTGCCATGGCGCCGTCGGGGCAGCCTCGGACGCGGGTCGGTGCCAACGAGCACCGGAGCAATGGGGGCGGTCGGCGGTCCGGGCATCGTCCGGCGCGCCGCAATGACCGTCGGTGGGGATCGATCGCGCGGTGGGTTATCGCGCTGGTGTCGTTGCTCGTGTTCAGCATCACCGGGTATGGCTGGAGCCAATACGAGGCTCTCCTGACTGGCATCGGTAGGTCCGACGCCATCCGTGGCGATGCTCCGAAATCAGCCGGCGGGGATACCAACATACTGATCATGGGATTGGACAGCCGCCTTGACGAGCAGGGCAAACCGCTACCAGCAGAGATCTACCAGGCATTGCATGCCGGTGACGAGCAGGTCGGCGGTTACAACGCCAACGTTTTGATGCTGGTGCACCTGCCCGGCGATGGGGCCAAGGCCACCGCCATCTCCATCCCGCGCGACGACTACGTCAGCCTCCCGGGCAGCCCGGACGGCGTAGCGAAGGGGAAGATCAAGCAAGCCTACGGCTTTGCCTTTGACCAGGAACACCAAAGGCTGATGGCTGCCGGCGTGAACGACCAGACCACCCTGGAACAGCGCAGTCGCGACGCCGGTCGCCAGGAAGAGGTCGACACGGTCGCCCAGTTGTTGGGGGGCGTGCCGATCGACCACTTCGTGGAGGTGACCATGGTCGCCTTCTACCAGCTCGCCCAGGTGGTGGAGCCGATCACGGTGTGTCTGAAGGAGGACACCCGCGACAACTATTCCGGTGCCGACTTCCACCGGGGCTACCAGCAGATCAACGCCGCGCAGGCGGTGGCTTTCGTACGCCAGCGTCGCGATTCGGTGCACACGCAGCTGAACTTCAGCGATCTGGACCGGGAACGCCGCCAACAAGCCTTCATCGCCTCGCTGGTATTCCAACTCAAGCAGGCCGGGACGTTCCTCAACCCGGCGCGACTGCGCGGATTGATCAATGTGGCCAAGCAGAACATCGCCGCCGACACCGGCTTGGAGCTGCTGCCCTTCGCCCAGCAAGCCTCCGCCCTGACTCGCGGGAACATCAGCTTCACGACTCTGCCGATCGTCCGCTTCGGTACCGACCCCGCCGGCGAGGACGTCAATATCGTCGACGTATCCCAGGTCCAGGCGCTGGTGCACAACCTCATCGGGGGCGCCACCCCCACGCCGGTCGTCTCCGCGCCTGCCCCGGTGTCCGGCAGCCAGTCAGGCACCGTGGACGTGATCAACGCCACCAGCCGCAACGGGTTGGCGGCCACGCTGGTACATGCCTTGGCCGCTACCGGGTTCACCCAGGGTGTCACCAGCACCGCCCGCCGACACCGGAGCGCCACGACGATCTACTATCCCGATTCCGGCGCCGCCGACGCGGCGAAAACCCTGGCCACGATGCTCGGTGAGCTACCCACCGCACGGGACTCAACGGTGTCGCACGGGCACCTCCGGGTGATCCTGGGTGCCGACTTCACGATGCCCGCCACCCTCGGCGCCACCAACTCTGTCCCGGCCGGCGACTCATCGCCGAGGCCCCCGACGGTGCCGACACCGGGCGCCGTACAGCCCACCGACGCGGACCCCGACAGCATCTCCGGCGCCGGCGTCCAGTGCGTCAAATAGCGGGGCGGGGGCCGAGTCCGCGCCTGGCGCCGACGCTCAACCCGCCGTCGCCTAGCGAAGGAGATCACCGTTTGTGTGCCTACGACGACAGTACGTGTCGCCGTAGGCACACAGACCGTGATCAACCCTTGCTGAGGGGGACCCGTCGGCGGGCGGCGGCATCGATTCAGGCCGGGCTCGACCGACTGTTGGACGGGCTGCTTTTCGACAACCGAACGATGAGCATCGTCGGTGTGCGACGACGTGCTCACTCGCGGCTGGGGCGCTGGGACCAGGTTGTGTGGGCGGTGGCCGACGCGAGACCGCGACCACGGTCGCTTGGAGCTGAGGCGTTCGGCGTAGTCGACGGCGAGGGTGTCGTAGGCCGGCGGGCGTCGCTAGCGTTGATCAGTTGCCCGTGGTCCAGGGTGGCGGCACCCAGGGCGGTGCGCAGCGCGTCCCAGTCGATGGTGACGGTGAGGTGTGGGGGTTCACCGGCGGTGGTGGGGAACTCGTCGGTGCCGCGGGCCCGGTCGCACAACTCGATCAGCGCATCAGCGTGGCGTTCCGGGACGGTCCGCGTGTCGGATGGCCCCTCGGTGGTGGGTCGGCGCCCAGCCAGCCCTCGAGGCCCAACCGGCCGTCGCGGCGGTCCCGCAACCACAACTCCCCACGAACCGGTGTCGCCGGGGTGGGGTCCTCACTCGGCGGTGGGCCGTCGGGGTCGAGGGTCGCGACCAGCCGCTGCGCGATGATCCGTAACCGGCGGGGGCCGAAGTCGCGGCGTAGCCGACCAGATCGGCCTCGGCGCGGTCCCGCGCGGGTTGGGGGACCGACGCGGGCAACGCCGTCATCGTTTCGGTGATCACCCGTAGCTGCCCGGTGCCGATCTGCCCGGCGGCCAGCGCGGCAGCGGTCGCCGGCAACCGAGGCTCCAGCGTCTGCCCGGTGATCGCACGCCGGGTACCGACCAGGGTCGCGTGCTCCACCCGGGTGCGCGCGTCGGCAGTGGATAGCTACAGCATCCCGGCCAGCAACCGCTGGGTACTAGCAAAACCCTGCCCGGCGGCGATTCCCCGCGAGTCGGCCTCGGCGACCAGTTCCAGCATCACAGCATGCGTCTGCCGGGATAGTGATTCCATATCCCGCAGCGCCTGAACTATCCCCTCGTCATCGACACCACTGAGCGTTCCGCGCACGCTGTCGAGACAATCCGACATCGCCGCCACGGGCTCGCACAGTGCCACGGTCACGACTCGGTGCATCGTCACCGCAAGACGGCAGGAGACCGGATCAGCAAAGATCTTCAGCTCTTCGCTCAGCTCGCGAACCAGCCTGGTGACCGCGTCCTCGCCGCCGTCCAGGTGCCCGGCGGGCAGGCTGAGCTGGCCGTCGCGGTAGCCGGAGCCGGCTCGGCGCATCAGCAGGATGCGGTCATCGCCGTCGATCACAATGCCGTAGACGGCGGCGGCCAGGCGGAAGCGCTCGGTAGGCACCACTCGACCATAGGAGCCGGGCCCAGCCGTCTAGATGATCTATTCCAAGGGGTATGAGGTGGTCGGGCGTGTCGTGACCGGTTGATACGCGAAGGGTGTCCAAGATCGGCGTTCTCACCCAACGTCGAACCCGGAGGCCCTCGTGGACGCCGATCTGGACACCCTCGCGA
>JBBPZY010000230.1:0-2700 GCA_038276315.1 Mycobacteriales bacterium
GCTCGGACAGCGTGGCGAGCACGGACTGCAGCTGGTCGTGCAACCCGGCGAAGCAGACCACGTCCGCCGCGACCACGGCCGCGGAGTCCTCGATGACGTCGCCGAGCGGGGAATCACTGTCTTGACCGATGGTCTGATCCAGCGAGACGGGTTCCCGGGCATACTGCTGGAGCTCCCGCACCTTCGCCGCGGTGATGTCCATCTCCTTGGCCAACTCCGCGGGGGTGGGCTCGCGACCCAGGTCCTGGAGCAGCGCGCGCCGGACGCGACCCAGCTTGTTGATCACCACGTCCAGGTGCACCGGGATCCGGATAGTGCGGGCCTGGTCGGCCATCGCTCGGGTGATGGCTTGGCGGATCCACCAGATGGCGTAGGTGGAGAACTTGTAGCCCTTGGTGTAGTCGAACTTCTCCACCGCTCGGATCAGGCCCAGGTTGCCCTCTTGGATCAGGTCCAGCAAGGGCATGCCGCGGCCGGTGTAGCGCCTGGCCAGCGACACGACCAGGCGGAGGTTGGCCTCCAGCAGGTGGTTCTTGGCGCGCTGGCCGTCCCGGACGATCCAGCACAAATCCCGGCGCAGGTGCGCGGAAAGCTTGTCGGTCGCGTCCGCGGCCTGGCGCAACCGCTCGGCGGCATAAAGCCCGGCCTCGATGCGCTTGGCGAGCTTTATCTCCTGCTCGGCGTTGAGCAGCGCCACCGTGCCGATCTGCTTCAGATACGCCCGCACCGAGTCGACCGAGGCGGCGACCTCGGCGTTCTTGCGGGTCTGGCGCAGCGCCTCGGACTGCTCGTCCCCATCGAAATCCCCGGACTGCTCGACTGCGTCCAACGGCTCCGCAGGACCCTCGGCGCCCTCAATAGCTAACGGGACGTTGTCCTGCGGCAGGTCCAGGGACCCTGGGTTAGGCTCGCCGCGCTCGGAACGCATATCGACCCGGCCCGTGCTGCGTCTTTCGGAGCGCCGTGATCACTCGGCGGTCTGCGCGAGATGCGGCGGCGACGAACACCATCCTCACCTCCTGGAACCCGGGTCCCGATACCCGTGATCTGTGGTGGCAACCGCACCGAGCACAAGATGCCGGCGAGAAGACCGCAGCCTGCCCACGGCTCGGTTATCACCGGAATACCCTCGGGACGGCACAGAAAACGAGCGCTTTCCTGGCTGGTCGGATCATGCGTGTCCACGCAGGACCGCCGGCCACCGAAGGTCGCTGAGCCGTCAATCACAACCGGCCGCACGCACCGACGATCATGAACAAGGCGCGCACCTGCGCAGGCAGCAGAAGATCAGCAAACTGCCGGGGACACCCCGACACGGCCCGACACCGACCAGCACCAACCACGACGTAGACGACACGTGACGGTCATCAATACGTCTCACGTCTGATCGGCCGTGATCGACGACGTTCAGGCGAAGACCCGGCTGAAGCCACCACCGTTTCACTCGCGTGCACTACAGGGGTCAGTAGCGGTCAGCTGAGCCACCCGTGACCACGGACACCACACGTCACGGGTGCGGACAGGCAGCATGATGGGTTCCCAAGCTCACGATGCGCCAGGCGTCCCGAAGGAGTGAAACACGGGCGGGTAGGCGGGGGCTTGTAACGGCGCCAGTACGCATACCGATGCCACTGGCAGCCTCGTGATGCTGTTGGACCCCCGACCTGGCAGCCTCACGGGGCCTTTCTCATGTCACGGGCCCTGATCTCCGGTGCAGGAGCCCCCATTTCCGTGCATCATCGTCGCCTGATCCTCGCGGCGCCCGGGCTCCGGGTGCTCCACTTGGACCTCGGGCGGCGTCGCTGTGTTAGTCGAGGTAGTCGCGGAGCGCCTGGGAGCGGGCGGGGTGGCGCAGTTTGGTCATCGTCTTGGATTCGATCTGCCGGATGCGTTCTCGGGTGACTCCGTGGATGTGTCCGATTTCATCGAGGGTGCGGGGTGGGCCGTTGGTGAGCCCGAATCGCAACCGGATAATGCTGGCTTCCCGTTCGGATAGGGTGGCTAGCACGGACTGTAGGTGGTCCTGGAGCAGTATGAAGGACACGGCGTCGAGGGCGACGACGGCTTGGGAGTCTTCGATGAAGTCGCCGAGCTGGGAGTTGGCCTGGTCGCCGATGGCCTGGTCCAGCGAGATGGGTTCCCGGGCGTAGTGCTGGATCTCCAGCACCTTCTCCGGGGTGATATCCATTTCCTTGGCGAGCTCGTCGGGGGTGGGTTCGCGGCCTAGGTCCTGGAGCAGTTTGCGCTGGACGCGGCCCAGTGTGTTGATGACCTCGGTCATGTGTACTGGGATGCGGATGGTACGGGCCTGGTCGGCCATCGCGCGGCTCAGAGCTTGGCGGATCCACCAGGTGGCGTAGGTGGAGAACTTAAATCCCTTGGTGTAGTCGAACTTCTCCACCGCCCGAATCAGACCCAGGTTGCCCTCCTGAATCAAATCCAGGAATGCCATGTTGCGGCCGGTGTAGCGCTTGGCCAGCGAGACGACCAGGCGAAGGTTGGCCTCCAGCAGATGGTTCTTGGCGCGCTCACCGTCGCGGACGATCCCGCACAAATCCCGGCGCATATGTGCGGAAAGCTTGTCGGGGATGTCCTCGGTCCGGCGCAGCTTCTCGGCGGCATAGAGCCCGGCCTCGATGCGCTTGGCGAGGTCCACCTCCTGCTCGGCGGTCAGCAGCGCGACCTTGCCGATCTGCTTGA
>JBBPZY010000231.1:0-3682 GCA_038276315.1 Mycobacteriales bacterium
AAAACCGCACCACATCATCAAACAAGTCACCCTGACGATCCGCCCGACCCAACGTCACCTGATCATTCTCCCGCACCAGAACGCCAGGCCAGCTGACCGCCACGCGAAAGACACCAGCCACCTAGGCGCGAGAACCGGGGTTCGCGCACGCTACGACGCCTGGGCCGGATGGGTCAGTCTGCGCTGGGATTGGGTGCGGTCGCGGTTGGCCTGATCCTGTAGGGTGATGCCGCTACCGCAGTCAGCAGGGGGCGATTAGCTCAGCGGGAGAGCGCTTCGTTCACACCGAAGAGGTCACTGGTTCGATCCCAGTATCGCCCACTCTAAAAGCTCCAGGTCAGAGGCCTTATCGAGGCGCTCGGGTCGATCTTCATGTGAGTGATCACGGCCGATCGTCAGCAGGCGTCATCATCGTCATCGAGTGCTTGTAGGATCCGACCGTGATCGTCGGTGCGCCGGGTGTAGAGATCCAGCGTGGTTGAGGACCGTTCGTGACCCATCACGCGTTGGACCATGTTCACCGGTACGCCATCGTCGATGAGCCATGTGGCATACGAATGCCTGAGATCATGAAAACGCAGGCCGCCGGCGCATGACTTGGCGATGTGCAGGATGGCTTCCCGCTCGGTTGGGAATTCCTTGGCCAGCATCGCTCCGGTGGCGTCGGTCCACCCAGCCCGCACGGTGTGGTCGTCGATGGCGGTGAGGGTGCCCAGTATTCCTGCTTGCACGAGCGCAGGCCGCCAGACGCGGGCGCGGAACAGGGTGCGACGCAGCGGCTTGCCGACCGTGTTGGCATAGATCGGCGCTTCGGGCGGAACCGGATATCGCTCAAGGTGCGCGCGGATGATCGGCACCAGCCAGCCGGGTAGCGGCACCGTCCGTCGGCCGGCGCTGCTCTTGGGGTAGGGCTTGAAGGAGGTGTGCCCGCTGACTTCGACCACGGTGCGGATTACCCGCAGCTGCGCGCGGTTCAGATCGAGTGCGTCGAGGCGCAGGCCTGCGACTTCGCCCCAGCGCAGACCGGCACCGGCAGCGGTGGCGATGATCGCCTGGTACCGGTCGGGGGCCGCGAGAAGCAGCCTGTTGCGCAGCTCACCACGGCTGATGACCTGGTCTGCGGTGTCCTGCCGACGACGCCGGGGCAGCCGGACGCCCTCGCAGGGGTTGAACGCGATCAGCCGGTTGCGCACCGCGGACCGGAGCACCGCTGAAGTGAGGCGGTGGGCTTCGGCGACGGTGGCCGGGTTTATCTGCGCCCGCACGCGGATAGATCACTTCATGGACCTCATCCGCGGACAGATTCATATACTCATCAACAGTGGCGCAACGGCTGCGGACTGTCGTGACCTAGTACGCCGTCAGGTCCCGTGGTGGACTGACGAGGAGATCGGTCGCGAACTCTACGACCGCAGCAGGAATCCGCAGCTCAGGTCCTACCTGTGGTCCTACCCCGCAGGGATGGACTGGTTCGTCAGACCCATCGAAGCGGGCGGGACAACGCCCACGGAGGTACTTCGTGAAGCCTACAAGCGCCCGCTTACACCAAGCGAACTCCACGAAACTCTGGCCAACCGGCCCGATCATCGGAGGGAATCAATAGGCTTTTCGTCTACGGCACACTCGTCTTCGACGACGTCATAAGCGCCCTCATCGACCGCATACCTCACCAACTGGACGCGAAGGCCCCCGGCTGGCGGATCATACGCCTACCAGACAAAGTCTACCCTGGGCTAATTCCCGGTCATGGCGAGGCAAACGGGAAAGTACTCACCGACCTCACCGACGCAGAATGGTCTACCCTGGACGCCTTCGAAGACCCCGACTACACCCTCGCCACCGTGCAGGTCATGATTCCCCTCGAAACCGACGCCCGCACCTACATCTGGAGAGGTGATCACCTGGACCAGCCCTGGTCCACGTGGAGTTCGGCCGCGACGAACTCGCCGGCTATCTCGACCGTTGCCTCGGTTGGCGGCGGCGCTACGACCAGCGTCGTGCGATCGATGGGCAACAATGATTAGTAGGTGTCCACGGCCAGAGATGAAAACCAGACGCTCGCCGCTGGGCAGATCTCCGGGATGGTCAGAACAGAGCAACGCTGCGGCACGCGTGCACCCACCGCGCCATCCCGTCGACCTAATGGGGTGTACCGGGTCGATGTGGTGAAGGCTCGGTGCCGGTAGCCGCTGGTGGGTGAGCACTCCGTCGACCTGGACGCTGTGTGAGTCCTATGGGGAGATCGTGCCCCTGCCGGTGGTCGGGTGATCGAACCGCTGATGGGATGTCGTGCCCGCCTTGGCGTGAGCACTTGTCCATTAGGTCGCTGGTGATCTCCCGCTGGCTGCTGGTCATGGTGTCGAGTGGGGGGAGATGGGCCGATGGTGTTGTTCGTTGGTGATGACTGGGCTGAAGATCATCACGATGTGGAGGTGCAGGACGCGGCGGGTCGCCGGTTGGGTAAGGCCCGGTTGCCCGAGGGTGTTGCCGGGATCGCCCGGTTGCATGCGTTGATCGGTGAGTTCACCGATCCCGACGATGAGGCTGGGGCGGGGCAGGTGCTGGTCGGGATCGAGACCGACCGGGGCCCGTGGGTGGCGGCGTTGGTCGCGGTCGGGTATCGGGTGTTCGCGATCAACCCGATGCAGGTGGCCCGCTACCGGGAGCGGCATTCCCCGTCGGGGGCCAAGAGCGACGCCGGGGACGCGCATGTGCTGGCTGACATGGTGCGGACCGACGCCCACCAGCTGCGTCCGGTGGCCGGGGACACCGCGCTGGCCGAGGGGATCAAGGTGGTGGCCCGGGCACACCAGTCCATGATCTGGGACCGGACCCGGCATGTGCTGCGGTTGCGCAGCGCGCTGCGGGAGTTCTTCCCCGCCGCGCTGGAGGCCTTCGACGAGCTGACCGCGGCCGATGCCCTGGAGCTGCTGGCGGCGGCGAGCGATCCCGAGACGGCGGCGGGGTTGTCGCGCAACCGGATCGCCGGGGCGCTCAAGCGGGCCCGCCGCCGCGACGTCGCGGGCAAAGCCGAGCACATCGCCACAGTGCTGCGCGCTCCAGCGCTGCGCCAGCCCGCGGCCCTGGCCGGGGCCTACGCGGTCACCGTCCGGTCCCCCGTCGCGGTGATCACCGTCTGCAACACCGAGATCGCGACCTTGCAGGGGCAGGTCGAGGCCCATTTTGGTCGGCACCCGGATGCTGAGATCTACCGCTCCCAGCCCGGGCTCGGTGAGATCCTCGGCGCCCGGGTGCTCGGTGAGTTCGGCGACGACCCCCACCGCTACCACGACGCCCGGGCCCGCAAGAACTACGCCGGAACCTCCCGATCACGCGCGCCTCGGGCAAGAAGAAGGTCGTGCTGGCCCGTTACGCGTGCAATGACCGACTCGGCGACGCGCTGCACCAGCAGGCGTTTTGTGCGCTGACCGGCTCAGCGGGTGCCCGGGCCTACTACGACGAGCTCCGCGGCCGCGGCACCGGCCACCACGCCGCACTACGTCAACTGGGCAACCGGCTGGTCGGCATCCTGCACGGCTGCCTGAAAACTCGAACTGGCGCGCCTCCCACATTCCGGACTGAGGACCTTATAAGGTCCGCTTCCGGAATGGAGGGGGATAAATGCCAGAACGGCGCAGGAAGTATACGCCTGAATTCAAGGACGAAGCGGCGAGGATGGTGG
>JBBPZY010000232.1:0-20028 GCA_038276315.1 Mycobacteriales bacterium
CCGCGGCCGCTCCTACCTGGTCAGCGCCCGCAACCACGGCGTCCAGGCCATCGACGCCATCCACAACGCCCTCACCGGCAACCCCTGGCTCCCCACAGTCTCAACGGCATGACATCACAGCTCCACCCGTGAATGGACACACTCCGGCAGCCTCCCGCGCCTCACGGGCCCTGTACTCAGCGCGACAGCTCCGAATGGCGCTAAGAGTGGTCGAGTAATGGCGTGACTTGGTTGAGAAGTGACCGCCGTAGCCAAGCATATGTGCCCATTGGCGCAGCTTGAGCGAGGCCAACTCGTCACGTCCACCAAGTCGCCAACACGCCTCGATCATGTTTCTCGCCTGAGTCGACAGACCCTTCACCTGATGCAAATGCTTGATACTGCGTAGCGGCCGATTCACCGTCCCCGCGGCCTCTGCTCCCTTGGTTGCGTACTTTGCGATGTATCGAGCCACCTTCTGATCTGTCCACTCTGCATCCATTGCAACCGGTCGTATGTCCAACTGCGTTCCCCAGTGGAACGCACGTTGAGGTTCACCTTGTGCGGAGGGTATGACGATCCGCGCCACCCGGGCCGCTGCGGTTATAGCTTCGCGCAGAATGCCCGTGTCTATTCCGATGGGCGGGTATGCGCCCGGACCTTCGGGGCCGTCCAATCGGATCACAGCATGAAAATGCACAACCCCACGAGTCTGATACTCGGCAACCTTCGCGTATTCCACACGCAGCACCTTAGACAACTTCGAACGTGAAACTCCTATCATCTCGGCTAAATTTCGTCGCAGGTAGACCGTAAACATGTGCCACAGTTCTCCTGCACGATTGTTCCAGAGTGCCGCGCCGGCATAGTCGTAACAGTTAGGATCGAGTGCCTGACCGAGTAGTGAGTCACCCTCCGCGTGACGTACGGTACACGAAGGTCCATCACGCCTGGGGTGACACGGCTTCACGGCGCCGCTCGCATTAATGGCGCTGCTGTGCACCGCGCCGAAGGACGGCGCTGTTAACGTCGCGAACACGATTGGATGTGTGGCGACCGATGGTGGTATGTCCCGCCCCCCGATGAGGCCAGAGCGGATGAGGTGGAACGTATCATCCGCGTACACCCTAGCGCAGGGTTCGCACCTTGACGCCCGACGGTTCCCACAGGCAACGAGTAGATATTCGGTCGGCTCATCTCGGGTCGAGTATGTGTCAAGTACCTCGCCGGTGTCTGCATCTATTGTCGCCGAATTGCCGACGAGGCGAATAGGAGCCGTGCAGCCGCCTGCACCTTCCACCATCTGCCGCCATCGCTCGAAGCCTGGTTGCGCAGCCTTCTCCGCAAGCTGGCTGACCCACCTTGGTGGCGATTCACTGTTGAAGTCCACGCTGCTCATGCAGCCTCAATGGACTCATCGGAATTGCTGACTTCGGCCTCATCGCTGGGCAACCATCGGATACCGAGCAACGCGGCGACCCGCTGCCACTTCTCCTCGCTCCAAACTGGAGAAGCAGCAGCTTGACGTCGGCCCCATTCTTGGGCCGAGATTGACTCCACCAAAGAAGCTTCCTTTCATGCACGGTAGAGTCGCGACAAGACAACACAAGCAAGGATCAAATAGAGGGAAATGAATTTGCTGTGTTGTGACATGAAAGGAATTGGCTAGAGGATTTTTGCAGGGTTTCACACGACACTCAGTGGTGACACCAGCTCATCAATGCTGGCGCCGGAGGTTTCGTCGCGTACCCGACCGATGTGGTGGAGTGTACTCAGCGTCTACAGACGTAACTTCACACGGATTCCCTTTCGGGTGGCGCTTGTGTTGTCAATGAACACATGTCGCGTTCGTGTCACGACCCTTTACATCTGGTTGGGTTGGATGGCCGGCAGGGTGAGTACACCCTCATGACGCGTTCGGGGCGCGCGCCAGGCTCACCCTGCCGACCGTGCGGCCGGTTACTACGGTTTCGGAGTCACGTAACAACCGACCGAGTCTAATCCGGTGTGGCCAGGCGCCCCCTTACTGGTCAGGCTCGATGGGACTGTGGTTCGTGCTGGTGCGATAGTCAGGAATGCATGTGCCCACTTCCACGTCCCACAGGGTGCAGAGACCGCGCGCCACCATCGGGAACAAGTCGGGCACTTTCCGCTAGCTGTCGCTTCGTGCTTGGCGAGCAGGGTGACCCAGTACCGCACATAGCGGGGTAACTCGGCACGAGCAATAATTGCAACCATCCGATCATCCGCGCT
Organism: Mycobacteriales bacterium; assembly: GCA_038276315.1. Classification (GTDB taxonomy): domain Bacteria; phylum Actinomycetota; class Actinomycetes; order Mycobacteriales; family Pseudonocardiaceae. The sequence continues at coordinate 2,233 of JBBPZY010000232.1, forward strand.
GTCGAGTGCAAAGGTATATCGATTGAGTCGCACAAATACAGCCTCCCGGTAATGCTCGTAGCTACTACGATCTTTGTTAGTCATCGGTGCCCGCTGAGGTTTGTTCGCCAGTGCCTTCTTGCTGGCGAGTAGCCAGTTCCGCGAGGCCGGTAGTGATTGCTGTGTGCAGGTTCTCGGCGCCGGACGCGGTCACACCCAACAGCACGGGGCACGGTGTGCCGTGTACCTCGATGCACACGCACCGGATGTCGTCGTCGATCCATACTCGTAGCTCCGTGTTCCCTCGTACCACCGCAGCGGTAAGCCCCACGGGCAACCGGTTGGATCCCAGCTTGATCACGTTGCCTCCATCGCGTCCGGACGACCACGATTCCAAAGAAGACCCGACTGCCAAACGACAAAACTGATTGAAATATCCAGACCATGCATAACTGCACGTCAGTAACCTGCGTGACGGCTAAGATGCGGCCCGACAGACACGGAGGATCGGTAGTGGCAAGGTCGGAAGGTCAAGAGCGGCGCTGCCAGGGGTGCGGGACACCGCTGGCACGCGACAACGGCTCGCGACTGTGCAGCCCGTGTTCCCGTCACGACGTTCAGGCGTCCAGCGCCCCAACTAAGCAAGACGGCTTCTGGCGGCGTGCGGCGTTACGAGACGCGCTGGAATCCCGGCACTTTGGGGAAGTGCTCAACGCCTACCGCCACGAGCATCGGCCAGTACTCACCCAGGCGAAGGTCGGTCGCTGGCTTGGACTGACGCAGGGCCAGGTCAGCCGTTTGGAGCGGACCCCGCAACCAACCCACGACCTGAACAAACTCGACCAGTGGGCTTGTGCCCTGCACATACCTGAGCGCTACCTCTGGTTCCAGCTATCGCAACAACCAACCGGCGCATACATACCTCCGCGTGGTGCCCATAGTCTCGACGACGAGTGCGAGACAGGAGGCGAGGACGTGCAACGGCGCCAGTTGCTACGCGCTGCGGCGGTAGGTGCAGCATCCATCGGCAGCTCGGCGTTCGGCTGGTTCAGCACACAGCCTGCACCGCCGTCAGACCCACGAGCGGTGGGTATGACGGACGTGCAGATCATCCGGGAGATGACACAGACCTTCCGCCGGCTGGACAACCGCTTTGGTGGGGGACACGCTCGCTCAGCCGTCACCAACTACCTGGCCTCTGACGTGCTCCCTGCGTTGCGCGAGGGCCGGTACCGCGACGACGTGCGCCGGGACATGTCCGCAGCGGTCGCCGAGCTCAACCAGTTGGCAGGGTGGATGGCTTATGACGTGGGCGACGCTGATTCCGGACGTCGGCATCTCCAACACGCGATGCGCCTGTGCCAAGACGTCGGTGACGACGCACTAGCCGGCGAGATGCTGGCGGGAATGAGCCATCAGGCGGCGTTCCTGGGCTCCGCTGCTCTAGCTACGGATCTGGCGCGAGTCGCCAAGGACAACGCTAAGCGGGCGGGTGTACCAGCGTTGGTTTCTGAGTCGGCGGTTATGGAAGCTCATGGACTCGCCCTGGTGAACGACGCACACGGGTGCTTGGCTGCCCTTCGCGAGTCTGAACAGGCCTTCGGGGCTGCGCAGGATCGAGACCGCCCAGCGTGGCTTGGCTACTTCGACGGTGCTTACTTGGCGGCGAAGTTCGGGCACTGCTTCCGCGACCTGGGGCGTCCGGTCGAAGCGGAACGGTTCGCACGACGCTCACTGGAAATGATCGACGGTTACGACCGGGGTCGGCTCTTCAACCTGGCGCTGCTGGCCTCAGCGTTGGCTGACCAGGGCAAGGTGGAAGAAGCCTGTGAAAACGGCTTGGCCGCGCTGCGTATCGCCTCCGATGTCCGGTCAGTCCGCACGGTCGCATACCTCACCGACCTGTCGCATCGTCTCGCGCCGTTCCGGGCAGAACCGGCGGTGCGGATGCTCAACGAGCAGATCGTCCTGCTTGCTCAGTGAGGCTGGGGAGCATGAAACGCGAGGATGTGCAGGATCCCGATCTGGGTACCGGCGCCGATGATCTCGCCCTGGGCGATGCGGCCGCGTACCGAGTCTAGAGTGATCCACTCGACGCGGGCAGCCTCATTGATATCAGCGGGCGCCCCGGTGTCCTCGGCGCCCTCGCCCAGGAAGAGCAGGTTCTCGAAGTCGGCGCTGCCGACCAGCGGTTGAAACCGCGTCAGAAGCGTCATGCTGCGGGGGCGCCAGCCGGTTTCCTCCTCGACCTCGCGCGCCGCCGTGGCCGCAGGGTCCTCGTCGGAGTCGACGTATCCTCCGGGTAGCTCCCAGGTCCAGCAGTCCGGCACGAAACGGTGCCGCCAAATCATGAGAACCCGCTCTCGCGCATCGTCGAGCAGGACCGTCATCGCGGCCTTCGGCATCCGCAACACGTACTGCTCGAAGTGCACCCCGTCGGGCAACTCCACCTGCGCGATGCTCAACCGCAGCCGCCGGGTGTCATCGATGACGCGCTCATCGTGAATGATCCAGCGCGTCGGCTCGTTGCGACCGTCGTCACCAGGTGGAACGTCAGGCCTCGCCAGACTCAACACCTGTCCCCACGGGGCACGCCACGCCTGTGCCCCCTATACCGCAGTAGCCGTTTTTATTGCGCTCAAGGTACTGCTGGTGGTAGTCCTCGGCGTAGTAGAAGTCGCGCATGGAAGCTATCTCGGTGGTGATCTGGCCGCGCCCGGCGGCGGTGAGCGCCTGCTGGTAGGTCGATCGGCTCGACTGCGCCTCGGTGGCCTGATCCGCATCGGTGGTGAAGATCGCGGAGCGGTACTGGGTGCCCCGGTCGTTGCCCTGCCGCATGCCCTGTGTCGGGTCGTGGCCTTCCCAGAACACTCGCAGCAACTCGGCGTAGGAGATCTGCGCCGGGTCGAAGACGACCAGCACCACCTCGGTATGCCCGGTGCGCCCCGAACACACTTCCTCATAACTGGGGTTGGGAGTGTGACCGCCGGCGTAACCGACCGCGGTGGAGTACACCCCCGGGGTACGCCAGAAGATCCGCTCGGCGCCCCAGAAGCAGCCCATCCCGAACACCGCGGTGCGCACACCATCAGGGAACGGTGCCACGATGCGGTGGCTGGTCACAGCGTGTCGCTCGCCCACTGGCATCGGGGTGGATCGTCCGGCCAGTGCCTCCTCGGCGGTCACCATGCGGGTTTTGTCGCGTCCGAATAAGGCCATGCCGCCAGATTACGCCGAGGCTGCCGGCACGGCCGGTGCCCGCTGGGTCAGCTCCGAGCGCTCGGGTAGCTCCTGGAGTCGGCGCCGAGGGCTGACGTTCGGATTCGGGGTATGGGGAATCCGAACGCCGTGACGTGGCTTGGCGCGTGGCAGATAGCGTCGCAACGACAAATGTCGGAGCTTCGATATAGCGCCAGGACAGCCAACCGCACAGGTAGGTCAGCGGCAGCGCGGTCACGGTCAGCGACCATTGGGTGTCGGCGCCAGCCATGATCAGCAGTTGCTGGACCGGAAATTCCCACGTACAAGCCGTAGCTACCGAATACCCATGAGTCGTATCCCTCCAGGCGAGCCGGCCAGTGAAACGCCAGCACCAGTGCCCCATAGCCGGCCATGACCGGGAGGGTCAAAGCGCCGGCCTTGGTGGTGTGCACCGCGATCTGTAGCCCGACCAGCGACCACGCCACGAAAGGCGACAGCGGGATCTTGTCGCGGTAGGCATGCAACACCATGCCGATGGTGAAGGCGACGAGAAACGAGACCAGCGACCCGAACGGCACCTGCAGGAACGAGCCGCCATGTCCAGGGTTGCCCATGCTCGCGTCGAGTCGACGATCGAGCCCGATCAGGGTCAGCATCAGCACGATCGTCAACCACGGCGTTCGGCGAAAAAGTCCCGCAACGCCGAATCCGAGCACCAATAGATAGCCGGTGAGCTCCATCGGGAGTGTCCAGATCGCGCCGTTCGCCGACCAGGGATAAGGATTGTTGTCGAATACCCCGGTCAGCCGATGCTGCAACGTGTACAGACCCGCGTTGTGGACGATGTATCCCCAGGTTCCGCGAGCGGAAAAATACTCCGACAGATTGACCGCCGATACCAGTGGACCGATCACCAGGGCGGTGGCAAGCACCACCATCAGCAGCGGAGGCCACAATCGCAATACCCGCTTGGCGCTGAAGCGCCACCACGACGGATCCTGGCGCCAGCTGTCAGTGCGCCCGAGGCGGCCAACCCGTTCCCGCCGGCGTTTCGTTGGGATGCCTCTACACAGGATGCACCGACGCAGGTCATGGCGGCGATCGGGCGCCACCCCGCGCAGCGTGACCTGCAGCAGCGCGATCCTGCCAGTCCGTCCTATCAGCAGGATCCGGGCGAGGGCCAAGACCTGTTCCAGCCGGTCGACCCGTGCCCTGACATGCACTCCAACGACGCCAACGACAGCTCGGCGCCGCCCTGGGCCGACTCGGACCTGCCGCCGATCGCCGATCAACAAAGCGCCTGGCTGCGCCAGGGCCCCGAGGTGTTCCAGACACCCGCGATGCGGTCTCGATCCCAGCTGATCATCGGCATTGCGGTGCTGGTGGTTGTGGTGCTGGGGCTGGTGGGAGCCACTGTGGCGTACTTCCTGACCACGGGACCGGGGGGCCGGACCGGCAACCCTCAGCTCGCCGCGCCACAGGCGACCGCGGCCCCTCGTGACCTGCCATCCCCGCCGACCCCGCTCCCGCCGCCGGTGGACACTGCGCACGCCCTGGCCGACCCACCTGGCCAGACCCGCGGCGGTGGCGGCCTGTTCGACCTGCCCACGCTGCTGACGGAGAGCTCCCCGCCGCTGGCGCAGCCCATCGTCAAGGCTCTGCAGGCCGGTGGGATGGCCGACGGGGTGCTCAAAGCCAGCACAACGGGTGGCACCACGGTCGGGCTGTTCGCCCTTACGACGCCCGACCAGCAGGCTGCGACGACGGTGGCGCAGGAGATTGCCACCGCGCAGCTCGATGGTGGATTCAAGGCGGATGACAACCGCGCCCTGCAGGGCATGGCGGTGATGGCCAGTGCTCCAGGATCGGGATCCGCGACGTACCGGGCAGTCTATGTGCTCTACAACCGCGCGATCTTCGTCGACGTGTCCGGACCGAATCGTGACGCGGTGCAGGTGCGCGGCCCTATTCTTCCTCACCCCGACCTTCGCGCACAGCTTCGGCGTCCACGCCGCCCGGTTCGAGAACCGGCCCTTGGCTACCTTCGGCGATCCGCGCAACGGTTGGGCGTGGCTCACCGGGCTTCCTGCTTGGGCGACGGACAGCTTGCCGTTCCGGGACGGCGCACTCCGCGCGACCGAGGCGGTGAGCCGAGATGTCTTCGGCGAGCCGGCTTCGCTGCCGGGTCCGCTATCGGGACAGCCATCGGGGCCCCTGCCGGCGGGATCGGCCCCACAGCCACCGATCGCCGCGTTTCCGTCAGTGATCGAGGGCCGCGATGGCTGGCTGTATCTCGGCGCGGACGTCAGCGGCGCGTGTGCGCCGTCCCGCTCGCTGACCGACACAATGATCTCGTTGCGCCGGCTGCGTACCGCGGTGCAGGCCTCCGGGCGGCAGTTCGTGCTGGTGGTGGCCCCGGATAAAATCGTCCGACGCAAAGGCTCCCCGGTCTATTACCCGGCCGACACGCACTGGAGCCAGGAAGTGGTCTGGCGATGACCTACGCGCTGGCCGACCGGGTGCAACCCGGTATCACCCGGACCTGGCAAGTGGCCCCGACTGGAACCATCGAGTGGCCTGACGACATCAGCCCGCTGATCGGTCGTAGCGGCGAGCACGCGATCCCGACGTACTCGCTGGCACCGGCCGGGTCGCAGGACCGAACTCGGTCGATCGCCAGCGACTTTCCGGATCCCACTGCGGCTGACTTCGGCACCCGCCGCGGGTATCGTCGACCAGCCCGTTGCCATGATCGCTGACTCATTCACCCAGTTCGCCAGCCGCTACCTGGCCGCAGCCTTCGCCGACATCACTATCGTGCACCCCGAGACCGTCGGCGCCGTCCCCAGATCAGCCGGAAAACTGCTTGCCGGCGGAAGGTCGTGGTGCTGGAGATAGCCGAACGCAACCTCCTCAGCGGCACCTCACCCATCCTGCTCCAACCAGTAATCACCGAAATCGCCACCCAGTTGTCACAACACCCACGGGGCTAACCGGGCGGGAGCCGGCGGCGGCCGGCGATGCCGAGGTCGGACCGGTGATACCACTCCAGCGACGCCTCGCCTTCCAACCAACACAGTCGCACCGAAACGCCGTCCAGCTCAGCCGGGAAGTCGATGAGCAACGGTGCGAATCCTTTGAGCTCGATACCCTGGTCGGGAAACCATTCCAGCATCTCGTCCAGCCGGGCCTGCAGCGCTTTGGCCTCCGCGAGACCGCCAAGAGCGGACGCACGGGAGCGGCGTAGGTCCATCGACAGCTCGGTGAGGTCTGCTCGTGCCTCGACCAGCGCGGCGACTCGCCGGCGCACCTCGGGCAGCAAGGCGCGAGCGTCATCCACTCCGAACAGTCGATTATCACCCACAGTGGTGATGATAGTCGTACCTGTGCCGATTCCGGTCAGCCGTTGGTCGGCGGCCGCTCCACGAGCTGGCTGAGGAATAGTTGCTCACCGAGCTTGTCCATCAGTCCCAGATTGGTCTCGAGGTAGTCGATGTGCTCTTCCTCGTCGGCGAGGATGCGTTCGAAGAGGTTGGCGGTGGTGACGTCGCCCTTGTCCCGGCACATCGCGATACCCGGACGCAGCCGCTCGACGACCTCCAGCTCGACGGAAAGATCCGCCTGGAACTGCTCTCGCACGGTCTGTCCGATCCGCAGCGGGAGCAGCTTCTGATAGTTCGGGAGACCCTCTAAGAACAGGATGCGGTCGGTGATCCGCTCCGCGTGCTGCATCTCCTCGATGGACTCTTTGCGAGTGTGCTCGGCGAGCTTGGTGAAGCCCCAGTTGGCCTGCATCTTGGCATGTAGGAAGTACTGATTGATGGCGGTCAGTTCACTGGTCAGCTGGTCATTGAGCAGCGCCAGGACCTCGTCATCACCGCGCATAACGCCAAAACCCCCTCGAATCGAATCATTCCGTGATCGTTACCGTAGTGCGTCCGGACCGGGTTGTCATCGAAGGCGAGCCTGCCCTGACCAGGGAATACGGAAATCCCAACGCAACTATGAGGCGCGCGGATTCAGGCGCGACGCACTGCGCCGCAGTGGGCTGGTCAAATCGTCGGCGTGGGCACCGAGCAGCGCAACGATCTTCCCGACGCATGACCCGCACCCGGTGCCGGCCTCGCTGCGAGTGACCACGTCCTTGACGGTGCACGCCCCGGCGGCGATGCACCCGCGCACCTCGGCCTCGGTCACTGCCCGACAGATGCAGACGTACATTCTCGAGCTCCTCGACCGAGTGATTAGGCAAGGCTAAGCACAACAGATCATCGGCTCCGCGTCCAGTGCTACGACGCCCCAACTCGCCCGCCAGCCCGAGCGTCTCGCCAGCTGGCCTCAACGCGCTCGGTCCCAACCCTCTCAGCGTCCCGAACTCAACAGCAGAGCTTTCTCACGTTGATCGAAGGACTCTAGCTGTTGAGTTCGGGAGGCGCAGAGCTGTGGCTCGGCGTCGCGGGTGACGCTTAGGAAGGCGTTAGCGCAGAGGTGGCTCTGCGGCCGATGCCGCGGACTTCGAAGCCGACCCGGCGCAGCACGTCGGCGTCGAGCAGGTTGCGGGTATCGATCACGATGCGATGCTCGACCAGTTCAGCCAGCTGGCCCCAGTCCAGTAGCCGGAACTCGGGCCATTCGGTGAGCACCACCAGGGCAGCGGCGCCGGAGGCGACTTTAAGCGGGTCATCGGTGACCTGCAGGTCGTCGGTCATGCCGGGCACCGCGGCGGGAACCCCGGGGTCGTAGCCGATCAGGTCGGCACCCTCGGCGGCCAGCAGGGCGGCCACCGTCAGAGCGGGGGAGTCGCGCAGGTCGTCGGTGCCGGCCTTGAAGGTCAGCCCGAGCAACCCGATCCGCTGCCCGGCCAGCGACCCGCCGACGGCGTCGCGGACCTTGGCGACCATCCGGTGCTGCTGGTGGGTGTTGGTGTCCAGACTGGCCTGCAGCAACGCGAAGTCGAAGTCCGCCGCGGCGCAGACCTGGAGCAGCGCGTGGGTGTCTTTGGGCAGGCAGGAACCGCCCCAGCCTGGACCCGGTTGCAGGAAGGACTGCCCGATTCGCCGGTCGTAGCCGATACCCTCAGTGACGTCGAGCACGTCGGCCCCGAACCGCTCGCACAACTCTGCGATGGCATTGACATAGGACAGCTTCATCGCCAGGAAGCAGTTCGCGGCGTACTTGACCATCTCCGCGCTGGCCGCATCGGTGAGCACCGTCGGCGCGCCCAGCCGGGCATACAGCGCCGCGACCCGTTCGGCGGCGTCCTGGGCGTCGCAGCCCACCACGATGCGGTCGGGGTTGAGGAAGTCCTCCACCGCCGAGCCTTCCCGCAGGAACTCCGGGTTGCTGACCACTGCCACGTCCGGGCGGCCCAATAACTGTGCGGTGCGTGCTGCGGTGCCCACCGGAACGGTCGATTTGTTGACCACCACGCAGCCCGCCGGCAGCAGTGCCTGCACCTCGGCGGCCACCGCTTCCACCGCCGACAGATCCGCCGCACCGCCGGCACCCATCGGGGTGGGCACGCACAGGAACACCACCTCGGCGTCGGAGACCGCGGCCGCGGCTCCCACCACGAACTGCAGCCGGCCAGCGGCCAGGCCCTGCGCCACCAGGTCGGTCAGGCCCGGCTCCAGGATCGGCACTTCGCCGGCGGACAGCCGGGCCACCTTGCGCTCGTCCACGTCGGCGCACACCACCCGGTGACCCAGCGAGGCCAGGCACGCGCCCGTAGTCAGGCCCACATACCCGGAGCCGATCACTGCGATCCGCCGCACGAACATGCGCCTCTCCCCTCACGCTGTGTTGCTCGTCATGGTCGCACAGTTATCAGATCGCCGGCGTACGGCACGTCATTGACCTGTTCAGAACTCATCCACAATCGCAGCGCCCGGGTGGCGCCCACGTCGTCGGAGTTGTAGGTGAGCAGCCGGGCCCGCTGCGTCAGATCCGGTTGCGCGCCGCCCAGCCCGACAGCGTCGGAGTACCAGCGCATCGAGTTCTCGCCGCTGGCCTCCGGATCGTGCCAGCAGAACCCGGCGGCCGGAGCGATCGTCTTGAGTCCCTTGCCGTGCGCGCAGAGGAACTCAGCGCTGACCACCGCGTACAGATCGACCCATTGGCCCGAAGAGACGAACTCCTGCACCGTGGCGGCGGTCGGGATCCCGGGGGCGCCGGCGAAGCGTTCCGCTGAGGAGAACATCCAGCGGTTCTCGGCCTGCTCGTTGTAGCAGTAGGCGGCAAAGCTCAGACCGCGCTGCGCTGCGCGGGCGCGGACCTCGGTCAGCCAGCTCCAGAACGCTGCGAACGACCGGGCCTCATCGAGTGTCGGCACCGGCTCCCACGTGTCGAAAGCGCGATAACCGACCGGCATCCCGATGTCGGAGCCGGACAGCAGACAGCCCCACAGGTATGCCCCGGACTCGTCGAAGCTCTCCATGTCCACGTCGACGTCGACGTCTGCGCGCGGCACGGTGATGCGCCGGTTGCGCCGCACCAGCGTGAGATCCCGCTGCCAGGCGCGGGCCAGCAGCACCGCGTCACGAAAAGGCGTCCCGGCCATCGGCACCGGTGGCTCGGCCGCCGGGTCCAGCGCGGCCAACTCGTCCACGGTGGACAACCCGGCCGCCCGTAGTGCCACCGCATCCTCCCCACGCAGCACCAAGCTCACGTCCCGGGACGCCCGCAGCGCCGGACCGCACAGCGGCCACCACGGGCAGGAGCGGCATTCAGTGACTCGGGACGGCTGGGCCAGCGGCTCCTCTTCGGTAGCGGCGGCGCGTGCGACGGCCAGCCGGTCGGCGAACCGGGCATCGTACTCGGCCATCGCGGTCCGCCCACCAGGCCAGGTGGGGGCGTCCAAGTCGTGCCACACCACGACGTCAGCCTCCAGCCCGATCACCCCGCCGGTGCACCGACCGCGGCTGGCCAACCCGGCTGCCTGCAGCAGCCGCACCGCATGCGCCAGCCGCAACTGATCCCTGGACTGGGGGCGCACCTTGCGCTTCGGGTCGGTCCTGGCCAGCGTCGGTTGGGTCAACGAGCTGGTGCGGGCCCCGGAGCCCGGGTCGGTGACCTTGTGCCGCACGACGATCACCGGAAGGTAGCCACCGTGGTGGCGCACCAGCAGTTCCACGCCGCCCCGGCGACCGTTCTGGGGATCCGCCAGCAGCAGGCCCCCCCAGACGAACGGCGCGCCTCCGATGAGCAGTGCCAAGGTGGCGCTGCACCGCTGTTGGGCAGGCAGCGTCGGCGAAACCTCCGCCCAATCCGCGGTGTGGTGTGCGGCCAGCCGGTCGGCGACAAAGCGACGGTGCGCGACAGCGTCGGCGATCCGTCTCGCGGCGGTCGCGTCCAGGGCCGCGCGCGGCGTATCGGCCACCGCGGGATCGTGTTCCAGATGCACCCGGCGGCGGCAGCGGGTGACCACAGCGGCATCCAGCAGCACTGTCGATTCCACGCCGTCAGACTATGTCTCAGGACCGACAGCCTGCGCGACTCCCCGTCAGTGACACGACGATCACGGCCCAGATCAGGACCCGGATCAGCAGCCCGATCAGGACCCAGGGGCGATGAAGCCGTGCTGGCCGAGCCAGTCGCGAGCAACCCGGCGTGGCGACCTGTCCTCGGCGGACCGCTGCCGGTTCAGCTCGGCCATCACCTCATTGGTCAGGGCCGCGGAGATCGGGGCGAACGCCTTGGCGATGTTCGGGCTGCGATCGTAGACCTGCTTTCGCATGGTGGGCGCCGCGTTGTACAGGGGGTGGTACAGCTTGTCGTCTGCCAGCACCGTCAGTCCGAGTTCGGGGATGCGACCGTCGGTGGTGTACACCTCCCCGAACAGGCACTCCTTCTGGTCGGCGATGGCCTGGTAGATGGATCCGGCCTGGAGCACCTTGAGCCGATCCGCCGGCACTCCGAAGCCATAGGCGCGTTGCAGGCCGGGGAATCCGTCGTCTCGGTTCTGGTACTCGGGGTCGATGCAGAGGTTGCCGGGTCGGCCGGAGCGGATGTGTGCGGCCATGTCCGATAGTGTCCGCAGCCCGAGTTGCGGAGCCCGCTCCTTCTTGACCGCGAAGGCATAGGTGTTGTTGAACGGGGTCGGCGCGAGCCAGACGATGTTGTTCTGAGCCAGGTCCCGTTGCTTGACCGCCTCGTACTGCGCTCTGCTGTCCTGGATCGGCTTCTGGCCCAGGAAGGTGACCCACGCGGTACCCGTGTACTCCCAGTACAGATCGATGTCACCGCCGAGCAGCGCCTGGCGGGTCGCGTCGGTGCCGCCGATATTGCATTGGTCGGTAGCCTTGGCGTTGACCGACTCCAGGACGGCGATCGCGATCTGGCACAGCACCAGCTGCTCGTCGGAAAGTTTGCCGCCCACGGTGTAGGACTGCCTGGCCAGATTGACCTGCGCAGCGAGGCTACCGGCCTTTGCCAGTGGCCCGCTGCTGGTCAGCGCGCCGCCGAACGCGAGCGTCCCGGTACGGATCCGGGCCGCGGTTGGGCGGCTCAGCGCGATCCCCAGCGGCAGCGCCAAGACGATCACCACCACGGTGGACGCCACCGTGAGCCAGATGTGCTCGAGGAACCTGGCCCACAGGTAAGACGGATCCAATGCCCGTTGCTCGACGCTGTCCAGCGGCGCAGTGGCGGTGTAGACGAGCACGAGAGCCAGTCCGACGACCACGATCACCGGCGTGGCGAACACATCGCGGTTGCGCCGCATCCAGCCCGGTGCACGGGCGGCCGCGACCGCTGTCATCGCAGCTGCCCAGTAGTGCGAAGATCGGCCACCAGCGCGTCCCACCGCAGCGCGCCTCGGGGCTGCCCGTCGTCATCGACCACCACGACCACCGGAGCGCGCCCGTCGAGCATGACGTCGACGGCGTCATAGACAGTGCCCGACAGCGGCACCGTGAGCAACACCGGGGGGCGTTCGGATCCGGGCACATGGTGCCAGGCCGATGGGCGGCCCGCGTCGTCCACCGACAGCACAGGGCGATCCTTCGCGGCGGCACCGGCACTGGAGATCACGATCTCCGCCAGATCCAGCTGGCTGATCTGCAGCAGGGACAGCCGGCGGACGGCGGCGCCGCTGCCGACGAATTCAGCGACGAAGTCGTCGGCCGGATGGGCGAGCACCTCGCTGGGAGTGTCGTATTGCGCCAGCCGTCCGCGCGCAGCGAAGCAGTTCGTCGACCCGGCGCTTGTCCCAGCCCAGCATCTTGGGCACCACCGCGATGTTGTCCGCGATGGTCAGGTGCGGAAACAGCCCCACCTGCTGGATGACATAACCGATCCGCCTGCGCAGCTGGTCGGCGTTGACGTCGGTGACGTCCTCGCCGGCGAGCATGATTCGCCCGGTGGTCGGTTCGATGAGCCGGTTCATCATCTTCAGGATGGTCGTCTTGCCGCACCCGGACGGCCCGATGAGCGTCACGATGGCGCCCTCGGGCACCTGGAGGCTCAGCTCGGCCACGGCCGGGCGCGACTGCTTCGGGTAGGTCTTGCTGACGCCTTCCAGGGCGATCATCGGACGCTGCCCGGCCCGATGGGTGGAGTCGATCGGAGACTGCACGGTCTCAGACACGGATCCCCCTTGGGGTGGTCAAGCGCCGGGCGACAACGAACACGATCTCGTAGCCGGCCGCTACCAGCAGGCAACCCAGCGTGCCGGTGATGACCTCGTTGAACGAGTTGACGGAACCGAGCCTGGCCAAGCCGTCCTGCAACGGCTTGCCGAAGCCGGGGCCGTTGATGATGGCCGCGACCACCGCGATCGAGATCACGATCAGCACCGCGACCCGGATCCCGGATATGATCACCGGCCAGGCCAGCGGTAGCTGAATCCGCAGCATCCGGCGTACCGGGCCCATCCCGACCCCGCGCGCTGCCTCCAGCACAGCGGGGTCCACACCGGACAGCCCGGCGAGGGTATTGCGCAGCACCGGATAGATCGCGTACAGGGTCAAGGCGACGATGCTCGGTGTGACGCCGAGGCCCAGCAACGGCTGCAGCATGCCGAACAGCGCCAGCGACGGGATGGTCAGCGCGGCCGAGGTGAACAGCAGCGCCGTCTCCCGGCTGCCCACCCGCAGACTGCGCCGCCACGACGGTGGGGTGAGCTGGGTAGTGTGCAGTACCAGCGCCAGCACCAGCGAGATCACACTGGCCAACGCCACCGAGTAGCCCACGAGCAGGAAGTGCTGCTGAGCGTAGGCGACCAGTTCGGTAGAGTTGTCCGACAGGTACTGCAGGTAGGACCCCATGTCGTGAGGCTAACGTCGGGATACGCAATACCCAACGAGTGCGCAAAAACGTCGGCAGCTCACTGCGGTCATCGGTGGGGTAGCACAGTGGCGGCGGTGCCGGGTACCTGGAGCAGCGCGTCAAGGCCGGCAAGCGCTTGACCGATGCGATGTCGCAGCTCGCGACGGCTGATCCAGCCCTGAGCGCGATACCGGTGGTCCTGGGCGAGCATCACCAGCACGGCGAGCGCCTCGGCGAGGTCCGCACGCCGGTGCATCGGCAACTGGCGGATGAACTCCAGTTGCGCGTCCACCAGGCCGTCCAGGAAGTCGGCTTCCTGCGCCACGGCGTGACGTCGCCTTGCCCCCATATGCACCCGCCTCTGTTGGTCCAGTTGTCCTAACCATCGTGAGCCCGGCACCAGGCGTTACCCGGTCAACCGGGATGGGCTGAATGAGACGAATCAGCGGTGGCGGAGGCGGGCGGTCGCGAGCAGGTTGGGGTCCACCCGGCGACGGCCCTGGGTGAACAGGGTCCGGGCGAAGGGGACCATGAGCAGTGGTTGGTCATCGCCGATCAGGTCGCAATAAACCGGCAGGAAGTTGCGATGGTCCAGGCTCACCAAGAACTCGGCGCACAGCAGCCCCTGGCCATCCAGACATCCGGTGCCGTGCCAAGGCAACAGCGTGGAGCCCCCGAGGTAGGAGAAACCGCTGCAGCCCGGCCGGGAAGCCACGGTGGCGAGCCGGACATGGGGTGGGAAGCGCCGGGCCACTCCGACGGCGGCGTCGGCGAGCGAGGCCGCAAGGTAGTTCACGGTGTCGCGCCACGCGCAGCCAAGCACCTCGCGCCGAGTCGAGACGAGCTCCGGGGACAGCTCCGGCGCGCTGAAGTCGTCAGGCCAGGCGAGCACCTCACAGGCCCACCGACGCGGTTCGATCCCCGCCCGGGCGGGCACCGGTACCGAGTAGACCAACGAGGACAGGATGTCGCGGAACGACGGGACGTTGCTCAGCAGCGCGCGCGGCAGTTCCTGCGCCAGCCGCTGGTCGATCCCGATGGCACTGTCCAGCGAACGCGGGTTGCCGGCCAGCACCGTGATCAGTTCGCGGAACCTGCGACGGCACTGCTCGCGCCGAGCCCAGCCGCGCGGACCGAGCAGCCGGGCGACGAAGCACGACTGATCGCAGAACCGCGCGACATCGTCCAGCCCGAGCAGCTGGGCATAACGTCGAAGCTGCCGCCGGTAGCGCCGCATCTCCGACCAGCCGCGCGGTCGCGAGTAGCCGCCGTCGTTTAGTACCACCACCCGCAAGCCGGGCGGATAGACCGCCGCGAAGGCATCGTGGAGCTCTTTGAGGCGGAGCAGCGCACCAAGCTCGGCCAGGTCAGGCCAGGGACCGGCGGCCTTGAGCCCATTGTCGTGCTGTTTGAACGGAAAACCGATGGTCAGGATTGTGATCGGCTGCCGCGCTTGGACGAACGGAAGCATCTGTGCCACCGCGGCGTCCAACGGAAAGCGCGAGCGTGAACCCTTGAGAAACCGGGACCGAGTCAGGATCCGGTGCAGCGCCGCCACCACATCGTGCGGGGCCTGTGGCGGCCAGCTACGCGAATGTGGACCGGCCAGCCTCCCTGCCGAGGCAGTGGCGTACCCGAGCGCGTTGTCTGCGAGACGGGCCGACGCGGCGTCCGAACCGGCCCGCAAGGTGCTCAGCAGGGTGGCCAGCTCGTCGGCGTCCAGACGAATGGGCGGCCGCAGGTCCGCCCAGTTCGAGGTGCGCAGCAGATGCAGCGGCAGCGCGCGCAGCGATCTCGCATGCGAGATGGTGAGCGCTGGGCCATTGGTGAGCGCCTGGACGGTGGGCGCTGGTCCGTTAGTGGGCGCTAGATCAGCAGAGTGACACGGTCGGTTACTCGCTGTGCGGGGCGGGGCCAGCGCTCCCGCCACCGATGGGGGGGCCGGCGACACAGGACTCGACAGTAGACGCCCTGGTAGATCAACACACGCCTTCAGCGCCGGACGGTCCGCCATCGGTCGGACAGCCGGCCGGCTCGCAGGCTGGCCATCCGGCGGTCGAACTCCGCCTGCATGGCTGGAGACGACGTAGCCCGGGGGAATACTCCGGCGATCAGCTTGAGATCGCGGATGCCGTGCAACACCTCGAAGCCGTCCCAGTCCCGCACATCGAACCCGTAGGCCTTGATGAAATCGCGCTCGTGCGCCGCAGGCTTGCCCAACCGCACCCGGCTCACCGCGATCGGGGTCAGATCCCATTCCGGCGGCCCGACTGCGCACGAGTCGAAGTCGCACAGTACCGGACGATCTGGACCGGGGATGACGTTGCCTACATGCGCGTCACCGTGCACAACCGCGGTAGGCAGCGCGAACCGTACTTCGGCGACGGCAGCGGTCAGCTCAGCGCTGCGGCACAGCAGGAAGTCGCGGTCAGCAGCGGTCATCGCGGTGGTGTGCCGTACTCGATTGTCGAAATCGGTGAGTGGATCCCAGGACGGCAACGCCCGGCAGGGCAACGGCACCGCGTGCACCGCGCGCAACAGACTGGCCAGATCCGCGCCGCCCGGCACCGAGCCGACCGGCGGCACCGACTGCCACACGGTGGCAACGTGTTCGCCGACCCGCACCGGCTGCCGGACACCGGGTAGCAGGCGGATCGCCGGCACGTCATGTTCGGCGAATACGGTTGCCGCGGTCACCACCAGGTTGGCGCGCTGCACGTAGGACGGCAAGGTCACCAATCTGACCACGACCGGGTCCCGGGCCAGCTGGAACACCGCGTTGTTGACATTGCGCAGCAACCGCGCCCCGACCGGATCCAGACCGAGCTCACCGCACACCGCGCGCAGCGCTGTGACGAGCCGCTCGTCACAGCGGACCCCGGTCAGCACCGTTCCAGTCTGCTTCATTACACGCTTCGGTGCTGCCGGATCAGGTGCGCAAGATCACGGGAGTCCGGATTGGTGGACCTTCGGGCCGCTTCGATCTCCAACGGCTTGAGCCGATCGGTGACCCGCTTGGATTTCACCGTCGACGCCGCCAGCAGTGCCCTGCGGCCGACCTGGATGCCGTGGTCGACATCGCCTTGGCGCAGGTAGCTGGTGGCCAGCATGGTCAGGGTGAACGCCTGGCTGCGACCCATCGAGTCGTCGTAGCGGGCCAAGGCCTGGCCGAATGCGGGGATCGCGACAGCCGCATGGCGCGGATCGTAAGCCGCAAGTTCGTTGTGGACGGTCCCGATCATCGCGTACATGTCGGTGTCGTTGTAGAACCTGGCCCAGTCGGGTGTCTCGTTCGGATCCGCCCTGGCCAGCTCGTCGCGGGATCGGCCGAGCAGTTTCTTGGCCTGCACGTCGTCGCCCATCAGGGCGTACGCCCACGCCTCGTTGCCACACAGCACGGCGACGGCCAGCTCCGAGCCGGAGTCCTGCGCGGCGATCTGGCCCAGCTGGAACCACTTCAGCGCGTCGTTGGCGTCTCCGTGGTGGAGATAGACCCGGCCGATCCGGTACATGATGTTCGACATCAGGCCCGAGTCGCCGGACTGCTTGGCGAATTCCAGGGCAGTGGCGAAGTGGTTGCGCGAGGAGTCCAGCAGTCCCACGTCGAAAGTCGTCCAGCCGGCCAGATTCTGCAGGTCGGCCAGCGCCCGGAACAGTTGCAGGCGCACCACTTCGGTACCCGATGAGCCCAGCAGACGCTGCGCCCACGACAGCTGGGCGACGACCGCGTCACGACACGCGCCGCCGCCGAACTGGTAATCCAGAGCGCGCATGGCCCTGGTGGCTGCCTCAACCTGCTTGACGTCCGCCATACCGATGTTGGTCGGCGCCGGCGTCTGGGCAGGGCTGGGCAACCATTGTCCGCGGTCGGCCCCCAGCACTGCAGTGCCGAACATCACGGCAGCTCCATGCGCCAAGAGCTTCCGGCGCTTCACCGACTCGTCCTCCTCCGCCAGCGCATGGTCGGACGGCCCGACCATGCTCGTCGCCGTCGCCGGGTCATAAGCCAGACCCATGTATCCCCGCGGGATACCCAGACCGCAGGAGATCCGCGCTAGCACGTCGTAGGCCATGACCTGGCGACCCTTGAGGATCTCCGAGACCTCGGACTGGGACTGCCCGGTCAGGGCCGCGATGTGCCGTTGCGAGATTCCTACCCGCCGGAGCAGACGGTAAACCGAGCTGATGTCGCGATCGGCCAGCGCCCGCTTCATCTCTGGTTCGTTCCAGTTCTCCAGAGATAGCCGGTTGTCCTGCGAGCCGGTCACGTTCATCTCGCCCCCTTGCCGTCCGACGGGCGACGTGTGCAGAGTAGGCATACTCGTCGTCGCTGGTGAAGAGCACTTCGGC
>JBBPZY010000233.1:0-35549 GCA_038276315.1 Mycobacteriales bacterium
CCCCCCCCCTGCCCCCCCCCACCCCCGACTAGCGCGTCAGCTCAGTTGCTGTAGTGCCCACCGTTGCCGCCATTAGCGTTACCGCCATCGCCACCGAAACCGTCACCCGCGCTGTTGTCCTGGTCACCGAACAGGTTGATGTTCAAGAGGTTGAGTCCGAGGCCGCCCCTGCCGTTGCCCCCGTCGCCGCCGTAGCCGCCGTGGCCGCCGCCGTCATGACCTCCACCGTCATGACCTCCACCGCCATTTCCGCAGCCACCGGCGTGGAACATGGACATGACGGTACGAGCGGGAAGTAGCTCCACGTGCTGGCCGTCAACCTCGGCAATGCTGAATGTGTCAGACATCGAATCCCCCTTAGGCAGCCCAGTGGGCTGGCAACAGCGCATCCTCATCGACGGCAGTGTCGATTCGGTTAATCATTACCATGGCCGGAAGAAGATCGCTTTACAAGAGTATCGACCCCTAACTTCCCACGTCGATTTGTACGGTGAATTTGTTCTCAGCTACTTAGTCAAGTGCGAAAACTTCGGAGATTTCAATGACAGTTACGCGGTTTCCCACACCGACTACTTAGGTATTCAGCGGACGGTGCGGTAGCCGCTGGTCAGCACCGTCGGCCTTGGGCGAGGAAGAACCGGATCATCTCGGCGGACGCGTCGGGACCCGTCGGGTCGGTATAGGACCCGGCCGGGCTGCCCCCGTACCACGCGTGCCCGCCACCATGCACCGTCCAGGACTCGGCGAGGATCCCGCCGTCGACGTCGGTGTGCACGGTGCGGGTGCAGGCATGGCCGACCCGCCCGTCGATGTGCGTGGTGTCCGACACCGAGGTGTCGACCGTGGCCAGCCGGGCGGCGACGAGCTTCTCGGCGTTCACCGGCGCCACGAACTGGTCGCGGTCGCCATGGAAGACGATCAGCGGGACCGGGCCGCCGGGCGGCGGTGAGCCGCCCGTCCGCATGGCGGCGAATGCTGACGCGACGTCGTGTGCCGCGCGGTAGGCGATCCCGGAATGCACGCCGACCGCGGCGTAGAGCTCCGGGTGGGTCGCGGCCATCACCGCCGCCATCGCGCCACCTGCGGACAGCCCGGCGACGTACACCCGGGTGGGATCGACCGCGTGGCCGGCCATGATCTCGCGGGTGAGGCCGGCGATGATCGCCGGCTCGCCGGCGCCGGCCTGCTGATCAGCCGGGGAGAACCAGTTCCAGTAGCCACCGTTGTTGGCCGCGGCGGACTGTTGCGGGTAGGCGACGAGCAACGTGTGTTGCTCGGCGAGCTCGTTCATCCGGGTACCGGCGGCGAAGTCGGTGGCGTTCTGCTTGCCGCCGTGCAGCATGACGACCAGTGGCACCGGAGCACCGGTGTAGCCAGTCGGGATGTAGAGATCGTAACTGCGGGTCCCGGCCGGCTCGGTGTGGCTGAGATGGCGGATCACGCCGCCGACTGCGGCGGGACGCGCGATGCTGGGGCTGTGCTTGTCGCGCGGGCCGTGGTGGCCGCCCGGCGTGGCGGCCTGGGAGACAGATGCGGCGCCGAGGGTGCGTTGCAGCAGCGCGGTCGCGTCAGTCAACTGCCCCGCACGGGTGAGCCGCAGTGCTTCGGACATGCCGGCGATGCGATGGTCGTCCATGGGGAGCCCCTCCGGGTGTGATGTCGAGGTCGGCCGGTCGGCCGGCGCCGGACGATTGTTTTCGTTCAGGTGGTGGTGCGGGTCGCGAGGGCAGCCTTGACCGCCCGCGGCGCTCGGAAGGCGCCGAGGACCTCGACCGAAGCGATCGTCGCCAGTGCGAGCTCGGGGCTGACATCGTCGGCAACGGTCGCCAGCCCGAGGACGCGCAGCTCGACCATCTGACCCGCGTTGCGGAGTCCCTCCAGGTCACGGCGGCTGAGGTGCTGTGTGCCGAGGGTCAATGTCCGGCGCGCCACCGTGTCGTTCACCGCGGCTGCCCGGCTCTCGAGCTGGCGCCGGATCGCCGTTCGGATGAAGTCCGTGCGGTTAGCGTAGAAGCCCTCGTCGACGAGCAGATCGATCTGGCCCAGATCGATCAACCCGACGTTGATGGTGATCTTCTCGCTCTTGTCTACCTCAGCCATCCGCCGTCCTTTCCACCATCTGGTTACCATCCTATCACCATCTCATAAGATGGCGGAGGAATATCCAGGCAGCATCGCCCCTGTTGATGGTCCAGTGACGGCCTACGTTTGCACCCACGGCACCCGATTCTCCGACGCGCAATGTGGGTTCAAAGCGGCCCGGACCGACGTGATCCGTCCGTTGCTGGCGCACGTGACCGACGACGGGTGGTTCGTCGACACCGAGCTGCTGCTGCTGGCCGAACACAACGGCTTACGGGTACAGGAAGTGCCGGTCGACTGGGTCGAAGACGTCGACAGCCGGGTACAGATACTGTCCACCGCCATGGCGGACGTGCGCGGGCTGGCTCGGGTGGCTCGAGCCAAAGTCAGCGGTGCGGCACGGGTGCGGGGCCTGCCGCGACGGCCGGCGCCACACTCGGCGCACCCCGATGCTGTGCTGGCTACGCGCGAGCGCGGGTTGGGCCGGCAGCTGGTGACCTTCGGGTTGATCGGTCTGGCGTCCACCGCGGCAACGGCCGTGCTCTACGCGCTGTTTCGCTCGTGGTCACCGCCGCTGGTGGCGAATCTGGCCGCGTTGGTACTGGTGAACTTGCTGAACACCGAGGCCAACCGGCGGCTGACCTTCGCCGGCGCCGATGTGTCCCGCCAGCGGGTCCATCTGCAGGGACTGGTCGTCTTCGCGCTGTACTACGCGCTGACCTCGGGCGCGCTGCTGGTGCTGGGAGCACTGGTCGCCAGCCCGTCGCGCTGGCTAGAGGTCGCCGTCTTACTGGCGGCTTCCGCCGTAGGCACCGCCGGCCGGTTCCTGTTGCTGCGTAAATGGGTGTTCCCAGCATGACCACCGACGCACGGCCGGCCGCACCCGCATCGCGCGGGCTGGGCGGGGTTATCAAGCCGGGTTTCACCACGCGCAGCCACTGGCGTACCTGGTCGGTTCGCCGGTCCCGCTGCGCCGGCGGCTGCTCGATGTGCTCGGCGCCGGTGCCGTGCTGTTGGCCAGCTCGATGTGGTGGGTCGCGCTGGTCAGCTTCTGGCCGGGACCCAAGCCCTACATCGGCGGCAGCACCGATGGCTCGGTGCTCAACCTGGTGATCGGTTACAACGGCCTCGGCCGCGCGCTGGTCAGCGGCGCCGGTATGCCCGGGCACCCCGGTGACGGTCTCCGTTCTCGATGAAGGACGCGAGCCGCGCGCTGTCCCGGGCGGTCGGTGTGCTGGCCGTCATCACGTTGCTGATCGCCCCGGCCGTATGGTCCACCGCCACCGCGGTCGCGACCAGTGGTGGTGCGATGGCCCAGGCCGGCCCGCCGCCCGGCTTCCGATTCGGTGGTTCCCGGGCCACTCTGACTCGGGGCGTGCCTGCGCAGTTCCGGGGCGCCATGCGCGGAGATCTCACCGCTGAGCAGACCAAAATCTTGGCTTACGCTCAGGCCAACTCCGGCGGTACCCGGATCACGCTGGCGGTCGACGGCGGCGCGATGGCCGCCGTGATCCCGGTGGCCGTGGTGTGGATGGCCGTGGTGTGGATGGCAGGGGCGCCAGCGGCGGGGTGCCCGCCTGTGCGTACCCAGTGGGTGCGGCGCCACTGCGCTGTCGTCAACCCTGCTTCCTACGGCGGTGCCGATCACACCGAAGTCCTCCACGACTGTCGAGCCGCTCGACTCGGGTGACGACCCGGTAGGCGGGGCATCACCGCCTACCGAGCGTGCTACCTTCCTCGCCCACACGACCGCCGTCGAGTGCGAGAGGGACCTGTGATCACCGAGCCGCTGGTCTACGTGCCAGCTCACCCCCGGGTGGCTGACTACGGCAAGGACATCGGCGTCGAGCTTCGTGGCACGGACCGCGGCGATCTGGTCGGCATCGCGTTCTCGAGTCTGCAGCGGCTGGTCGCGGCGTTGGGCGACTACCAGCCATGGGTGGCGATGGAGCGCGACAGGTTCACCGCGTTCGTCGGCGCCGCCGGCGCGCCGTTCGTGTGCGTGGACCCAGCGCTAGCGATGGTTCAGCGCTGGAGCGCCGCTGACATCGAACGACTCGGCCGGGACGACGCGTGAGCGGCGATTTTCAGGTGGTGCTCGATTCGCTGAGAGCGATGAGCGGCAGCTTCCGGACCGAGGGTGACGCCTATGAAGCCATCAAGCCAAAGCTGACACCGCCGATGGCTGATTCCGGAGACGCGAACCTGAACAGCATCATGGGAGTCGTCATGGAATGCCTGGACGTGTTGCACACCAAGATGGGTGCGGCCATTGGTGAGCACGCCGAAAAGCTGCAGGCAAGCCGCGACACTTACGAACGTCACGAGATCGACAATCGGGCGTTGTTCGACGAGCTCATGCCAGCGGATTAAGGGGCGTGGCGTGGCGGAAAGTTGGGTCGGTGGGGACATCGTGGGGCTGCACACGATGGCCGCCACGACCGCGGCAGCGCCGGCCGCGATGCGCGACGTCGTGCACGCGCTAAGCGCCAAGGTCGACGATCTGGTCGGTGCGGCCGGCTGGTCCGGCGGTGCCGCCGAGGCCTTCCAGAAGCGCTGGACCGCTGACTCGATCTCCGCGGGATCGTTGGCTGACGTGGTCGGGCATGTCGGTGGTGTGTTGGGCGACCTCGCCACCAATCTCAACAAGGTCAACATGACGCTGTACAACGCGGAGTACGAGGCGACGAAAGCCGGCGCACCGATCGGTCCGGACGGCGCACCCGGCACGATCGTTTCCTCGGCGGGGACGCCGTCCGGCCCGGCGGTGACGGCCTTGCAGACCTACTGCGACGAGTACGACTCGGCGATGCAGCTGGCCAAGGGCTTCCGGCTCGACGCGGCCAGCAAACTGTCCGACATCTATGACCAGATCAGCTACGAGCCCGGTCACCAGAACAACCCGGACCAGTGGGCCACCCTCGGTGACTATGTGCGCGGCCTGTATGCGGTGCCCGACGAGAAGGGCCGAATCACCCGCGGGCGGTTAGCGAACATGGACGAGAGGATCAAGAGCGCCCGCCACGACCTCAGGGCAGCGAAACAGGAGTACGCGGCCAAGGGCCTGAAGCTGCCTGAGGGAAATGCCGCGAAGACCGCACACAAGGGGGTTTTCGCCGAGTTCAAGCAGCTCAAGGCCGACCTGGAGAGCGCGGAAAGCCTGGAGCGCAAACTGCCGTTGAGCGCGGAGCTCAACACCAAGCTCAGTGACATCGGCAAAGCGATCCCGGAAATCGGCAAGATCACGTCTAAGCTCCCGGAATTCCTCAAGGAGGTCCCGGTCGTCGATGTCCTGGCCACCGGAGTCGCCGTGGGTTTCCAGGTCAAAGACGACATGGAGAAGGGTTGGTCGGCGCAGCACGCCGTCGCTGCGGACGTCACGGCCGGAGCCGCCGGCTTGGGTGCGGGAGCGATCACGTTCGCGGTGGCGTCCGGCCCGGTGGGCTTGGCGGCGGTAGGTGCGGGAGCCGTTGCGGTCGGAGTAGGCGCGTTTGTGTATCAGGGCTTCCACGAACACTGGAGCGAAGACATCCACAACGACGGGGTGGTCGGGGGAATTCTGACAGGAGGGAAGCATATGGTTGGGCACACCGGTAAGGAGTTTGCCGACATTGGCAAGGGCATTGGAGGGGCTGCCGCCGGCGCCTGGCACTCGGTGTTCGGATGAGCAGGAGCCAGCACCCGCGACGGCGACCCGCGACGGCGAACGGTCACGTGGCTGGCACGCGCACCGTGCCCCGTGCGGGCGGGTCCGCGCGCCCGGTTGCCGCATCGACCAAGCCGCACGCCACCGCTGAATCAGCAAAGGTCGATCTGGCCAAACCGTTACGGCTGCGCATCACCTTCGGAGCCGTGACCTTTCTTGTGATCGGACCGATGCTCCTTCTTGCGGCGGCGGCACCAAACGAGCCGTGGTGGGAACGGGTGATTTGCGTGATCATCGGGGTCGCCGCTTTCCTGTTCGGCCGGTATGGGTTGTTGCGCAGCTGGGGTCGTCGCATCCTGGTAGTCGACGGTGCGGGGGTGCGGGTGCAGTTGCGACGCCGTTGCCTGTTTGACTTACCGTGGCAGGACCTGAGCTTCGTCGAAGTGGTGCAGCGCCCCGGCGGCTACAGCTTGTCGATGCCATCAATGGTATGGCTGGACTTCTATCCCGGGCCGGACTTCAAAACCCGGCACCCCAAACAGGCGCGCTTGTGCAAGCGGCACCCCACCGGGCAGGCCTACCGTTTCCAACTCGGCCCAGTCAGCAAGATCATCACGAATCTCGACGAAGCATTCCAATCAGTGCACCCGGAACAGTACCGCGGCGTCCGTGAGCAGTCCTGGTCCGAGACACCCAAGTTCACGTGGCGCCTTCGCTGACCTCTTCCTACGAGCTGGGTCCGGGCGGTGGCGGGCGCGCCAGACGTCCTACCATCGCGGGGTGGATCCAGCAAAGATCACGTTTCTGTTCGGTGAGGTTGTTCCCGATGGGTTCGATCCGGACGATCCCGATGACCGGCTCACGCTGCTCACGATCGAGCACGGCGGCGACGACGAGATGGCGGCTCGGGGGCAGGTCGGCTTGCGCGCCGCGATAGCCGACCAGATCGCGTCGGATGACCCGCCGCAGGTGTGGCGGACGGCGCAGCGGCTGCTCGACGAGGGCCGTGACCGGATCGATGTCATGCGGCAGCTGGTGCTAGCGCTGACCCCGGCACTGATGAACGTCGTCGTGGAGCACACCGAGTTCGATCTCGACGCCTACCTGACCGCATTGAACCGGCTGCCCGTCCCGTCGGCGGCGGACGTCACGACGGCCATGGTCGAAGTCGTGCGAGCCCAGCAAGGCATCGAGGCTGACGAGCTCGATCAGCAGGTGACGCAACGGCTCGGTTTGCCAGCCGCCGACCCGGTGCTGGAGATGTTGCTCGACACCGTCAGCGACCACGTCATCGGACCGGACGGTCCGCTGGAGATGCTCGCCGGTGACCGGGTGCTGCATGTCGAGTCGCTCACGGACGGGATCGTCCTGACCCACCGGTTGTCGACCGACGAACGGACGTCCGGAGTGTTCCACATCGGCGTGGACCTCGCTGGGTTCTGTCGATTCGATGAACTAAGGCTGGCCAGCGGCGACGAGGTCGACGTCGTGGACGGTGGCTGGACGGGGCCGGAGGGGTGGCTGGTCGGTTACCCGGACGACGCGGTGCTCGCGGTCCGAGTCGGCGGCGGCATCGTGACCATCACCGTGCTCGACGCGGCGCCGCTGGTGGCGGGCGAGCTGGTCGCGCGGCTGCGCACGGTCTACGACGACGAGGTCGCCGAGCCGTGGCTTCCCGTCACCGTCGAGGAGCTGGTACTCGGGGTCCTGCTCGACGACCGCACCGCTCTCGCCGAGCCGGCCGCGCCCCTGATCGAGCTGCTCGATGCCGCCGGCCTACAGATCCGCGGGATCCTCATCGCGCATGAGCAGTCGGTCTGGGACAACGCTGCGCGGGCGGAGCGAACCTACCGGGTGCTCGACGAGCTCGGTCCTGGTGACCGCGGCCGGGCGGCGATCCAGGCGCTGAGCCTGATCGACGGCGGGGTGCCGGACCGGTCAGCCGCACGTGAGTTGCTCGACCTGCTCCACGACCCGGCGCTCCTGGAGGTCGTGCCGACCGAGCTGCTCGGCAGCGACGACGATCCAGAGTTGCTCGCCGCTACCGGCGAGCTGGTGGAGCGGCTGCTGGCCGCCGCCACCAAGCCTGCGCACCAGGCCGTCGCGCGCTGGCTGGCCGCATTGGTCGCCGAGCGTCGCGGACAGGTCCTCGACGCCGAGTCGCACCTGCGCATGGCGGTGCGCGCCGACCCTGGCTGGCCGTGCGCCGCCGACCGGCTCGCCTGGTACGTCTCCGACCGCGGCGACGCCATCGAGGCGCTGGCGATCTGGCGTGGCATCGGCCTGACCGCGGCGGTCAGCGACGACGTACGCACGTTGGAGGAGCTGGCTGCGCCGGACAGTCCGAAACTGGGTCGCAACCAGCCGTGCTGGTGCGGCTCCGGCCGCAAGTTCAAGGCATGCCACCTGGGCCGCCCGGAGCGCACCGCGTTGCCGGATCGGGTCGGGTGGCTGTGCCGCAAGGCGGCCGCGTACCTCGAACGCCGCGGTGGTGCGCCCCGTGAGGTAGTCTTCGAACACGCCGCAGCCCGCGCAGTCGACCCGGATGACGATGATTCGCTGCACGATGCGCTGGCCGACCCCATCGTCATCGACGTCGTGCTGCATGAAAGCGGCTGGTTCGACCGCTTCCTCGCCGACCGCGGCCCGCTGCTGCCAGACGATGAGGCGCTGCTTGCCCAGGCATGGACTCTGGTGCAGCGCTCGGTGTACGAGGTACTCGAGTCCCGCCCGGGGAGCGGGATCACGATGCGCGACCTGAGAACCGGGGATGTGCTCGAGGTTCGGGAACGGAGCTTTAGCCGGGAGGCGCGGTGCGGTGCGCTGGTCTGCGCTCGGGCAGTGCCGGACGGACAATCGCACCAGCTCATCGGTGGGGTCTTCGGCGTCGCGCCCGGCCGGGAGCGTCACCTGCTCGATCTGCTGGACGAACGCGACGGCCTGACCCTGCTGGCCTACATTGCAGACCTACACCGGCCGCCGTTGATCATCGGACCGGACGGCCAGGTGTTTGAGCTACCGCCACCGACCAGCGAGCCACCGCCACCGCTGCCGCCGGCGAGCCCGGAGCTGGAGCAGACGCTGGTGAACTTCCGGGACCAGCAGGAGCACCGCTGGTGTGACGAGAACGTTCCGGCGCTCGGTGGGATCACGCCGCGGGAGGCGGCTGCCGACCCGACCAGGCGCGACGAGCTCGCCCGGCTGATTGCCAGTTTTCCCGAGATCGATCCCTCAACCGGGATCGTCGGGCTACGCCCGACCCGACTGCGGGAGCTGCTCGGCTTGCGGTAACCGCCCCGGCACCATGGAAGGACTGTCGCGCTGTGCGTAGTTGCCGTATCCGGCAACTACGTAATTGATCCGCCCACCTCTTCGTGGGGCAGCAGTGACGAAGAGAACGGCCTGGAGGGCTGCGGCCTCAGGTGCGCGCGCTCCCAGAGACCGATAGCGGACAACGACGCTGACGCGGCAAGCGTGCTACGTAATGCGCCGCGACCCAACACTTATTTTAGTAACCAGTTACGTATCTTCATATCGAGTAATTGGAAGAACCGCCCCGAGGCGATAACGTGAGTAACTCGCTTGAATGAGCAGCAGGGGGCGCAATGCGTTTCGCACACTGTCTCGTCGCCGTCACCGCCGGCATTGCAGGTTCGGCGGTGCTGTTCACCGGCCCCGCGATTGCTGCCCGATCCGATCCGTCCGCGGGGTCGGTGGGCGACTCACGGCTTTCCGGGCCGGGGATCGGCATCTCGGTCTCCATCCCCACTGGTTGGCGCCAGATCCCCGACGCGAGCCGCCCCCAACTGCCGCAGATGGTCTATCCCGACACCTGCTCGACGGGGGTCACGTGCGCGTCCGCCCTCGCGAGCGTGCTCAGCACGTCGGCGGTCAGTGCCCAGACGGCCGCAGCGGCCGCTGAGCAGGCCGTCACCGGCCAGCCGGGCATCCAGGGCGCCACCATCACGAGCCAGGGACCTACCCAGGTCGCCGGCCGCAACGGCTACTTTGTCCGGTTCATCTACTCGCAACTAAACGGGAAGCTCCAGGCCGAGACCGTCGCCGTCGAGACCGGCCCCGCCTCCTCCGGACTGATCCCCACGTCGCTGGTCTTCGTGACCGTGTCCGATCTGGCGGGCGCCCCACCGGCAAGTGTCATCGACCAGATCGTCGGTTCCACCCAGCTGATCGCCCGATAGCAGGCCTCGCACTAAGTCCCAGGGAGCATGCCGGCGTGTGCAGCGCGAAGCAGCTCATGTACCGCCGCCCTGTTGACCGGGCGGGGATTGGTCAGGGGAGTCTCGACGACCAGCCGGGCGGCCTCCGGAATTCGGCCGGATCCAAGCCGACCTGCGTGAGCGATGTCGGCGCCGCAGGAGCGTTGTAGGCGGTGACGAATGGCAGTACCGCGGAATGGGTGCCAGCGTGCGGCAGGTCGTAGACCCCGCCGAGCACATGACCGATCTTGTGGTGCAGACCCATTCCGGCGGTTCCCAGCACCCAGCCGGCCAACCACGCGCCGTAGAGGGCGTCGGCCCGGGCGTCGAGATCACGAGGTGCAACCACTACCCGCAGGCAACGCGTCGGCCAGGACGCGGATCCCTTCCTCGGCGAGCACGGCTGTGACCGGTGAGGCGTCGGGAGCGTAGAGGCCCTCGACGGGCAGCACGGTGCGGTCGCGGCCGGTGGTCTTGCGACCGCCGTCAGTCAGTCCCCAGATCGGCGTCATCTCGCTGCCGGCGTAGGTGGTGGGAACCGCGAGGATGGGCAACCCGGTTCGCAACGCTACGGCCTTGGCCAGCCCGATCGCCGAGCCCCCGCCGGGACGTGCATGACGACCTCACCGATGCGGTCAACCAAGCGAGACCCGAGCGCGGTCGCCAGCTCATCGGCGTACCTCTCCTGCCGGCCACCGGCGATGAGTAGCACCCGGGCGGCCCCGAGCCGCTCGACCTCATCGGGCACCTGTCGTATCCGACCAGTGCCGAGACAACCCTGTAGGCAGGCACGTCATACACGAAGTCCACTGGCTACAACCTCTTCCAGACCGCAAGAAGGTGCCGAGCGCCCGGACGCGATCGTGCAGTCGTCTACTGGTGGCCGCGGTCGCAGTGCGGACGAGCGGCTCTCGTACCTGGATCTCCGGCCGGAGATGGCCTCGCTGTCCACCGGCTCGGTCAACTTCGCAACCTCGGTGTATGAGAACCCGCCGCAGCTCGTCGAGCAGCAGGCGACGCGGATGCTGGACCTCGACATCAAGCCGGAGATCGAGATCATCGATCTCGCGATGCTCTGCAGCTGTGTCGAACTACTCAGGCGAGGGCTGCTGACGCCGCCGCCGCACGTCCAGCTCGTGATGGGCATCAAGAACGCCTTGCCTTCCAAGGAATCGATTCTCGACTTCTTCCTCTCGGAGCTGCGGAGCTGATTCCGGACGTGGACCTGCGCCTCGATCGGCCGGTACCAGCTGGTGCTTCACCTGCGGGCCGGTAGCGAGGTACCGGAAACGTAGTCCCAGTACGGCGCGCTCACGCCGAAGTCTCCCCGGGCGTCCGCGAAGTGGTGCCGCAGATGCCGCGCTCGCAGCCAGCGGGCGAGCGCCGTCCTCGGCCGGCCCACATGCAGATACGCGTGCAGCAGGTCATAGACGAGATAACCGCCACCCCAGCCGGCCGCGAACGGCAGCCACAAAACCCCCGGCAACAACAGCCAGAACAGGGCCGCCGCGGCGACACCGATCGGAACGCTTACCGCTGGCGACGCCACGACCCGCCGCGGGTCGTTGGGGTGGTCGTGATGCACCCCGTGAATGGCCCACACGAACGATTCGCTCCGCGGGCCGCGCGGCTGGAGATGGGACACCGCACGATGCACCCAGTACTCCGTCAGGGTCCAGGTGAGGTAGCCCACGGCCATCAGCGTGATCACGATCAGAACGCCAACCCACCGCACGCCGCACGCCGCACGCCGCCAACGCCGGGATCACCGGCCCGTAGAGCACCAACGGCACGACAGGGTGGGTGCGGGTCAGCGAATTCAACAGCCGCGATTTGAACATCGGAGGTGAAGTGCTGAGGGATATGTCATGCGCGAGACGGCGGAGGGACGTCGGGTGTCACGGCGTGCGGATGGCCTCGCCTCACGCACTGCACCGCGCTGTTTGCCGCGATGGGTGCTGGTATCGGGCAGGGTGCGGCGACGGAAGACGTTACTGTCAGTGACCTCCGGGGAAGGACTGTCGCGCTGTGCGGAGTTGCCACAGCCGGCAACTCTTCGCTTGAAGTTGCCGGCTGCGGCAACTTCGTAATGGATGCACCCACCTCTTCGTGGGACAGAAGTGGCGGAGCAGACGGGGACGTCGCAGCAGCCTGCACCGCATGCTGTGGGATCAGGTTGAGACCACGGCTCAGCTTCGGTGGCCCCGCACGACCCAGGTCTCAACGACAACGGTGCGGCTGAACACCACCAGGGACCTGCCGTTGGTCACCGCGGAGGGCGGCGGGGTGATAGCGGATCTGGCAAGCCCGACGGACCCGCTCTGTGGCGTAAAGGCCCGTTTAATGCAGGCCTGGAGCATCAGCCCGGCCGCGGTGGCCAATGAGCCGGCCACTGCGGGGTGTCGGCTCGCGCGGCGCAGCCGATCGGGTAGTCCGCCGGAGTGCCGTCGTGTCGGTTGCTGCTCCGCTCGGCGCGCGCCCGTCACCGGCCTCGCCACAATCACGGCGGCCAGGCTGGGCTGGGTGATGTGCTTGGAATCGTCCATGTCATCCATCAAACCGCCAAAACGGGTACCGCGTAACTGCCAAGTACACGCCACTTGGCCCTCGTCGTCGACGATAACCATGAGGTCACACGCTTCAACCCCGGCTGATTGGGTCGTCCGGCTTTGGTCCGGCTGCTCGGACTGGATCGGCTGTGCCGGCTCGTCCGGCTTCCCGCGGTTTATCTGGCTGCCCGGGCTGTTCCCGCTGTGCAGGCTGGTCGGGTTGCTTCGCCTGGTCAGGTTCCTTCATCTGGGCAGGCCGCTTAGGTTGGGCTGGCTGCTTCACCGGATCAGGCTGCTTCACCGGATCAGGCTGCTTCACCGGATCAGGCTGCTTAAGTTGGGCCGGCCGCTTCGACTGGTCAGGCTGCTTAAGTTGGGCCGGCCGCTTCGACTGGTCAGGCTGCTTAAGTTGGGCCGGCCGCTTGGACTGGTCAGATTGCTGAAGTTGATCCGGTCGCATCGGTTGATCCGGTCGCATCGGTTGATTGGGTTGCTTCGGCTCGTCCGGTAGCCCACGCGCGGCTAGCCGCCCCGGCTGACTCGAGGCATAACACCGGCCACCGTCACCTCGGTACTCACCATACGGACAGTCTGGAATCTGTCGGTGGCGTTCGCCATCGTCCGCGCGCTGCGGACCACCTTGGACGACGATGACACGTTGCGACTGGAAGCTGGGCCACCGCGTACCTCGATAAATTGGCGGCACCTTGAACCGGATCATGGGAGCCAACGGGTTACCGCTCACGCATCGCACACGGGAAACGCCACTGGCGTCCACAAGGACAGCAGAGCCGTTCTCCAGAATCGATTGCACGGCGGCGAATTTGCCGTTGACAAATTGGTAGTCGGTGACCCGTAGGTCCCCGGTGACGTTACGTGGCGTGAGTTCATGAATGTAAGCAGGGATCTGCTGAACATCGACTCGATTCCCACCGCTCCAGCTTAGCGTGGGATCGGAATTAAGTGCTTGCACCCAGGCCGCTGCGGCTGGCGGATGGGAACCGAGGTAAGAGATAAGCCTCTCCGGGTCGGAGGTTGCCCGATCGTCCGTGCCTGCGGTCGCCGCAACGGAGGAGCCGTCGCCACCGGAGCTTCCACCCATCGTCGGGGTTGGTGAAAGTGGTGCAACGAAGGGATGAGGGCCGACGCTACCCCCCGCTTCAAGGTACACCTGACTCGCCTGGTTCTGCTGTTGACGAATTACCAGGAAGGTCAGTGTTCCCACGGCGAGCATGGCAGCCACCAACGACGCCACTAAAATCCGATGTGAGTGCAACCAACGAACGTTCATTGCGCGGCTCCCTGCTTAACAAAGCCTCCCGGTGAACCGGGCCAGGACGGACGACTTAAATAATAAAAACGAGATCATCTGATGGCCTGGTCCAAGAAAAACGATCAGCATAGAGTCTGCGCGGCAGCTCAGAGCGATTGGACGAGAGTAGAACGCGCTACCTGAGTACCGGAGCGCCAAACAGCAGCCGACTCGTGCCGATACAGTTGATCTCGTAACATGCGGGTAGGTATAGGACGATCCCCCTCAAACGGGTACGGTCCCCGACCGCGAGTGACCGTAGAGCGTGCTTCAAGTGATGTCAAGGGGTGACCTGGCGGCTATCGGACGTTTCACGTGGAGCGCCCGCCTGGCGCTCCAACGACCGGATGGGCATTGCTGTACCGCGAGCGTTGTCGACTTGAGGGGTGGGCTGGCGGTGCGTCGGACTACCTGCGGTGTCGTTGCATATGTTCCGCACCTTCCGGCTTTGCGCTACCGGAAGTCTGGTCTAGTCGAGCGAACGGAATGGTAAAACGGCTGGCGCCTTCAGTGGAAGAAGATACTACGCGCGTGGCAGGCAGCGAGCACGCCGTCGGGTGGGGAGGAGCAATGGCTGACGTGGGCCGCTAGGCTCCCCCCGCGTCACCGACGAGGAGGACAGTGACCGAGCAACATGATCCACCCGTCGGCCGGGTCGTGGGCACCGAGGACTCAACCCCGCCGCTGTTCAGCGTCGCCCTCAACCAGGACTCCTACCTCCAACTTGACGACGTCGTCCTCACCGTCCGCGCCGTCCCTGGGATCGGCCCCGTAATGACGTCCGGCGTCGTCACTCAGGTACGCGCCCGGCACGAGGGTGCCAGCTTCGGCTCCGATGTCTTCCTCATCGCCGACGGCGTACTGCCTGCGCAGGTTCAAGAGATCGCTGAGGTCAGCACCACCCGCGTCGAGCCGGAGTGCTACGTGCCGCCGCGTCCCGGTGCGCCGGCGCGCAGAGCCAGGGGCGAAGAACGCGCGCATGCCCTGTACTTCGATCAGATGGAGCAGAAGGTAGCGGTCGGTCTCGGGCGGGACGGTGAACCGATCTACGTCAACCTCGAGTTCCTCGACGGCACCCGGGGCGGGCACGTCTCCATCAGCGGTGTCTCCGGCGTCGCGACGAAGACGAGCTTCGCGCTGTTCCTGCTTTACTCGATCTTTCGCAGCGGGGTGCTCGGTCGCCGAGCGCTGAACGCGAAAGCGCTCGTGTTCAGCGTCAAGGGCGAGGACCTGCTCTTCCTCGACCATCCCAACACCCGCCTCGACGATGACCTGCGCGATGCGTACGCCCGGTTGGGCTTGGAAGCGGCTCCGTTCTCCTCCGTAGGGTTCTTCGCCCCGCCCACTCCGGACGACCTCAACGGCCGCCCGTACGTCGCTGCCCGCACCAGTGGCGTGGCCGCGTTCTGGTGGACGCTCGCCGAGTTCTGCCGCGACGAGCTGCTGCCCTACGTCTTCGCCGACGCGGAGGACGAGCGCCATCAGTACACGATGGTCATTCATCAAGTCGGCAACCGGCTGCGCTGCAACGCCGTCCCGACTGGCGACGGGGGAGCGGTCAGGGTCGATGGCCAGCTGCTACGAACATATGCGGACCTTGTCGAGTTCGTCTCTGACCGCCTCAACGATGAGGACGCGCGGCGGGACTGGGCGGGACCGGTCGTCGGCGCCGGCACGATCAACGCCTTTCTCCGCCGCCTTCGGTCGAGCCTCAAACCGCTGCGCACGATCGTGCGCGGCGATCTGCCCGATACTCCCGGCCGGCGCGTCAGCACCGACAACCAACAGATCACCGTCGTCGATCTGCACAACCTGCCCGAGCGGGCGCAGAGGTTCGTCGTCGGTGTCGTCCTTGCCGCGGAGACCGCCCGTAAGGAAGCGGCCGGCCCGGGCGGGCTGCTGTTCACCATGATCGACGAGCTGAACAAATACGCCCCACGGGAAGGCACCAGCCCGATCAAGGAGGTGCTGCTCGACATCGCCGAACGAGGGCGCTCGCTCGGAATTATCCTGATCGGTGCGCAGCAGACGGCGAGCGAGGTCGAACGCCGGATCGTCGCGAACTCCTCGATCAAGGTCGTCGGACGGCTCGACTCTGCCGAGGCCGGACGGCCGGAGTACGGCTTCCTGCCGCCGTCCCAGCGGGAGAGGGCGACCCTGGCCAAGCCGGGCACGATGTTCGTCTCCCAGCCCGAGATTCCGGTGCCACTCGCGGTCGCGTTCCCGTTCCCGGCGTGGGCGACCCGGCCGTCCGAGAGCAGCGGCCCGCCTCCCAGCGGTAACGGGTCCGCGCGGCGCGACCCGTTCAGCCGGCTGCCGCCCGTTGACGACGCCCCGCCGTTCTGAGTTAGGGATGCCGTGAGGTTCCTGCACACCGCCGATTGGCATGTCGGCAAGACGCTGAAGGGGCAGAGCCGCCTTGATGAGCAGGAACAGGTGCTCCGCGAGATCGTGCACGTGGCCCGGGAGCAGGAGGTCGACGCCGTTCTCGTCGCGGGTGACGTGTACGACAGTGCCGCACCGTCCGCCCAGGCCCAGCAGCTCGTGGTTCGCACCCTGATGGCGCTGGCCGGCACGGGCGCTGAGGTGGTGGTGATCGCGGGGAACCACGACCATGCCGCCACCTTCGATGCCTACGGTCCGTTCGCCGGCGCAGCGGGCGTCACCCTGATCGGCGCGGTCCGCAGCGCCGAGCAGGGCGGCGTCATCGAGTTCGCCACTCGTACCGGCGAGCCGGTGACCGTCGCGGTAGTGCCTTTCCTGTCCCAACGGTATGCGGTGCGCGCCGCCGAGCTGGTCACGAACACACCGGCGGAGAACACCGGTGCCTACGACCAGCAGCTCCGTGACATCCTCGCGTCGCTCACCGGCGGCTTCCGCACCGATGCTGTCAACCTCGTCATGGCCCACCTGACCGTGCTCAATGGGACGTTCGGCGGTGGCGAGCGCACCGCGCAGTCGATCTTTGAATACGCCGTGCCGGCCGCCGTGTTCCCACCCGATGCGCACTATGTCGCGCTGGGTCACCTGCACCGGCGGCAGAAGATAGCCGCGCCCAGCCCGGTGCACTACCCGGGCGCTCCGCTGGCGGTCGACTTCGGTGAGCAGCAGAACGAGCCCGTTGTCTGTCTGGTCGAGGCCACGCCGACGACACCGGCTCACGTCACCGACATCCCCATTACGGCGGGACGGCGGCTGCGGACGCTGCGCGGCACCGTTGACGAGCTGAGTGCGCTGGCCGGGACGGTCGGGGACGACTTCTTGCGGGTCTGGGTGCGCGAGCCCGCCCGTGCGGGGCTGCGCGAGGAGGTGACGAACCTGCTGCCGAACGCGCTGGAGGTGCGTGTCGACCCGGAATTCGCCGCCCCGGTCGTCGGGTCACGTCCGACGACCGGCCCGGGTGTGGAGCGCGGGCCTTCGGAGCTGTTCCACGAGTACTGCGCCACGCGCCCCGTTCCCATCGACGACCCCCGGCTCGACGCGCTGTTCGCCCGCCTGCACAGCCGAATGATCGGGAATGAGTGATGCGTCCGGTGCTGCTGGAGATGCACGGGTTCGCCGCATTCCGCGAGCCGACCACCGTCGACTTCACCGACGCGGAGTACTTCGCGCTCGTCGGGCCGACGGGCTCCGGCAAGTCGACGGTGATCGACGCGATGACGTTCGCGCTCTACGGGTCGGTGCCGCGATGGGATGACGAGAAAGGGGTCAAGCTGGCCCTGGCCCCGAGCGTCAACCGGGGCACCGTGCGGCTCGTCTTCGACGCCGGCGACGCCCGTTACGTCGTGGCCCGAGAACTGCGCCGATCCGCCAGAGGCGGGGTCAACGTCCGCAACGCCCGGCTGGAGCGGCTCGACAACCCGACCGGCACGGGGAAGATCGACGACACCACCGAGGTGCTCGCCGCCGACTCCGGTGTCACGAAGGAGGTCGAGCGCCTGCTCGGGCTGCCGTTCGATCAATTCTGCATGTGTGTGGTGCTCCCGCAGGGTGACTTCGCTGAGTTCCTGCACGCCAAGCCCGCAGCACGCCAGCAGATGATGACCCGGCTGCTCGGCCTCGGCGTCTATGAGTCGATCGCCACGGAGGCCAACCGCGAGGCCGCCGCGGCAGGTCAACGGGCAGGCGTACTGGCCGACCGGCTCCCGGGGTATGCCGACGCCACCGGCGAAGCCGTGAGCGAGGCCGCTGCAGGTGTCGCGGCGCTGGAGGCGCTCGCCAGGCGGGTCACCGCAGGACTCCCGGAACTCATCGCGGCGGCCGGAGCCGTCGAGACCGCCGACGGGCTCGTCGCCCGACTGCGCGACGAGCGGGCCAGGCTCGCGGTGCTGGCTGTCCCGGACGGTCTGTCCGATCAGGACGCGTGTCGGCGGTCGGCAGCCGAGGAAGCCGAGTCGACGCAGCTGCGGGTCGCGCGTGCCGAAACCGCCGACACAGCGGCGCGGGAGCAGCGCGCCGCCGCCCCCGACCGTGGCCCGCTGGAACGCGCCCGCCGAGACCATGCCGACCTGGCGGCCGCACTGGCTGGGCGGCCCGGCAACCAGCAGGCCCATGCGGCCGCGCGGGCGGCATACGACACCGCCCGAGCCGCCGCGACGACCGCCGCGGGTGCCATCGAGGACGCGCGGGCGGCTCGGGACAGCGCGGTCGCGGACCTCGATGCGGCTCGCGAGGCCGGGCAGCGCCTGGCCTCGCGAGCACGAGCGACTTACCGGCCTGCGGGTTCCCGCCGGACTCGATGAGCTCGGTCGCCGCCGGCGCATCGCGGAGGCCGACCTCGCCGTCGCGCAGCTCGCCCTCGGTAGTGCCGACGCCGCTGACGCCTGCGCCCGCGAGCAGCACTCCGCCGCGCCCGCGCGCGGCCCGTTCGAGCGGGCCCGCGACGACCACGCAGCTCTCACCACCGCCTTGCGGGCGCAACCTGGCGCGGACGAGGAGCACGCCGCCGCGGTGCGCGACCGGGAGGCGGCAGCCGCTGCCGTGGCGGAGGCGAGCGACCACCTCAGACACGCCCGGATACGCCGCGATCACGAGGCCCGGACCGACCTGGCCGCGGCGCTGCGCCCCTCGCTCGTGGCCGGGCAGCCGTGCCCGGTCTGTGATCACGCAGTCGTGACGTTGCCGACGACACTGCCCGCAACGGACCTGACTAGCGCGGATGGCGCAGTCGCCGACGCGGAGCACGCCTTGGACACCGCTCGGCAGGCCGAGACGGAAGCGGTGGCCACCGAGCGGAAACGCGACGAGGAGCGTGACCGGCTGGCCGGTGAGGCAGCGCGGCTACGCACCGCACTGGCCGACGCGCCCCCGAGCATCGCCGCCGTCGCCGACGGGCTGGCTGCTCTGGATGCGCTTGCCGCCGCTGCCGACGAGGCCGCTGACGCGTTGCGGGCCGCCCGGCGTCGCCGGGATGATGCGGCAGGCGCGGTAGAAGCAGGTCGCGGTGAGGTGGCGGCCGCGGCGGCAGCGCTGAGGACCGCCCGCGACCCGCTGGTGCCGCTCGGCGCGCCCCCGGTCGTCGACGACGTGGTCGCCGGATGGACGGCGCTCAGCGCGTGGGCCGAACAGGAGGTCGCGGCCCGCGCCGCCGCGCTTCCCGGTGCCCGCGCCGCCGCCGCGGCCGCTGCGGAGGCGGCACAGGCCGCCTCTCGGGCGTTCGCGGACGCGGACCGGACCGCGACGGCCCGCCGCGAGGAGGAGACCACGGCGGCGCGCGCCGAGCAGCGCGCCCGCAGCGACCTCGACGCGCTCGATCAGCGGATCGCGCAGCTCTGCGCCGCGCTGGAGAATACGCCCGCCGATAGCGCGGTCGAGGCGACGCTGCGCGGGCTCGACGCACTCGACGAGGTGTGCCATACCGCGGAAACCGAACTGCTGGCCGCGCGGCGCGCCCGGTTGGCGAGCGACGTGAGGCTGGCCGAGATGAGTCGCGTCGTCGCCGCGGCGTGGGACGCGCTGCGCGCTGCTCGCGATCCGCTGGTGGTGCTCGGAGCACCGGCCGTCATCGGTGACGACCTGCTCGCCGCGTGGACCACCCTCACCCGCTGGGCCACGGCAGCGATCACGAGCCGGGACGTGGAGATCCCCGATGCGGAGTACGCCGCCGCGGCCGCACGGGCGAAACGGGATGACGTCGAGCGCAGGCTCGCCGAGGACCTCGACGCGCACGAGGTGTGCGTGTCTCCCGACCGTCCGCTGGCGGCGAGCGCCTCGGCAACAGTCGCCGACGCGCTCGCGGGCTCGCGTGGCCGGCACGCCCGGATCGTCGAGCGCTGCGCAGAGGCTGTGCAGCTGCGCGCCGATCGCGCGCAGGCCGAGTCGGCGCAACAGGTGGCGCGGATGCTCGGGAACCTCCTGCGCTCCGACAGCTTCCCCCGCTGGCTGGTGGCGTCCGCGCTGGACGTTCTCGTCGCAGACGCATCGGTGAGCCTCTCGGAGCTCTCCTGCGGGCAGTTCGAGCTGACCCACGACGACGGCGAGTTCCTCGTCGTCGACCACGCCGACGCCGACGCCCAGCGGCCGGTCAAGACGCTCTCCGGGGGCGAGACGTTCCAGGCCAGTCTCGCGCTCGCCCTGGCGTTGTCGGCGCAGATGTCCACCCTGGCGGCCGAGGGCGCCGCCCGCCTAGACTCGATCTTCCTCGATGAGGGGTTCGGCAGCCTCGACGAGGCCAACCTCGACGTCGTCGCCAGCACCCTGGAGACCCTGGCGACCCGGGGCGACCGGATGGTCGGCGTGATCACCCATGTACCCGCCCTGGCCGGGCGCGTTCCCCTGCGGTTTGTGGTGAGTCGCGACCAGCGCCGGAGCGGCCGCGGATGCGGTTCTCGGTTGATCCGTGGGACCCCGGCTACGGGGCCAGCATGGAACTCGGCGAGTCGAGCGCCCGAGTCGTCACCGACGTCGAACTGCCCGACGATCGGTGGCGCCCGCTCGAACCCGACCGGCAGGTCCAGCCGCTTCCCGCGACGCTCTTCGTCGACGGCGTGCGCCGCATCGACGCCCACGTGTGGGTGGATGAGGCCGCGGCGGACGCCACCGCGTCGCCGGCGCTGTGCGCGTCGTACGCGGCGGGCGTCATCTGCTGCTGTGCCGGCGAAGGGGCACATCTGCTGACGGCTGAGGTGCGCCGCGGATTGTTCACCACGGCTGCACACGCGGTCGATGTTCCGACGACAGCCGGCACCTACCGCGCCAGTCTCGCGGAGATCCGCCCAGACGTTGCGCCGATCGTTGCCTTGAGCCTCGCGCTGCAGGGACGCCTCGGCGACGTGGAGATCACCACGGCCGTGACCGCTCGGGCCGCGCTCGACGGGCACGGGCTTCCCGAGGGCGGCGACCTTCTCGTCATCGATGGCCCGCTGCGCGGGCGCCAGCATCTGCCGCGTGCACTCGGCTACATCAAAAGCCATCACAGCGAGTACCTACCGCGACACCTCAACCGCCTCGTGGCCTCGCTCACCCCCGGTCAGCGCACCCCGGTCTTCCTGCTCGGCAGCTCGTGGGACCGCTACACCTGGTACCTGCGGCTGCCCTGTGCACCGGGTGCGCCGTGGGCCGGCGTCGCGCGCTTAGAGTGCAGCTCCACCCTCGATGCCGCGGACGCGATCAAGATGGCGTGGCTCAGTCAGGCGACGTTGTGCCGCTACGCCTCCATTGAGTACAAAGATCCGCGGGCGCCCCAGAATCTGTGCCCGATCGCCGGGCTCGAGCGGCAGCTCCGCCGGCGCCTTGGTGATGCCACCGTGTTGTACCGCGGGTTGCGCAAGGCGGCAGCTTGGTAACGAAGCGCAAGTGACTGCCGACGAACTGGACACATGACGTCACTGATGCGCCGAGCCGCACCACTGGATTCTGAGCAGGGAGCGTCTTATCGACGGTGTGGTCGCCGACGTCCAGGGCGCACGGTTGCGGCTGGAGGGGACGGCTTCGCTAAGAGTACGGGATTCGGCCGTTATTTTTGCCAGCCGATGTTCTCGGGGGTCGTGGTGAAGAAGCGCCCGCTGCCGTAGTTGGCTAGGCCGCGCTTCACCGCGAGGATCGCTGGCGGGGTCAGCGTCGGCATGATCCCGTACGTCTTGAACGCCTGGCTCTCGACGTCGGCGCCCTTGGCGAACTGCTCCTGGGCAGTGGGCAGCATGTTCACCGACTTGACCTGCGGGTCTAACGCCGGATTGTTGGACCCGGACAGGTTGAGCTGGCTGTCCGAGCAGTAGAGCTGGCAGATGTAGGCCATGCCGAACGGGTCGGTCTGGGCGAAGCCCGAGTAGAACATGTCGAACTTCCGCCCGCTGATGATGCTGGAGAAGTCAGCGCTCGCCACCTGCCGGATGTCCAGCTTGACCCCGATGTTCTTCTGCATCGCGACCAGGGCGCCGGCGACCGCCTTACGGACCGGGTCGTCACCGGCGATGACGTAACTGAACTCCAGCGGCTGGCCGCCCTTGCTCCGCATCCCGTCCGGCCCGGCCGTCCAGCCGGCGGCCTCCAGATCCTGCTTCGCCTTTTCCACATCGAAGGTGACCGCCTTGGAGAAGCTGTCCTGGTAGCCCTCCTGGAAGGAGAACAGGGTCAACGACCCGGGCAGGGCCTCGGTGAAGTTCAGGCCCTGGAAGGAGATCTCGGCGATCTGCTTGCGATCGATCCCCTCGAAGGCCGCCTTACGGACCTGCGGTTCAGCCAGGATGGGCGACTTACTGTTGAGGGTGAACAGGCCGCTGCTCACGGAGATGCTCTTGCGGATGTCGATCCCGCTCATGCCCTGCACCTGGGCCAGCCGGTCCTTGGTGCCGACGCCGGTGGCGTCGAGCTGACCATTCTTGAAGGCGTTGATGCTGGCCGTGTCCTCCATGGCCAGGAAGATGCGGGTGGCTAGCTTGCCCTTCTTCCCCCACCACTTCGGGTTGCGGGTGAAGACGACGGTGCCGTTGCGCTTGTCGAACTTCTCCACCGTGTAGGGCCCGGCGCCCCACTCCGGATGTGGAGTGTCGATGTAGCCCTTGTTGAACACCTGGGGGCCGAGGGCATTGGGGTTGAGCAGGATGCCGAACAGTCCCTGCCACCACACGTTGACCCCGTTGAAGGTGACGATTGCCTGCCGGTCGTCAACGCCCCTGGTCACCGAGGCGATGCGGTCGTAGCCATCGCTGGAGTTGACGATGTAGGCCTTGTCATGGGCGTTGTCGGCTTTCCAGGTGGCTTGGAACGCGGTCCAGTCGATCGGCGAGCCGTCGTTGTACGTGGCCTTGGGG
Source organism: Mycobacteriales bacterium (assembly GCA_038276315.1). GTDB lineage: Bacteria > Actinomycetota > Actinomycetes > Mycobacteriales > Pseudonocardiaceae. Next base: position 23,058 of record JBBPZY010000233.1, read on the forward strand.
TTGATCGTGTAGGTGATGCGGGTATTGCCGTCGACCGTGTCGGCCTTGACGTCGGTCAGGTAGTCCGGGTTGAACGCCGCCTTGCCGTCTGGCGAAAAGGTGGTCAGAACGGGGTTGTACCAGTTCGACAGAGTCTGCGAATACAGGGTCATGTCGCCCTGGAAGGGGTTCCACTGGGTGGAGATCTCAGGGAGGGCGGTGGTGAGGGTGCCGCCATCCTTGAGGTTGTCATAGGGCTGGGGGTTGTACTGGACCTGCGCGGCGAGGGACTTCGCGGTGTCACTCGCGTTTCCGCCCGACCTCGGGCTGCCGCCGCAGGCAACCAACGTCACCGACAGCGCGGCGGTGACCGCCAGCGCAGCGAACTTCGTCACCACAGACATGAGGTGTTCTTTCTCTTCAAGGGCAGGCATGGTGGTTCAGCGGAAGTGGCAGGCGTTGCGATGACCGGCCTCCCCCCCTCCGGTCAGCTCCGGCGTCTCGCCGATGCAGCGGGCCTGCTGGGCCACGTCCAGCGTCAGGTGCAGGGGGCACCGGCTGGCGAAGCGGCAGCCGGGGGCGGGGTCGGTGGGGCTGGGCAGGTCGCCGCGCAGGATAATCCGCTCCCGGGTCCGTTCCACCACGGGGTCGGGTACCGGGATCGCAGAGAGCAACGCCTGGGTGTACGGGTGCTGCGGGTTGTCGAAGACCTCGTCCACCGCGCCGATCTCCACGATCCGACCCAGGTACATCACCGCCACCCGGTCTGACGTGTGCCGCACCACCGACAGGTCGTGCGCCACGAACAGGTAGGACAGTCCGAGTTTGGCCTTGAGCTCGTTGAGCAGGTTGATCACACCGGCCTGGATCGAGACGTCCAGCGCGGAGACCGGCTCGTCCAGTACCACCAGCGACGGGTTGGTGGCCAGCGCCCGGGCGATCGCGATGCGCTGGCGCTGCCCGCCGGAGAACGCGGTCGGGAACCGGTCGCAGTGCTCGGGGTTGAGCCCGACCAAGTCCATCAGCTCCTCGACCCGGGCGCCGATCGCCGTCCGGTCCGCCTCGCCGACCGCTTGCAACGGTTCGGCCAGGATGTCGGACACGGTCATCCGCGGGTCCAGCGCCCCGATCGGGTCCTGGAACACCATTTGCAGCTTGCGCCGTAGCTGCCGTTCCGCGGCCCGTCCCCGCAGCTCGGCGACGTCGACCCCGCCGACCCGGATGCTGCCGTTCTGCGGCGGGCGCAGGTTCATGATCTCGAGCAGGGTGCTGGTCTTCCCGCAGCCCGACTCGCCGACCAGCCCGAGCGTCTCGCCCTCCCGGATGTCCAGGTCGACCCCCGACACCGCGTACACCCAGCCCACCCGCCGCTTCAACACCGCACCCTTGAGCAGCGGGAACGTCTTGGACAGACCCTTGAGTTCCAGCACGGCGGGACGCTGCTCCCGCGGAACGCGCGCCGCGGGGGCGTCCGGCGCGGGCACAACCGGGTAGACCGGACTGCCATCGATGCGGCCGTCGCGGATCTCGTGGGCACGGATACAGGCGGCGCTGTGCCCATCCACCGCCCCGCCCGCAACCACCGTCAGCTCCGGCTCCCGGTCGCCGCAAGCTGGCACCGAGACGGGGCAGCGCGGCTGGAACGGGCAGCCCGGGGGCAGGTCCACCAGCAACGGGGGGTTGCCCGCAATAGGCACCAGCGGCCGGCGTTCGGCAACGTCAACCCGTGGGATGGCGCCGAGCAGGCCGATCGTGTATGGCATCCGGGGCCGGGCGAACAGCTCATCCACCGGCGCCTGCTCGACTTGGCGCCCCGCGTACATCACCAGCACCTCGTCGGCGATCCCGGCCACCACGCCGAGGTCGTGGGTGATCATGATCAGCGCCGCGCCGGTCTCGGCCAGGGACAGCCGCAGCACGTCGAGGATCTGCGCCTGCACCGTCACGTCCAGCGCCGTGGTCGGCTCGTCGGCGATGATGATCTGCGGATCGTTTGCCATCGCCATGGCGATCACCACCCGCTGCCGCATCCCCCCGGAGAACTCATGCGGGAACGAGCGGGCCCGCTCGGCGGCGTTGGGGATCCCGACCAGGTCGAGCAGCTCCACCGCGCGTTTCCAGGCGACGTCGCGGTCCAGGTTCTGGTGGATCTCCAGCGCCTCGACGATCTGCCGACCCACGCTGAAGATCGGGGTCAAGGAGGACAGCGGATCTTGGAAGATCATGCCCAGTTCCCGGCCCCGGATCTTGGACATCTGCCGGTCGTCGAGCTCCAGTAACTGGCGGCCGTTGAACGCGATCGAGCCGGTCACCGAGGCGTACTCCGGGAGCAGCCCCATGATCGCCATCGAGGTGACCGACTTGCCCGAGCCGGATTCGCCGACAATGGCGAGCGTCCGGCCGGCGCACAGGTCGAAGTCGACGCCGCGCACCGCGTCCACCCGGCCGGCCTCCGAGGGGAAGGAGACCTCCAGGTTGCGGACCGACAGCAGCGGCGCCGTCATGCTCGGCCCCCGGAATGCGAGGTGGGGTCGAGGGCGTCGCGCAGGCCGTCCCCGATCAGCGCTATCGAGACGGTGAGCAGGGTGAGCATGGCGGCCGGGAAGTAGAACAACCAGGGCGCGCTGGTGATCGTGTTGGCTCCGTCGGCGAGCATGGAGCCCAGCGATACGTCGGGCTGCTTCACGCCGAACCCGATGAACGACAGCCCGGTCTCGGCCTGCACCGTAGCGACCACGCCGAGGGTGAACGTGACGATCAGCAGCGAACCGATGTTCGGGATCATGTGACGCAGCACGATCCGCAGCGAGCCGACGCCCATGAACCGGGCCGCCTGGATGTACTCCCGCTCCCGCAGTGAGGTGGACAGTGACCACACCACCCGCGCGCCGAACATCCAGCCGAACGCGGTCAGCACCAGGATCAACACCTTCCAGTCCCCGCCGGCGTTCTGCGAGATCAGCACCAGGATGAGGAAGGAGGGCACCACCAGCAGGAAATGCACGATCCCGAGGATGGCCTTCTCCGCGGTGCCACCCAGGTAGGCGGCCGCCGCCCCGACGAACGCCGCGATGAGGGTGGCGAGCAGGGACACCACCACACCGATGATCATCGAGCGCTGCAGGCCGTGCGTGGTCTGGGCGAAGGTGTCGTTGCCGGTGCCGTTGGTGCCGAACCAGTGCTGTGACGAGGGCGCCGAGGTCAGGTCGGTGAAGTCGACGTCGGTGTAGGTGTAGGGAGTCAGCATCGGGCCGACAATGGCGAACACGACCAGCAGGGCCAGGATCACCAGTCCCGCCACCGCGCCCCGGTTGCGGAGGAATCGGCGCGTGTAGAGGCGGCGGCGGGACAGTGGCTGGCCGCGGCGGGCTCCCCGCTGCTCGATCGGGGACAGCACAGTGTCAGGGGACAGCGATGGGTCGACGCCGACGGCCTTGGGCTGCAGCGGAGGAACGTTGATGGTCATCAGCTGGCCCGCACTCTCGGATCCAGTGCCACCACGGCGATGTCGGCGAGGATCGCGCCGACCGCGGTCATCAGCGCGCCGAATGCGGCGACGGCGACCGCGCCGTGGATGTCGTTCTTGCTGATCGTCTGAGTGAAGTACTGGCCCATGCCCTGCCACGCGAAGATCGTCTCGGTGATCACCGCCCCGGTGAACAGCGCCGGAATCGTGAACGCCACCGTGGTGGCGACCGGGATCAGCGACGTGCGCAGCCCGTGGCGGCGGATCGCGGCCTGCCGGGTCAGCCCCTTGGCCCTGGCCAGCCGCACGAAGTCAGAGTTGATGTTGTCGAGCAGTAGCGAGCGTTGCAGGAGGTGGTAAGCGGCGTAGCTGATCACGGTGAGCGAGATGGTCGGCAGGATCAGGTGCCGCACCCGGTCGGCCAGCAGCGGCCAGAATCCGCTCACCGTGGGAGACTGGGCACCCGCGACGAACAGCAACGTGGCGCCCACTGACTGGTTGACCGCGATCGCCAGCAGGACCACCGCCAGCGAGGCGACGACCACATTAATGTTGAGCGTGATGATCGACAGGCCCTGATAGAAGCGGTCGGCGAACCGGTACTGGCGAGCAGCGGTGTACACGGCCAGGTTGATCCCGATGACCGTGGCGAGGATCAGCGATCCCAGCAGAAGCTGGGCGCTGACCCCGATCCGGAAGCTGATCTGAGAGTTCACGCTCTCCCCGACCGGCGAGTACCCCCAGTTCCAGTGCCCGACGATATCGCTGATCCAGTGCCACCACCGGTCCAGCAACGGGGTGTCCCGGCTGAGGTTGTACTGGGCCAGCGAGCGGCTGATCTGCTCGGGCGTGCGAGGTGGCCGCAGCTGGAGGTAGTTGGCCCGCGGGTCCAGGAAAAAGTTCGCCAGGAAGTACGTCAGGTTGGTGGCCACGACGATCATGAGCAGCCAGCCAAGAGACTTTCTGAGGAGGTATCTCAGCAAGCGCAGCGCTCACTTTCTCTCGTGCGATCGGCTACCGAACGTACCCAATCACTCGTCGTAGTGAACGCGAAGGCGCTCACCTGCGATAATCGCGGACACCACGAAGGTCGATGAAAGGGTAAACCTACGGTCCCGGCTGCCTTCGACGAGCTGACCCTGGCGATCTGATCTGACCCACCGGGACCGCTGAACTCGCCTGCCCCGCCTTCGCGCTCAACGCAACAGCGTCCGGGCAACGTGCTCGGCCAGCGGGGCCATCGAAGATTGGGCGATCAATGATAGGCGACCCGCCGGTGGCTGATATCCAGAACGTGGACGATCTTGGCGCTGTCGTCGATGGTGTACCGGACTCGGTATTCCCCCCGGCGAGCGCGCCAGTAGCCCTCGAACGGCTTACGCAGCGGCGCTCCCACCCGATGGGGGTGCTCGGCCAGTGGTCCATAAAGGAACTCCCCGCATGCCGCGGCGACGGCCTCCGGTAGTAGTTCGGCGAGGTGGCGTGCCGCGGTGCGGGCGACTTGTACCCGGTAGGTCACTCGGGTTGAGCCCGGTGTCGCTGATCGATCAAAGCTCGCACCTGCTGCTCGTCGAGCACCTCACCCCGAGCGAAGTCGGCTTCGCCAGCTGCGAGGCGCTCTTGGGCCCGAGTATCGGCGAGCAGCTCCAAGGTCGCCTCAATGGACTCGAGATCCTCTGCGGCGAGCAGCACGACGTATTCACGACCGTTACGAGTGATGTGGACGCGCTCGTGCGTGCGCCCGACCTCGTCAGCGATCTCGGAGAGTCGGGCCTTAGCTTCCGACAGCGGTACCGTCCTCATGGACTAAAATTATAGTCCACCATCTCGCCAACCGCCACTGACTGATCAGCCATGCCGCCGCATGAACACGCGCATCTGGTAGTGCCTTGCCGCTGCCGCGATCAGCGCTATCCGTCGCCACAGTGCTTGACGCACCGGCCGATCCAGGTGCATTCTCATTATATTCAACAAACAATGAAAACTGGTGATCGACATGATCGAGCGCACGGGCTGCGTGGTCGTCGGCGGCGGTCCGGCCGGCATGGTGGCAGGGCTGCTGCTGGCCAGGGCCGGAATCGAGGTGACGGTGCTGGAGAAGCACCCCGACTTCCTGCGGGACTTCCGCGGCGACACGGTGCACCCGTCGACGCTGACCCTGCTCGACGAACTGGGACTGGGCGAGAAGTTCGACGCCGTGCCGCACAGCGAGCTCACCGGCGCCGGATTCCCCACCGACGACGGCGGCATGATGAAGCTGGCCGACATGACCCGGCTGAACGTGGCGCACCCGTACATCGCGATGGTGCCGCAGTGGGACTTTCTCGACCTGCTCGCCGACAGCGCCGGCAAGGAGAAGACGTTCACGCTACGCATGGAGACCGAGATGACCGGCCTGATCCGCGAAGGCGGTCGGGTCGCCGGGATCTGCTATAAGACGGCCGAGGGCATCGAGGGTGAGCTGCGCGCGGACCTGGTCATCGCCGCCGACGGCCGCTGGTCGCTCGCCCGGCGCGAGGCGGCCCTGGAGCCCCAGGAGTACGACTGCCCGTTCGACGTCTGGTGGTTCCGCCTTTCGCGCCACGACGACGAAGGCGAAGGCATGCTCACCCCGCGGATGCGCAACCGCCGGTTCGCCGTGCCGCTGCCACGCACCGGCTACTTCCAGATCGCCTACCTCGCGCCGAAAGGCGCCGACCTCCTCACGGAAGGAATCGAGGCGTTCCGCGCCAACGTGACCGAGGTCTGTCCCGAGTTCGCCGACCGGGTGCACGAGCTGAAGACGATGGACGACGTCAAGTTCCTCGACGTGCGGCTGAACCTGCTGGCCCAGTGGCACATCGACGGGCTGCTCTGCATCGGCGACGCGGCGCACGCCATGTCGCCGGTCGGCGGGGTGGGCATCAACCTGGCCGTGCAGGACGCCGTCGCCGCTGCGACGCTGCTAGCGCAGCCGCTTCGCCGTGGCCGGCCGACCCTGGCCGACCTGGCGAAGATCCGATCGCGTCGCCTGCTGCCCACGATGCTGGTGCAGGGCCTGCAGCGGATACTGCACCGCGTCGTCATGCGCCCGGTGATGGCGGGCAAGCGCAACGGCCCGCCCGCAGCGATGATCACGCTGTTCCTGCGGTTCCCGCAACTGTCATACATCCCCGCCCGGCTGCTCGGCCTCGGCTTGCGGCCCGAGCACGCCCCGGCCTTCGCGCGCCGCGCGATGGAGCGAGTCGAATCCTAAAAACCGCAGGCCGGCGTCGGCGAACTTCCCGGGCGAATCATCGGCGGAGGACGCGCGCTTGGAGCCCGCGATGAACGCAGGACGGCCACCCGCGGCGACCCGCAATCGCTCGGCAGGAAGTCTCGTCCCGGTGCCGCACGGGTTTCAGCAGTGCCGGATGGGGTAAAGCGCAGCATGGCTAACGCATCGATGGGCTCTCCCGAGAAGGATCCCGAAGACTGGGTGACCCGCGACGAGCCGATGACCGGGCCACAGCGCAGCTACCTCGAGACGCTGGCTCGGGAGGCGGGGGAGGACGTCCCGACCGATTGACCAAGGCCCGAGCGTCTGAGCTGATCGACCGGTTGCAAGAAAAGACCGGACGCGGGCGCTAGGAATCCGGTCCGCGGCCGTCGTCTACTGCAACGTCGCGCCGCGGGAGGACGAGAACGATCCCGATCAGACGACGGACGTGCTGGTAGTCACGCCGAACTCGAGGTACACGTTCTCATTTCTGCACCCGGCTGCCACCCCGCTGCACGAGGTACAGGTGCCGGAGTCGAGCTCCCAGTTTCGTTCCCGTGATGTCTTCCGGCAGCTGGTGGCTGCGCTGGCACGCGGCGACGAGACCGCGCTGGGCCCTGAGCTCACCGACGAGGCGGTACCGCCCTGTTGCCGGAGACCGATGTTTACTCTCAGATACCCTCGGGTAACTAAGTGCAACCAACGGCCGGTGCGGGCGCTGGCCGTTAGGACAGTCCGGCGTCCCACCCGGGGCGCCACCGAAGTGCAGAAGGGAGCGGAGATGGCATTATTAGCTGGCACGCTGAGTAGGGCAGGGCCGTTGTCATCCGACATCCTGGATCTACAGGTGGCCAAATACGGTCCCAACGCTCGGGTGGTCACCGTGGTGGGCGAGATCGACGCGCTGAGCGCGCCGGAACTGGCCGCCTTTCTGACCGTGCAGTTGGTCGATGCCCAAGTCGTAGTGGTGAACCTTGATAGTGTGCGGTTCCTGGCTTCGGCCGGGCTGCGCGCGCTGTTCGAGGCGAACGCATTCGCTACCCGAGAAGGCCGCGATCTGCGGTTGGTGTGCAATTCCCAAACCGCCAACTGGGCACTGGAGACTAGCGGACTGCGGGAGCATTTCACCTTCGCCCACAACATGCCGCGCAGCGCCGGACCGCGACAACCACGGCCGTAGCGGCCCGAAGCCCGCCTCACATGCGGCATTCACCATGGCACGCCGGAGCAAACTTCGGCCGCAGTTTGTGTCTCGATCCGCGCAAAGCGCGGTGACCGAAGATGATCACATGACTATAGGGAGTAACCATGGAGCACAGCACGATGCGTAAGCTGACCAGGGCGGCGGCCTTGTCCCTTCTTGTGCTGACCACAACATCAGGCGTGGCAGGCTTGGAGGTATTGGCCGCTAGCTCTGCCATGGCCCAGTCGGACGGGCCGGGCGACGGTTCAGCCCAGGGACCGGGCTCAGATCAGCCGGACCCGACGTCCACTCCCCCGCTCCCCGCGCCGACCCTGCCTGTCCCGGCCCCGTGAGTTCCCGGTGGGGTTTGCACTAGGGAGGGTGCGACACCCTCGATGACTGATTGTCGGCGGTGGGTTGGGGGTGGCCGTTGCGGTGCAGGCCACTCCCTCCTACTCGTCGAGCATCCCCCGGGCGAAGTCGGCCGCGGCAAGAGTGGGGATCTGTTCACGCACTGACGTTGGTTTTAGCCGTTGTCAGCAGGTGCTCGAGCGCACTTACCCAGGTTTCCACGATGGCGTGGTCGTCAATCTTCCTGTGCGCGGTGCCCAGCAGGTTGGGAAGTAGTCGTGCAGAGATCAGGGCGCCGAGCCCGATCGTCGCGATGACATCAGCCTGTTGGGCGGAGACCACCGATCCAGATCGGTCGATGATCCACTCAGCGAATTCGCGATAGGTCAGGTCGACGACCTGGACGACGGCGTCGGTGAGGATTCTCGGGCCGTGTCGAGCCTCGCTGGCCAGCAGGCGCAGGAGTTGGGCTTCCTGGTCGAGCTCGGCAAGGACATATCGAGCGGCGATGGTGAGTTCGGTGTGCAGATCTCCAAGGTCGGCAAAGAGTCGGCGAATGTCGCGGAGGGCGGCGAGCCGGCTCAGTTGCCGTTGGACTCCGGCGGTCAGGAGTGCTTCCTTGGACGGAAAATGGTGGTAGATGCCCCCGGCGCCGGGACTGAGCCCGGCCGCTTGCTCGATCCGGGTGATGCTGGTACCGCGGTAGCCATGCTCGCTAAACAGCTCCATCGCCACGTCGATGATGCGATCCCGGGTCGCCACGGTTGACAGATCGCCCATGGCACCAAAGTATGTACTTGGGCATGTCAAGCGTCAACTGAGGGAGCGGCGATGACCGCGTACGGTCGAAGTCGGCTGAGCCGCACGGTTCCGCTGGCCGGGCTGGCTGGCCGGACCGCCGGTGAGGCGGTGATCGCCGCCCTGCGCAAGCGGTTGACCGGCGAGGACAGCGCCGAGTTCCACGAGCGGACGAGTGAGCGTTACGCCGCGATGCTGGGCCACTCGAAGGGTGTGCTGATGAAGGCCGGGCAGGTGCTGTCCTTCGTCGCGCTCGGATCGCTGGTCCCCCCGGAGCGACAGCGCGTTTACCAGGCGGCGATGGCCCGGCTACAGGCCGACGCCCCGCCGATGGCTCCTGAACTGGCGGCGGCGGTGGTGGAAGCTGAGCTGGGCGCGCCCCCGGAGGAGATCTTCGCGGAGTTCGACCCGCACGCCTTCGCGGCGGCATCGATCGGGCAGGTTCACGCGGCCCGGCTGGCCGACGGGCGGCGGGTGGCGGTCAAGGTGCAGTATCCCGGGGTCGATCAGGCCATCCGAGCCGATCTGGACAACACCGAGCTGCTGGCCACCTTCCTGCAGCTGGTCGGGGCGATAATGCCCGGCTCCAACCGGCTCGATGTGCGCGCGGTGGCCCGGGAAGTGGCGGCCCGGATCGGTGAGGAGATCGACTACCGCATCGAGGCCACCTACCAGACCGACTTCGCCAACGCGTACCGAGATCATCCGTTCATCCGCATCCCCGAGGTGGTACCGGAGCTGTCGACCCGCCGGGTGCTCACCATGGATCTCGTGGACGGCATGCGCTGGTCACAAGCGCTGCAGGCGGATCAACAGTTGCGGGACCGGTGGGGCGAGGCGATCTACCGGTTCGCGCTGGGCAGCCTGCGAATGGTGCGGATGTTCCACGCCGACCCCCATCCCGGCAACTACCTGTTCCACGATGACGGTGCGGTGACGTTCCTGGATTTCGGTTGCGTCAACCGGTTCTCCGCACAACAGATCGCGCTGATGCAACGGCTCGTCGCCGCCGCGATCGCCGATGACGCCGAAGCCTTGTGGGACACCTTCGTCGAGATCGGCTTCCTGACCGCGTCGGACGCACCCACCCCGGCGGAGCTGCTCGAGTGGTACCGCGACAAGCTGCAACCGCTGGTAGCCGAGCAGCCGTTCACCTACACGCCGGCGTACGCCGCGTCCGTGGTGCAGGGCTACTTCGAACGCCGGGGCGCGGCCGGGTCGGTGGTGCGCCGCGTCGAGCTGCCCCGCGAGTACGTGTTCCTCACCAGGATCGACCTCGGCCTGACCGCCTTGCTGGCCGAACTGCATGCCACCGGTCCGTGGGCGGCGATCCGCAGCGAATGGGACGAGAACGGGCCCCCCGCCACCGAGATCGGCGAGCTCGACGTCGAACATTGGGCGCGGCGGGGCCTGAAAACCGTGGAGCCGTGATGATCCCCACCGATGATCCGTACCCGACCTATCGCGCACTGCGTGAACAGGACCCGGTGTGCTGGGACGGTGACCTGGACGCTTTCCTGGTCACCTCCTACGCCGAAGCGGGCGCCGTGCTGCGCGGTCCGGGGTGGAGCAGCGACCCGAACCGCAACCCCGCACTGGCCGCCCGGTTCGATCGCGCCGAACTCGGAAACCAAGCGCTGCGCACGACCCTGCTCACGATGGACCCACCCGACCATACCCGGCTCCGGCGGCTCCTCGCCCCGGCGTTCACCCCCCGGGCCATCGACGCGCTGCACCCCCGGATCACCGCGGTGGTCAAGGCCGCGCTTGCCGATTTCGGCACGGCGGGTGAGGTCGACGTCATCGGTGAGATCGGCTACCCGATCCCGCTCGCCGTGATGTGCGAGCTGCTCGACGTCGACGTCGAGGGCGCGCAGCTGCTGCGTACCGAGACCCCCAAGCTGGTGGGAATGCTCGAGTTCGACCCCGACGAGGAGGCGGTCTTGGCGGCCGAGGAGGCCACCGCCAGCCTCGCGCTTCATCTGCTGCCCATCCTCGGCGACCGCCGTGTCCGGCCCGGCGAGGACCTGGCCAGTCAGCTGTTGCGCCTCGGAGACGACGACGGCGACGCACTCGGGCTCGACGAAGTGCTCGCCACCTGCATCCTGCTGCTCACCGCCGGGCACGAAACCACCGCCAGCCTGATCGGCAACGGCGTGCTCACCCTGATGGAACACCCCGACCAACTTCACTTACTCCAGCGTGATCCCGCGCTGATCGAACCCGCGATCGAGGAGATACTCCGGTTCGAGTGCCCCGCCAAGATCGTCGGGCGTACCAGTCTCATCGACCGGCAACTAGGCGGGCACACCATCCACGCCGGCCAGCGCGTCCTCGTTCTGCTTGGCGCAGCCAACCGGGATCCGGGACAGTTCCGCGACCCCGAGTGCTTCGATATCACTCGAGATCCCGCTCCGCACCTCGCTTTGGGTGCGGGACCGCACTTCTGCCTCGGAGCTGCCCTGTCTCGCATGGAGGCCCAGGAGACCCTGCGGCAACTGCTGCCGCTCCTGACCGAGTGGCAACTCGAACCTGGAGCGCCCGCCTGGCGGAGCTCCGACACTTTCCGCGCACTCGACAAGCTCCACCTCGTCAGCCCCGCGACTCAATCCTGACCTTTTCCTCCGCCATGACGCAGGGCGTCCACCATGCGGCGGGGTTGCGTTGGCGGAACGCTGGCAGGCCCCGCTGTGGCCGCGTTGGGGTTTAGATGGAGCGTACGAAGGACGCCGCTTTGGACGGGCTGACACGGCTCTACGCCGCTGAGCGGGATGGGGAGTGCGGGATCGGCGCCCCGGTCGCGGCGGCGCAAAGGGTGCCCACGACGTTCGCCGCAGCGCGGGTTGGGGCCCGAGGGGAACTCGTCGTGGGTCGGGTTCAGGGGCCGATCAGGTTGCAGATCCGGCGGCCGACTTCGGCGTGCCGGTCGGGATGCAGCTCGGCGACCGGCGCATCGCCGATCAGCCAGGTTCGGGGTAACGCGCTGAGGCGATCCAGCACCGCCTGGCCCACGTCGGGGATCGGTTCGGTGACCACCCGGGACCCAGGACGGGTGGTGTCGCGGATCGGGACGGCCAGCATATTGTCCACGTTGAGCTCGAGGTACAGGTCGTTGGACACGATCAGCCACGGCTCTGGCCCCATCACACCGCCCTTGATGGTCCAGACATCGCCGAACCGCGGGGGTCTAGGCGGCATCGCTGGCAGTGCGGCCGCGAGCGGCGCCCATGCGGTCCAGCTCGGCGGCCGCATCGGCGGCCAGGTGCGCGCGCTGCTGGTCGTAGCCGGGTCCGCTCAAGCCCTCGGCGGCGCACCACTGCTGGTGGCGGGTCAACGCGTCGCGCATCGTCTCGGCCCGGGTGCACCGGGAAATCCACGCCGACACGCTCATCTGGTGCTCGGCGGCCGCGGCGAGGGCGTCCTGGTACACACCGTCATCCATCGTGATCGTCACTCGCGTCGTAGGCACCCCACCAC
>JBBPZY010000234.1:0-10278 GCA_038276315.1 Mycobacteriales bacterium
CCGGCAACGCCGAGCTCAAACTCGACCGCAAGATCTCCGACAAGCGAATCTTCCAGGACGTCGACATCAACCAATCCGGTACCCGAAACGAGGAGCTTCTGCTGTCCCCCGACGAGCTGGCCATCTACCACAAGCTGCGGCGGGTGCTGTCTGGGCTGGAGTCTCAGGCGGCCATCGACCTGGTGCTAGGCCGCCTGCGCAAGACCCGGACCAACATCGAGTTCCTGATGCAGGTCTCGAAGTCGACGGCCGGCAACGGCGCCGACTGACAAGGCAGGTGGGGGAGCGTACCGGCGGTGGCGCCGACCTCGATCAGATCACCGCGCTGGCGTTGCTCAACTACGGTCATTACACCTCGATGCGGGTTGATGGCCATCGGGTACGCGGCCTGACGCTGCACCTGGAACGCTTGATGCGGGACTGCCGCCGGATCTTCGATGCCGACCTGGATGCCGACCGGGTCCGGCATCTCGTCCGCCGCACGGTGGCCGACACCGCCGGTCCGGTCGTGGTCCGGGTGACCGTGTTCGATCCCGATCTCGAACTCGGGTGCCCCGGCGCGGACGCCGAGCCGCAGCTGTTGGTCACCACTCGACCGGCCGCGATGGCACCGCTGCCTGCGTTGCGTCTGCAGTCAGCCCGGCACTGCCGAGAGCTGCCCGAGGTCAAACATGTTGGGCTGTTCGGCGCACTCCGGTGGCGCCGCGTCGCACAGCGCAATGGCTTCGACGACGCGCTATTCACCGACGCCAAGGCGGTCATCTCCGAAGCGACCACATCGAACGTCGGTTTCGTAGACGGTGAGCGGATCGTTTGGCCCCAGGCGAGCTGCCTTCCCGGCGTGACCATGAGACTGATCAGCGAGGCTCGGCAGGCCCATGCCACCGCCGCACCGGTCACTCTCAGCGACTTAGCCGGCGTGGACGCGGTGTTCGTCACTAACGCCGCGGTCGGCGTCCGTCCCGTCAGCGTTGTCGACGGTATTCAGTGGGTGGCTGAGCATCCTATGCTGGATACCTTGCGCAGGCAGTACGCTGATATCCCGCCCGAGCTGTTGTGAACCTTCAGGTCAACAGGCGGGAACATCGCGGTACCGCTGGCGGTTTACACTGTTGCGGCTCACTGCTTCTCACCAGAGTCAGTGCACGGTCCGGCTCCGGTTCACCCCGCGTTCGCAAGCACGGGGACCCGGCGGCCATGAAGAGAGGACATCCATGAAGCAGGGCATCCACCCGGAGTACGTCGAGACGCAGGTCACCTGCGGTTGTGGCAACTCCTTCGTTACTCGCAGCACCAAGCGCGACGGTCAGATTAACGTCGAGGTGTGCTCTAACTGCCACCCCTTCTACACCGGCAAGCAGAAGATTCTGGACACCGGTGGCCGGGTGGCGCGCTTCGAGAAGCGCTACGGCAAACGGCAGAGGTAGCGCACTGAAAAGGTAAGGTCGCGGTAACGAGTGGAGATCAACACGAGTGGGGATCGGTGACTCGGCGTGGACACCGCGGCAGTTCAGGCACTGCTGGTTGCGCACGCCGAGCTGGAGCATCAGCTCGCTGATCCAGGGCTGCATGCTGATCCCGATACGGCTCGCAAGGTAGGGCGGCGCTACGGCGAGTTATCCCGCATTGTGCGCGCGGTTCGTGAGCTGGATCAGGTCCGCGGCGACGTCGAGGCCGCCCGCGAGCTCGCCGCCGAGGATCCGGCCTTCGCTGCGGAAGCTGACGCCCTCGCCGACCGGGTCCCGCGGCTGGAGACCGAACTAGCCGACCTGCTGCTGCCCCGCGACCCGCACGACGACTCCGACGTGGTGATGGAGATCAAGTCAGGGGAGGGCGGCGCGGAGTCCGCGCTGTTCGCCGGAGATCTGCTGCGGATGTACCTGCGCTACGCCGAGCGGCACGGCTGGCGGGCTGAGGTACTCGATGCCACTGAGTCCGACCTGGGTGGCTATAAGGACGTCACGGTCGCGGTCAAAGGCACACAGTCCGGGGTATGGGAGCGGTTGAAGTTCGAGGGCGGGGTGCATCGGGTGCAGCGAGTCCCGGTCACCGAGTCGTCCGGGCGGATTCACACATCGGCGGCGGGAGTGTTGGTCTACCCAGAACCAGACGACGTCGAGATCGAGATTGAGGACAAGGACCTGCGGATCGACGTCTACCGCTCCTCCGGTCCCGGGGGTCAGAGCGTCAACACCACCGACTCCGCGGTGCGCATCACCCATCTTCCGACTGGGACCGTGGTGTCCTGCCAGAACGAGAAGTCGCAGATCCAGAACCGGATCCGGGCCACTGCGGTGCTGCGGGCCCGGCTGCAGGCGTTAGCTGACGAGAAAGCTCAGCAGGAGGCGTCCGAGCAGCGCCGCTCCCAGGTCCGCACCGTCGACCGTTCCGAGCGGGTGCGTACCTACAACTTCGCGGAGAACCGTATCGCCGACCATCGCGTCAACTACAAGGCCTACAACCTCGATGCGGTGCTCGACGGGGATCTCGACGGGGTGCTGGATGCGCTGATTGTGGCGGATCGTGAGCTGCGCCTGCGTGGCTCGTGAGCAGACAACCGTTGCGCCTGGCGGTACTAGAGGCGCAACGGATCCTCACCGACGCTGGGGTGGAGTCTCCGCGGGTCGACGCCGAACTCCTCGCGGCGCACGTGGTGGGCGTGCCGCGAGGGCGGCTGCCGATGGTTCCGCTGGTCGATCAGCACGTGGTCGAGGCATTGCGGCTGCTGGTCTCTCGACGCGCCAAGCGGGTGCCGTTGCAGCATCTCACCGGGACAGCCGCAATGGGTCCCATCGACGTCGCGGTCGGACCAGGGGTGTTCATCCCACGCCCGGAGACCGAAGTGCTGTTGACCTGGGGCCTGGCCGCGCTGGATGGCGTGACCCAGCCGCTGGTGATCGATCTGTGCACCGGTTCCGGTGCGCTGGCGCTGGCGGTGGCGCACGCCAGGCCCGATGCGCAGGTCCACGCCGTCGAACGTGACCCAGTGGCGCTGAGCTGGGCGCGGCGTAACGCTGACATGCGGGCCGCAGCCGGCGACACGCCGGTGGTGCTCTACGCCGGTGACATCGCCGACCCTGGACTGCTGGTCGCGCTGGATGGGATGGCGCACCTGGTGCTGTGCAACCCGCCCTATGTGCCGCTAAGCGCGGAGCTGCCACCGGAGGTGGCCTGGCACGACCCGCCTGTGGCCGTCTTCGCCGGCGAAGACGGCCTCGCCGTGATCCCTGACGTGGTGCGGACCGGGACCAGATTGCTCCGCGAGGGTGGCAGTATCGCGATCGAACACGGCGACTCGCACGCGATGGCCGTCCCCGCGCTGCTCGCCGCCCGACGGGTACTCACCGACGTGGCCGACCACGTCGACCTCGCTGGCCGACCACGATTCGCCACCGCTCGGCGCACGACAATGGTCAGCCCACAGCTGCTGTCTCATCCAGATCAGTGAGCGTCTCCAGCGCGAAATCCGCGACCTCTCGCATTCCGATGGCGTTGGGGTGCACCGGCGCGGCAGGGCTGGTGGGAACGGTCCCCTCCACCCATTTCACCCCGGGTAGCTGGCATGCGTCGTGGCCCAGCGAGCCCTGGTAGGAGTCGACGAAAGCCGCGCCGTGGTTGAATGCCTGGCCGGCGAGCATGGTGTTGAGCTGCTGCTCGAGGCTGTCCACGTACGGTACGTCACCGCGGGCGACCGGGAACACCGGAAAGCATCCCACCGCTGGCGGCAGGATCCGCAGGTATCCCACCAGTAGCACCGTTGCGTGCGGCGAGCGGGCCCGGATGCCGTCGAGCACCCGCGCGACCTTGGGTGCCGCCTCGGCGATGCGCTGTGCGTAGAAATCCCCGCCGCCCGCGGTGGCCTCTCGCTGGCACGGATTGCCGAAGGGATCGGTGGCACTGACCCGGGCGCAGGTGAAGATGATCTCCGTGAATCCGATGTCGTTGCCACTGATGGTCAGCGTGACGAGGTCGGTATCCCGGCGCAGCGCATCGAACTGTGGTGCGTTGATGCCCAGCGGCACCGTCTGCGGAGCCGTCATGTTGACGGTCTTCGCGCCACTGCAGCTCACATCGGTGTAGTCGCGGATATGCAGCGTCCGGGCGAGCAGCGCCGGATAGTTGTTGGTGGATCGCTCACAGCCGATCGGATCGATTCGCTGCACCGGAATCACCGGGCCAGCGGTGTAGGAGTCACCGAGCGCCACATAGTGCCTCGGTGACTTCCCGATTGTGGCGTCCGAGCTGCCGGGAAACACCACCAGCGCCAGCACGGTCGCTGCGGCAGCGAGGACAGCAGGGCGGTACGCGAGCCTGCGACACACGAGCAAGGGCGGCCTCCGAAGGGATCGGAGACGGATAGTGCCTTCTTGATCACGTGCTGTCAACGCCGGTCGGAAATCTCGGCTCGTTGTGGGCTGTCGTAGGGTTCCGATCCGTGAGCACTGTTTATGACTGTGCGCTGCCGGAGAGTCGCATCGCCGGACTGATCGCGGCGGCGAGCGCGGTCCGGGCCGGTCAACTCGTCGTGCTGCCCACCGATACCGTCTACGGGCTGGGTTGCGACGCGTTCTCCGCGACGGCGGTGCCGGGACTGCTGGCCGCAAAGGGGCGGGGCCGGGCCATGCCGGTCCCGGTGCTGGTGGGTTCCTGGTCCACCGTGGACGGCCTGGTGCTCGGTGTTCAGGCGCGGGTGCGCGCGCTGATAGAGGCGTTCTGGCCCGGCGGACTGTCGTTGGTGCTCCCGCACGCGCCGTCGCTGAGTTGGGACCTGGGCGATACCCGGGGCACCGTCAGCCTGCGGATGCCGTTGCACCCGGTCGCCCTGGAACTGCTCCGCGAGGTGGGTCCGATGGCGGTGTCGAGTGCGAACCGGTCCGGCCAGCCGCCGGCGACCACCGTCGAGCAGGCGCGCGAGCAGCTTGCCGAGCGGGTACCGGTGTATCTCGACGGTGGGACCGCCGGTGAGATTGCGTCCACCATCATCGACCTCACCGCTGACGAGCCCGTGGTGCTCCGGGAAGGCGCCGTGACCGCCGCCCAGATCAGCGAAGTACTCGGGCAGACCGTCCAGGTCGCCCGCTAGGCGGTGAGCTGGGCTACCGGGGCAGCGCAACCGGCGCGGGACTAGCCTGCCCACGTGGGACCTGTCCCCGTTTCTTCTGGACTGCCGCTGCGGGAGTACCTGCTGGTCGGCCTCACCACCGCGGTGGTGACCTTCCTGCTGACCGGGTTGGTGCGGTTGCTGGCGATCCGCACCGGTGCGGTAGCGACCCCCCGCCAGCGCGACGTGCACCGCGCCCCGATCCCGCGACTCGGTGGCGTGGCGATGTACGGCGGCATCCTCGTCGGTGTCCTGCTGTCTCATCAGCTGCCAGTGCTTCGCAGGTCTTTCGAGTTCTCCGGGGACGTCGTGGGGGTGCTGGTTGCGGGCGGCATCATCATGCTGATCGGCGCCCTGGATGACCGGTTCGAGCTGGATTCGCTCACCAAGTTCGCCGGCCAGGTCACCGCCGCCGGGGTGCTGGTGCTCTACGGCGTGCAGTGGTTCATCTTCTGGGTGCCGTGGAACGGTGGTGCCGGCTCGGTCGGCTCGGTGCTCGTTCTGGGGCAGGACCAGGCGGTGTTCGTCACCGTCGCACTCGCGGTGGTGCTGATCAATGCGATGAACTTCGTAGACGGGCTAGACGGGCTGGCGGCCGGAATCGGGCTGATCGCCGCTGTCGCCATCGGGGCGTTCACGCTTCAGCTGCTGTACCGCTCCGGCGGCAGCGTGTCGGCCTACCCGCCGACGCTGATCGCGGCCCTGGTCGCGGGTGCGTGCCTGGGCTTCCTGCCGCACAACTTTCAGCCCGCGCGGATCTTCATGGGCGACTCCGGCGCGATGCTTATCGGCTTGATGCTGGCCGCGGCGTCAACCAGCGCCTCAGGCAAGGTCGTGCCCGGCGGCAGCTACGGCGCCACCGACATGCTGGCATTGTTCTCGCCCCTGCTGGTGGTGGCCGCGGTGCTGTTCGTGCCGCTGCTGGACCTGCTGCTGGCCGTGGTGCGCCGGACCCGCGCGGGCCGCAGCCCCTTCGCCGCTGACAAGATGCACCTGCACCATCGCCTGCTCGAGATCGGGCACTCCCACCGCCGGGCGGTGCTGTTGATCTACCTGTGGGCGGCCCTGCTCGCTTTCGGCGCCGTTGCGCTGACGCTGTTCGATGTCTACGTGGTGGTGTGGTCGATCACGTTGGGGCTGTTGGTCGCCGTGGTGGGTTCGATGATTCCCCGGTTACCCGCGCGCTGATCGCCTCCAGGCCCTGGTCGCACCACCCGTCGCCGCTGAAGAAGCGCAGGTAGGGGCAGGTGGGGTGATCGGTCGCGGTGACGGACAGTGTGGTAGCTTCTGTTTGTCCACCCAGGGGGTGGGATTTTTGGTCAGGCCGGCCCATCGGCAGTGCTCATGATCGTGGCGTTTCCGCCACGCGCGCCGCCCCTGGACTGCGAGGAGTGCTTTTGAGCGATGGCGGCGGGCGACGTCATGCGCCCGCTGAGGTAGGTGGTCGTGGAACAACGCAACGGCCCGGAGCTCGCGACACTACTCAGCGTCGGTGCCGCGACTGCGGGGATCCTCCTGGTCGGCCTCGGACTCGGATGGCTGGCCGACGAGGTCGTGGGCACCCTCCCGGCGTTCACCTTGGCCGGCTTGGCGCTCGGAATTATCGGGGCGGGCGGCTATATCTACACCAAGTTCACCACGTTTCTGAAGGAGTAAGAGCGGAGTGATCACCCCTGACGTGACCGCCCCCGACGTGACCGCATCAACGAAAGCGGTCGTCAATCTACGGCGGGCTACGCCTATCGCGGCAGGCCTCGGTGCCGCCAGTTTCGTGGTGCTCGCGCCGATGGGTTATCCGCTTGCAGCAGTGTTCTTCTGCGGTGGCCTCGGGTTGGGTCTGCTCAACACCCTGCTGGTACAGCGTTCCACCGTGCGTTTCGCGGCCAGTGCTGACCCCAACAGGCGGCGATTCGCGGCGTCGGTACTCGGCCGGCTCACGCTGATCACCGTGCTCGCTGTCGGCTTGGCGCTGGCCATGCGACCTGAAGGTCTCGCGGTGTTCGCCGGGTTGGCCGTCCTGCAACTATTGATGATCTTCATTGCGTCGGTTCCGCTGATCAAGGAGCTGCGCCAGTCCGGAGTCGGGGGTCCCCCGTCATGAGGGAATACCTATTAGCCGCGGGTGGTGACGTACAGGTCGGCGAGCACCTGAAGTGGCAGGTGCTGGGCCTGGCGATCAACGCTGACACTGTGCTCTCCACCGCGATCGCCGCGGTCATCGTCCTCGGGTTCGGTCTCTACCTCGCGGCCAAGTCGAAAGCCAAGGTTCCCAGCGGTCTGCAGTTGGCCTTCGAGTCGGTGACCGACCAGGTCGAGCGCCAGGTGGAGAGCAACATGGGAATCCGCACCGCGCCCTTTGTCGTGCCGCTGGCGATCAGTCTGTTCTTCTTCATCCTGATCGCGAACTGGCTGTCGCTCGTGCCGCACGCCTTCGAACACTACGTCGCACCACCGACCGCAGATGTGAACCTCACCTTCGCGCTGTCCTTCTTCGTGATCATCCTTGTGCACGTGACGGGAATCCGGGTCAACGGCAAGCACTACTTCCGTCACTTCATCGAGCCTTACCCGGTCCTGCTTCCGCTGCTCGTCATCGAGGAGCTGGTGAAGCCGATCACCCTCGCGCTGCGGCTGTTCGGCAACATCCTCGCGGGCACCGTCATGGTCGGGGTGCTGTCGCTGATTCCGGCGCTCGCGTCATGGTTGCCGATCTCAGCCTGGAAGTTGTTCGACCTGTTCATCGGTGCGCTCCAGGCGCTGATCTTTGCGTTGCTCACGATTCTCTACTTCGGATTCGCGACCGGCAATCAGGACGCGGAGGCGGCCCACTGACGGCTCCCGTCTCGCCTTCGTGAGGTCATTTGGCCTTCGTGCTGGTCCTATCATCGTCCGCATGACGTAAACTCAGATAACGTAACCTAGCTCCAGGACAAGAGGGAAAGACATGAGTTTCTCTGAACTGCTCCTCGCCCAGCAGGGGGGCGGACCCACCGGCTCGGTTTCGATGGCCGGCGCCTTCGTCGGCGGCGGACTCGCACTGGCTGGCGGAGCGATCGGTGCAGCGATCGGTGATGGCCTTGCCGGTGCTGCGACCATCCAGGGCGTCGCCCGCCAGCCCGAAGCGCAGAGTCGGCTGTTCACCATCTTCTTCCTGACAGTGGGTCTGGTCGAAGCGATGTACTTCATCAACCTCGCCTTCATGGCGTTATTCGTCTTCGTACTCGCCAAATGAGCTGGCTGGAGAAGTGGTACCTGTGACTTCATACAACCTGGCCGCGGCGGGCGGCGGCGGTGGCAACTTCCTGGTCCCCAACGCAACCTTCTTCGCTGAGTTGCTGATCTTCCTGATCGTGCTCGGAGTGATCTGGCGCTACGTGGTGCCGCCCGTGAAGCGCTCGATGGGCGAGCGCCAGGAGATGATCCGCCAGCAGATTCAGGAGAGCCAGCAGGCCAGCAAGCGCCTGGCCGAGGCCGAGGCCCGGTACTCCGCGGCGCTGGCTGAGGCCCGCGTTGAGGCGGCGAAGATCCGCGAGGCCGCTCGGGCCGATGCGCAGGAGATCAAGGACGAGATGCGTCAGCAGGCCGAGCAGGAGGTCGCGCGGATCCGCGAGCGCGGCGACGAGCAGCTAGCCACCCAGCGCGAGCAGGTGGTCCGCGAGCTGCGTAGCGAGCTGGGCAAGCTAGCTGTGACGCTGGCTGGTCGCATCGTGGGTGAGTCGGTGGCCGACGATGCCCGGCGAGCCGGCACGGTGGACCGCTTCCTCGACGAGCTGCAGGGGATGGCGGCCCCGGAGAGCGTGCCCGAGCAGGCAAAAGCCGACGGGTCCGTCCCAGTACCCAACGGGCGGCGGAGGCGCTGATGCAGCCAGCCAGCAGGGCGGCATTGGCCGCAGCCCGGGAGCGGCTCGAGAGCCGGATCGGCGATGCCAGCGCGGAGGACCGGGACTGCCTGGGTGACGATCTGGGCGCCATTGCAGCGGTGCTCAGCGAGCAGCCCGCGATCCGGCGACACCTCGCCGATTCCGCTGCCCCCGAGCAGCTCCGGCGAGAGCTGGTCGAGACGTTGTTCGGCGGCAAGGTCAGCCGGATCAGCGTCAGGACGGTGGGCGATGTCGTCGCCTCCCGCTGGTCTCGGCCACTGGACCTGGTCGATGGCGTGGAGGAACTGGCTTGGCAAGCGCTCTTGGCCCTCGCCGAGCGGAACAACAGCCTCGATGACGTTGAAGATGAACTCTTCCGGTTCGGCCGGATCCTGATAGCGCAACCGCGCTTGGCGAGCCTACTGGGTGATGGGTCCGCCCCCGCCGCGCGGCGCGTGGAGCTGCTGGACACGGTGCTGGCCGATCGCACCAGCCCGGTGACCCGTCGCCTTCTGGAGCAGGCGGTTCGGGCGCCTCGCCGGCGCGCACTCGAGGAGATCGTCGAGGAGCTCGTTGAGCGGGCGGCCGCCCGACGGGAACGCTCGGTTGCCCATGTGACCGCGGCGGGGCCGCTGTCCGAGCAACAGCAGCAGCGGCTGATCGACGTGCTCAACCAGATCTACCGGCGGCCGGTCTCACTCAAGGTCGACCTCGATCCATACCTGCTCGGCGGGCTGGTGATCCGAGTGGGCGACGAGGTGATCGACGGCAGCGTGGCGGCCCGGCTGGGCCAGGCCCGCCAGTGGATGTCCCGATGAGCAGTGCGGTGGGCAGACAAGGCGGGAACGAAAATCAAGAGAGCAGGGACCGATTTCCATGGCGGAGCTGACGATCTCAACGGACGAGATCCAGAGCGCGATCGAGAACTACGTCACCTCCTTCTCGACCGAGACCTCGAGGGAAGAGGTGGGCACTGTCATCTACGCGGGTGACGGTATCGCCCGGGTCGAGGGGTTGCCCTCGGCGATGACCAACGAGCTACTGGAGTTCCCTGGCGGTGTGCTGGGCGTCGCGCTCAACCTCGACGTGC
Source organism: Mycobacteriales bacterium (assembly GCA_038276315.1). Classification (GTDB taxonomy): domain Bacteria; phylum Actinomycetota; class Actinomycetes; order Mycobacteriales; family Pseudonocardiaceae. The sequence goes on from JBBPZY010000234.1 coordinate 10,052, forward strand.
GGGAGATCGGCGCAGTCATTCTGGGCAACTTCGGGGTCATCGCGGAGGGCCAGGAGGTCAGGTGCACCGGCAGGATCCTCTCGGTGCCGGTCGGGGACAACTTCCTCGGCCGGGTGGTGGACCCGCTGGGCATCCCGCTCGACGGCCTGGGTGAGATCGTCGCTGACGAACAGCGGGTACTCGAGGTGCAGGCTCCCTCGGTGATCGACCGGCAGCCGGTGAAGGAG
>JBBPZY010000235.1:0-3910 GCA_038276315.1 Mycobacteriales bacterium
CGCCACCCAACACCGAGCCTTCGAACTGATCGGCGCCCCCATCCCACTGAGCCTGAAGTAGACAGACCAAAACCAGCCTCAACAGCGAAACCCCAGCTCAGCAGAGATCCGAACGCCCAAGATCAGGAAACTTCGGCTTAGACTCCGGTCGATCTGGTTGGTGCACTACTCCCGGCGAGCGGAGCCGCTGTCCATGGATGCTCGACGCGACGCGCGATGCCACCGCTGCGGTACGCGGTTGGCCTACGACAACACCGGTGGTTACTGCGCGCCGTGCCAGGGAGGTCGCCGCGTGGGGTTCGCGGTGGCGCCAGACGTGCCGGCTGAGTTCTGGGATAGCCACGCGATGAGGCAAGCGTTGGCGAGCCGGCATATGGGAAGGGTGATCCAGGCGTACCGCCGCCATCCCTTCCACGGGCGCCACCCGCTTGCCCAAGACGTGGTGGGGGCGTGGATAGGGGTAACGCAGGGGCAGCTCAGCCGCATCGAGAACGGGCCGACCATCGTGCATCTCGACCGGCTGATGCACTGGGCGCGGGTGCTGGGTATTCCGTCGTCATGCTTGTGGTTCACCCTCCCCGAGGACGACCGGGCCGCCCCGACCGGGGGCCAACTGGGGCCAGCAGCTGGGCGGTCAGCGCCGATTGCCCGTCACGATGGTGACGTGTCGCTGTGGTGGGCACCTGCGGATACGGTCGAGATCGTCAGCCAGTTCACGAGGAGGGACCTCACGTTGGACCGACGCGAGGTAGCGCGCATGCTTGCGGGCGTGGTCTTTGGCAGCGCTTTGCTAGAACCGCTTGAACGATGGCTCTCGGCCGGTACAGAAAAGCCGCCTGCTGGTCTGCCGGGTTCGGTGGGCTATCAAGAAGTTGAGCAGATCGAGAACGCCGCACGGATTTTCCGTGACTGGGATGATCAGTTCGGTGGAGGCTTAAGACGCAAAGCCGTTGTCGGCCAGCTGAACGAGGTTGCCGACCTGCTGGGAAATGCCCACCCGGTCGCGATACAGCAGCGTCTGTTCGGGGCAATGGCACAGCTCTCGGAAACCGCGGGCATTATGTCGTGGGATTCTGGGCACCAGGCGCTCGCCCAGCGCTACTACGTGCTAGCTCTCCGGGCGTCCAGAGCTGCTGGCGACCGGGCGTTTGGCGCGAACGTCATGGCGGCGATGGCACGGCAACTGCTCTACCTCGGCCATACGGGTGATGCCCTAGAACTGGTGCGGCTGGCCCAGGACGATTCGGCGGGTTACGCCCCGGCGTCTGTGCGCTCCATGTTGTACACCCGTGAGGCGTGGGCGTATGCCAAGCTCGGCCGTATATCGGCTTTCCGTCGGGCAACTGCCAGGGCCGAAGACGCACTGACCGAGGCGAAGCCAGCCGAGGACCCGTACTGGATTACCTACTTCGACGTAGCCGAGCTGGAAGGTACGACAGGAGGGAGGCTGCTTGAACTCGCCCACCAAGACAAACGCCTTGCGGATGAGGCAGCTGGGCGTATCTCGCAGGCTATAGCGCTGCGTCGTGCCGGGCGGTTGCGCAGCTCGGCGCTCGACCAGATCGGACTGGCTGAAGCCAGACTTATTCAAGGCGAGATGGAAGAGGCATCGTACCTTGGGCATCAAGCCGCCGCGCTAGTCGAGCAAACGCCATCGGACAGGGTGCGCGTCAAGCTCACTGAGCTCTACCAGCACAGCAACGCCCATGCCGATGTCTCCGTGATCGCCAGTCTGCGCGATCGTATCCGATCGCTGTGCGCCGCACAGCGCACCTGACCACGGAGAGATCGTGCCGCGGATTGCTATCACCGGTCACATGAACCTCACGGCCGAGAGCGTGCCTCTGATCTACCAAGCAATTACTGGCGCATTGGCGCTCTACGCGGCCGACGAGTTGACCGGTATAAGCTGCCTTGCCCGAGGTGCTGATTCCGTTTTTGCCCGAGCAGTGCTCGACCTTGGCGGGAAGCTTGAAGTGTTACTGCCCTCTGCCGGCTACCGAGAGCGGAAGGTCAAGCTTGACCACGCGCCACAGTTCGACGAGTTAACGCGTCGGGCCACAACGGTCCGCGTCATGCCCTTTGAAGAAGCCAACCGAGTAGCGTACGAAGCCACGAACGAAGTGCTAGTTTCGACTTGTGACACACTCTTCGCCGTATGGGATGGACAGAGCGGCGTGGACAAGGGCAGTACTTGGTCCGTGGTGGAATATGCGCGCTCACGCGGCCTACCGGTCGAAGTAATCTGGCCCCAGGGCGCCTCACGAGATTAGGTCCCGAAAATCTGCGTTGCAAAGCCCAGTTTCGTGCAGGATCGGCTTCCATGAATCTGTGTGTGAATCCTCCCGCCGATCAGAGCGTCCGCTACGGCCGGACCGTCTCTGCCGGTAGCAGTATGTGGGGCGGGTGGGACTCGAACCCACGACCTGACGGATCATGAGACTTCGAATTACCGCGCAGGACTACGCCACGTGGCCCGCTAACGCGCACAATTTCGTGGCTGGAGGTCTCGGCAGGCACGCACAGACGCGAGTTTATGGACAGATCCATGGACAGGAAAGGCCACTGTGGACTCGCCTCCTGGCGGCGTACAGTGCCGATAGCTTCTGAGCTTGCCGGCCAGGTGGTGGCGGTCGAAAATCATCTCGCGTTCGGCAGGTGCGCGGGAACCCTCTAGATCGGCATAGCGCGGTGAAGCTGAGCACCAGCGCCTCGAATAACAGCGTTAACCCCGAACCGGCCGCGCGGCAAGGGCTAGGAGTTGATCCCAATGCCGCATGTTGGGCACCGACGCCACGACATATAGAGCGGGTGTGGGAAAACCATGACGCTTACCGGCGGGACCGACGCGATCCGGAGGTGCTCTACTCGTGCCATCGTCCTCGCTGCCGGTTTGCTGCTGGCTGGCCGCCAGGGCACTTCGGGCGTCACCACCCAGCATGCCTCCCCGCCGGGTCCCCGGGCACCGTCGCGCCGACACGCCCCGTGGCCGGGTTCTGCCTCATGGTGGTTGGTCGGGCGGATGTGCGGTGCACACCGGAGGGCGCTGTTGTAGTCAATACATGGCGAAACGCTGAGCGACAGCATCACCGTTGATCTGATGGAGAAGGCTTGGTGAAGACAGACGCCGTCGGCTGCGCCACCGGGTTCAGCGCCTGGTACGCCTCCGGCCGTGACCCAGCAGTCGGTCGAGCACCTTCTGAGCGTCGGCCCGGCGCTTTTCGTCCGGATGTAGGGAGCCCACCACGGCGGCGATGCTGATGAGGACGACGTAGGCGCAGACGACGACGGTGAGCATCACCGGAGCGTGCCCGGCCAGCACGCTCAGGAAGTTCGCCGCCGCCGAGGCAATCACGCCGGGTCCTGGCGCCGGCGGCGACGTCGCTTGACCGGGATCCGCACGACCGGAGCGACCTGGTCACCGGCCTCGTCATCGGGCACTGTGGTGGCACGGTTTCGGATACGCGACACCTTCTTGCGCTCGGCCGTGGAGAACGATCCCTGCAGCGTGTACATCAGCACGGCGGTCCAGCCCGTCTCCGACCGCGGTGCCTTGACCCAGTCGCGCTGCACGGCGAGCAACGCGGTGTCCCGCAGCTCACGCAGACCCTCCTCGGCTGAGTCGGAGCTGATCCCATACCACGTGGGTGCGCGGTCGTAGGGCAGCGGGAAACCGTCCGGCCTGGATAAGGCGATGAGCAACATGACCTTGGCCGGCAGGTACAGGGTCTTGTAGTGGAGTGTTCCCGATTTGATTGACACCGATTTAGGCTGCCAGGTCGGTTAGTTTCCTGGTAACTGGTCAGGTCGTTGCCGGTAGCCATGGTTGGCCCTCGGCGAGCATGACGAGGGTGTCGAAGAGGTTGTGGCCGTGTTTAGCGGCGGTGGATAGGTAGCTGCGTATCGCGCA
>JBBPZY010000236.1:0-13553 GCA_038276315.1 Mycobacteriales bacterium
CCGGTGAGCACGACTGCCATCCTGACCGGTAAGTGTGTCGGTGGGGCGACCGTCGCGACGCTGCAGAGCCTGGTCCTACTGGCTCTGGCCGGGCTCGTCGGAGTGCCCTATTCGCCGTCGATGATGCTTGCCCTGGTGGGGTTGCTGTTCCTGATGGCATTCATGATCACCGCGATCGGTCTGGTGCTCGCCGCCCGGGTCAAGCAGGTGCAGTCCGCGATGCCGATGGTGCAGCTGATCATCACGCCGCTGATGTTTCTCTCCGGCGCGCTGTTCCCGCTGTCCCGGCTGCCGACCTGGCTCAACGTGATCACCCACCTCAATCCGATGACCTATGCCGTGGAGCCGATGCGCTCGGTGGTGTTCGACCACCTGACGGTCGACCCGGCTACCCGGGCGGCCTTCGATCCCGGCATCTCCTGGGCAGGTTGGTCGGTGCCCGTGGGGTTGCAGGTAATACTCGTCGTCGCCTTCTGCGCCACGCTCCTCGCGGCCGCCGTGGCACGCTTCGCCCGTACCGAGTGAGGCCTTCAGCGTCTCGGCCTCACCGCAGCAGCGGGCCGCTCCTGAGTAACTCACGAAACTCCGGTGCCGGGACCGCGCGGGAGAATAACCAGCCTTGGTAGGCGTCCACTCCGAGGCCCCGGAGCACCTGGAACTGGGCGGGGGTCTCGACACACTCCGCGACACAGACGCGACTCATCGCGCGGGCCATGTCGACCACCGCTCGGACCACCGCGAGGTCCTGCTGGTCGACGCACACACCGGAGATGAACCGGCCGTCGAGCTTGACGATCTGCGCAGGCAGCTCCTTCAGGCGAGCAAGCGAGGAGTAGCCGGTACCGAAGTCGTCCACCGCGAAGCGCGCCCCGCGCTCGACCAGCTCGGCCATCGCCTGGCGGGTCGCGCCCGGCAGGTCGACCAGGGCGGTTTCCACCAGTTCCAGCACCAGCCGGTCCCAGGGCAGCTCGCTCTCGGCCACCGCGGTAGCAACAGTCGCCACGAAGTCGGAATCACCGGGGTCAGCGAGGTTGACCGCAACGGCGACCGGGCGCCCATCCCACGACACCCAGCCCCGTGCCTCACGCAGGGCGGTGCGCAGCACCCACCGGTCGAGCTCACGCATCAGACCGCCACGCTCGGCTACCGGCAGGAACACGGCCGGGCTGAGCATTCCACGTTCCGGGTGCGGCCAGCGGATCAGCGCCTCCGCGGAGAGGATTACGCCGTCCGGATTGACCACCGGCTGGTAGTGCAACTGCAGTTCGTCGCGAGCGAGCGCCTCGCGAAGCTGACACTCCAGCTCCACCTGCTGATCGGCCGACTCGATCAGCGCCGGGTTGGCCATCGCGAACTGCCGGGTGTCGGTCCGCTTCGCCTCGAACATGGCCGCGTCGGCGAAGCGCATCAGGTCCTGCGCGCTACGGGTCGAGGCGTCCGGCACAGCCACCCCGATCGTCGCCGACACCCGGATCACCTGGCCGCGCAGCGGGGTCGCGGTCCCCAACAAGCCGGAGACCGTGGTGACGAGCGAGCCGACGCCACCCTGGGCGGCGACATCGGAGCTGATCACCACGAAGACGTCGCCAGCCAGCCGACCAGCGGTGCAACCCGCGGGTAACCCGTCCTGCAGCCACCGCGCCAACGCGATCAGCAGCTCGTCACCAGCATCATGGCCGAGCGCATCGTTGACCCGCTTGAAGTTGTCGATGTCGCAGAACAGCACCGCGACATCGCGGTCGCCGCAGGCCAGCATCTCGGTCAGCGTGTCGGTGATCGCAGCCCGATTGGGCAGCCCGGTGAGTTCGTCGTGCGTCGCCCGGTAGCTGAGCGCCTCGGCCACCCGGCGCCGCTCGGTGATGTCGGTGAACATCACCAACAAGAAACGCTGGCCATCGTCCTGCACCGATGCCGAGACGTGCAGCTCGCAATACACCGGATCACCGTCGGCCCGCAGCAGCATCCGCTGCGGCACCGTGTAGGACCCGGCTCCATGCTGGGTGCGCAGGGTGCGCAACCGGTCGGCCCGATCGTCGGGGTGGGCGAGCGCCTCGGAACTCATCCCGCGAAGCGTCTCCAGGTCATAGCCCAGCAGTTTGCACAGTGCTTCGTTGGCGTCGACGATCCGGTCGTCGTCATCGAAGATGCCAATGCCGACCGGTGCGATCGCCACCAGGTCGGCGAAGCGCTGGCTGGAGCGCATCATCCGGGTTTCAGCAGCCCGCTGCTCGGTGACGTCCTGCACGGTGCCGAGCAGGCGCAGAGACCCGGAGGCGTCGGGGACGGCCGCGCCATGGCAGCGGACGGTGCGAAGCTTCCCATCCGGTCGCAGCACCCGGTGTTCGCACTCCACAGGCATCTGGTCGACGACCAGCTGACGCCACAGCTCGTCCACCCACTCCCGGTCATCGGGATGCACCAGGGAAAGAAAGGTCTGGTAGGTGGTCTGCCGGGCGGCCACTCCGTAGAGGTCTTGCATCACGTCCGACCAGACCATCCGGTCGCAGCCTGGATCCCACTCCCAGGTACCGATCCGGGCCACCCGCTGCGCTTGTGCCAGCCGATGCTGCTCCGCCCGCAGCGCCCGCTCTACTGCTCGAGTCTGGGTGACGTCCTGCATGGTGCCTACCAGCCGCAGGACTTCCCCACTGGTCGAGCACTCGGCTCGAAGGCGGCACACGTAGTAATTGTCACCGTGCTCGGGCAGACCGCGGAACTCCAGCTCCAGCATGCCCGAATCGCGATCGGAGGCCATCTCGTGCACCCGCCGGAACAGATCGGGCAGATCCTCCGGGTGGATGTGACAGAACGGGTCGGCCGCATCGATGCAGCGCCCCGCGAACAGCTCCACCAGGCCAGGACTGTAGGTGATCTTATTAGTCAACCAGTCCCAGGTGAAGCTGCCGACCCGAGCGATCCGCTGTGCCTCCAGCAGTCCCGCGTGTTCCTGGGCAAGCTCGCCGGTACTCCCGGCGTGATGGGCCGAGCGCAGGTCGGAGATGTCGACCAAGAACACCATCAGCAGGTCCGTGCCCGGCACGGTCCAGCGCGTCACCCGCACCGGTACCGCACGCCCATCCGGCCCGATCAGCTCAACGTCGGTATCGGCGTCAGTGTCGTTGGCAATGTCGTTGGCGGGGTCGCGACCTGGGCTCGTGAGCAGCCGATGCAGCGGGAGGCCGGTCAGCGAATCGGGGAACCATCGACCGGCGAGCTGGACCGCAGCCAGGTTGGCCTGCACGACCACGCCACCTTCACAGACCAGCGCAGGCGACTGCGGCAAGGTGATCTGGGACAACGGGCGCTGCGGCGCTGAGTACTGCGCGAGCGGTATCGACTCCGACGACGTTGACGGCAGGGACACCGACCGGCCCGCCCGCAACGCCGCAAGGGAGCGCCCCGGCGCGGCCCACGACACCTCAGTAGGCTCCAGCGATAAGGGCACGAACTCAACCCGCTCAGCGCGCTCGGCCACGGCACCACCTTCCCGTGCGCACCAACCGCCGCAATCGCTCCGGCGCTGGCAACGAGGTGTCACAACCCTGTCGAGTGCACCAACGCGTGAACCGCCGATTGGTTATGCGTCTTGTTCAACCGGCTGTGACAGTTGATGCTCAACTACCGCCGCAGTGGATCTAGATTGTCACCACATCAGGTGGCTAAAGTCGCTTTGCGCGGCCAGACCGCTAGCTAGCGCGGAGCCGTGGTTAGGCTGGATCACCGTGCAGTTCCGTGAGCTGGCGATCCCCGGAGTGATCGAGTTCACCCCGAGGGTCTTCCCCGACGCGCGGGGCCAGTTCGTCGCCCCATTTCACCAAGGCGCGTTCCTCGACGCCACGGGGCACCGGCTGCATGTGGCGCAGTCCAACCACAGCATCTCCCGCCGCGGCGTAATCCGCGGGGTGCATTTCTCCGACATGCCACCCGGCCAGGCGAAGTACGTGCACTGCTCCCATGGTGCGCTGTTGGACGTCGCGATCGACGTCCGGGTGGACTCCCCCACCTTCGGCCGCTGGGAGTCGGTACTGCTGGACACCGAGACCTCCCGCGCGGTGTACCTGCCCGAGGGCCTCGGGCATGCATTCATCGCGCTGGCAGATGACACCGTCATGACATACCTGTGCTCCACTGGGTACGCCCCGGCAGCAGAACACACCGTGCACCCGCTGGATCCTGCCGTCGGTCTACCTTGGCCCGCCGACGTCGACCTGTTGCTGTCAGACAAGGACCGCACAGCCCCCACCCTCGCCGAAGCCGCAGCCATCCTCCCCACCTGGGCCTCATGCCAAGCCCACTACGCCAAGCTTCGCGCCGCTGTCGGGTATTGCGCAGGCTAAGTGGGGCTATACGGGTGCTTGTCACCCCGCTGAGCCAGCTGAATGCGGGGATGGGGCGATAGGCGGGCGAGGACGACGGCGAACAGCCTTGCGGTGCCTAAGTGACGGGAGTCGGTGGATGCGGCGGGGTTGTCGCCCAGCACCCACCAGCCGTCGCCATGCCGGCCTACCGCGCGCTTGACCGATAGCACCCCGGGGCGCTGCGGCCACTCGACCAGGACCACCGCACCAGGCCGTGGCCGGGCGCGCAGACTGACCAGCAGCACGTCGCCGTCGGACAGCGTCGGGGACATCGAAGGACCACGCACCACGGCACGCCGCCACGGCCACCCGGCGAGGTCGTCGCCCGTCGGCACGAATGATCTCCATCCGGGATGCTCCGCGCGTCATGCGCGAGTAGGGTCGCGTGACGTCGGATCACCACATCTCACAGGAGGAACGATGGGACTGCTGTCGCGCATTCTGCACCGCCCCCGACTGGAGGTTACTGCGCACTGCGACCTCCCGTGCGGCGTCTATGACCCGGCCCAGGCCCGGATCGAAGCCGAGTCGGTCAAGGGGATCCAGGAGAAGTACCAGTCCAACGACGACCCAGAGTTCCGCTCGCGCGCCATCGAGATCAAGGAGCAGCGCAGCGACCTGGTCAAGCACCACCTCTGGGTATTGTGGACCGACTACTTCAAGTCGCCGCACTTCGAGAAGTACCCGCAGCTGCACGAGCTGTTCAACAAAGCCACCAAGGCTGCGGGTGCCTCGGGCACGAAGGGCTCGACCGACCCCAAGACCGGGCAGGAGCTGCTGGACTACATCTCGGAAATCGACAAGATCTTCTGGGAGACCAAGCAGGCCTCCTGATCACGGCCCCCGGCCGACGATGCCGGCCAGCGGAATATTCGTCGCTGGCCGGCATCGTGTGATGCCGGTGAACAGTAGTATCGGGTACACCGTGGACGCAGTCGAGCACTTCATCGCCTTGTTGGCCGGGCGCGGGCCTGGGCCCGATCTGGACGTCGGCGCGCTCGCGATCGCCGCCGGTGCTGATCCCGACCTCGACGCCGGCACCTGGCTGCGCGAACTGGATCGGCTGGCCCAGGGCGTCGACTCGCTCGAAACTCTCGTCCACCGGTTGTTCGTCGAAGAGTCTTTCGCCGGCGACACCACGAACTACTACGACCCCCGCAACTCCCTGCTGCATCAGGTGCTCGACCGCAAGCTCGGCATCCCGATCTCGTTATCGGTCGTCTGCCTCGAGGTGGGACGTCGCGCCGGAGTGTCGTTGGAGGGGGTGAGCATGCCCGGTCATTTCCTCGTTCGGCCGATGGCTACCGACCATTACCTCGACGCCTTCGATGGCGGCGCACTGCTCGACCTTCCCAGTTGCGAGGCACTGTTTCGCACCGCCAACCAGGCCGGTCCCGACGTCCCGTTCGGGCAGCACCTTCTGACGACGGCGCCTCGCAGAGCGATCTTCGCGCGGATCCTGGAGAACCTGCGGACTGTTTACCGGGGCCTTGGACGCGCCGCCGAACTCGAATGGGTACTGCGGATGCGCCTGGCGTTGCCCGGGGTGGGAACCCGAGAGCTCCTCGAGCTGGGCCAGACGCTCGGCCGGCAGGGCCGCTTCCTCGACGGCGCCAAGTTCCTCGAATCGCAGATCGCCAAGTTCCCACAGCACGCAGAGCTTCTCGAATCCACCGCACGCAGCCTGCGAGCGCAGCTCAACTGAACTCGCGACGTCTGCCGACGGCCCAACGCAGAGCCGGCGGGCAGAACAGCAGCACCAGCACGCCCACACAGAACACCGCAGCCGCCACTCCGTAGGCACGCTGGGAGGACGGGCCCGCGGCGTACCAGCAGACGCCGAGCAGTAGAAGCTGAGCGACGACAGCCGGAGTTCGAGCACCATGGCGGCCCCGCACCAGACTGACGCCCACGATGAGCAAAAGGATCCCGAAGCCGGCCAGCCAAGCCGCGGTGGCCCCTACCGGCACCGGACCGCTGGTTGCGCGCACCGCCGCGACGAGCAACCAGGCCGCGAACACGACACCAGCTAAACCCTGTAGTCCCACCAGCACGCCCGCCACGCGTACCGGACGAGGCGCGGCCGTGTTCATGCCACCCCACCGGGGACGACTACTTCGACGATCACCACTGCAGATTAACCGCCGCCTCCGACCCCGCCCCGACGACGTCGCTGCATGGCCACACCTGTCAGCTACGCCTGTCAAGGGACACGCCGACACGGCGCAAAAACTGGTCCGAAACGTTCGGGCGGCCGCTGTCGTTAAGACCCATAGGGCTAGCTGCTGAGACGCTCACCAGCCTCCGGGTTGGATGGGTTCCTTGGGCTCACCGCGATGATCTTATCGCGGTGAGCAAGCGGAGTGGGCAGTCGTGATCAAGCAGCCGTGACGCACAGCTACGCCCGAATGACGCTTCTGAATCGGTTTCACATGCGGTTAACAGTTCAGCTGGCTGGACACCCCTGTCGGGTGAACTGAAGAACTGGCCCCGTCGATAGCTCTTGACATCGCGGGTGATTGTGAAATCATTCACAAGCCAATGAGAGACTAACGACGGCGCTGGGACACCGGAGTTCGCCAGCGCGATCTATGAGGAGCAAGAACCATGGACTGGCGCCACCGCGCGGCCTGCCGAGACGAGGACCCCGAGCTGTTCTTCCCCGTGGGAACCAGCGGCCCCGCTCTATTGCAGATCACCGAGGCGAAGGCCGTCTGCCGTCGCTGCCCGGTTAATGCTGAGTGCCTTAGCTGGGCACTCACATCCGGACAGGATGCCGGCGTGTGGGGCGGTATGAGCGAGGACGAGCGACGTGCCGTGAAGCGGCGCAACGCTCGTACCGGGGCCCGTAACGGCGTCTGATCCGCATGTAGCACGACCGATGAGGGGCCCGGCGCGTTTAGGTTTCAGCGCCGGGCCCCTCATCGTTGGGCATCGCATCTGACCTCATTCTCCCCTGAGGCACCGCTGTTAACGGTGCGCAACTCCAAGCACTTCGCCGGTGACCGCCGTCACGTCAAGTCACTCAACTACGGCGATCAGGTCGCCCTGCTGTACGACGTCACCCTCCGAGACCGCCAATTTCGCGACAGTTCCTTCGACCTCTGACAGCACCGGGATCTCCATCTTCATCGACTCAAGGATCACCAACGTGTCACCGCCGGATACCGCGTCGCCTTCGGCGACCACGATCCTCCACACGTTGGCCACCATCTCGGCCCGGATCTCCTCAGTCATGGATCGCCCTCCTCGGCGCTCGGCTCCATTATCCAACCACGCCTAGCGGCCCAGGGTCGCCAGCGTCAGGGCGCACCGTGACACACTCTCCACGATCGCAACCAAATCGCCGAAGATCAACCTATCCCGGGAGGGAGGACGTCGTGTCCAAGCGAGGCCGTAAGAAGCGTAGCCGCAAGAAGAACGCCGCCAACCACGGCAAGCGTCCGAACACCTGACCCGGACGGGGCCAGTCAGCACACTGACTGGCCCCGTGCGGGTCACGTGAACTCAGCTCTCGGTCGACAGCCAGGCGTGGCTTTCGACGGTGGTCGACACTTCCACGATGGTGCCGTCGTCGTTCTGCTGAACAATCACTTCCGCGCTGAGAACGGCTTGGCGCAGCATGATCTCGCGGATCGACTGGCGCAACCTGTGCCGCAGCGCGTCGGGTGCGTGGTCACCGCCGCACTTACGAGCCAGCAGCGCCTTGAGATGCTCCTCAAGGCCGAATTCCTCCAGACACGGGCCGCACTCGTCCAGATGGCGCCGCAGCAGCTCGCCGCGCTGGTGGTCGCACTCGTTGTCCAGAAACAGCCACAGCTCGGCGAGCACCTCGCTGCAGTCGGTGTCGTGGGGATCTCCACAGCTCATGACGCGACCTCCGCATCGCGCAGGAAACCCCGCTCACGGGCCACCCCGGTGAGCATGTCGCGCAGCTGCTTTCGTCCGCGATGCAGCCGCGACATCACAGTCCCGATCGGGGTACCCATGATCTCGGCGATCTCCTTGTAGGCGAAGCCTTCAACGTCGGCGAGGTAGACGGCCATCCGGAAGTCCTCCGCCAGCTGGCTCAGGGCATCCTTGACGTCGGAGTCGGGCAGCCGGTCCAGCGCATCCATCTCCGCCGAGCGCAGACCCGTCGAGGTGTGTTGGGCAGCCTGAGCCAGCTGCCAGTCGGTGATCTCCTCAGTAGGTTGCGCCACCGGCTGGCGCTGCCGCTTGCGGTATCCGTTGATATAGGTGTTGGTGAGGATGCGGTACAGCCATGCCCTGAGGTTGGTGCCCGCCCGGAAGGATGCGAAGGCGCCGTAAGCCTTGAGGTAGGTCTCCTGCACGAGGTCCTCGGCGTCGGCCGGGTTACGGGTCATCCGCAGCGCCGCCGCGTAGAGCTGGTCGAGCAACGGCATGGCATCACGCTCGAAGCGGGCGGTGCGCTGCTCCGGCGTCTCCTGGGGCGTTTCCTGGGCGGCCGGCTCCTCAGCACTCTGGTCGGAGCTGGCCGTCGGCGGCGGCTCCTCACCTATGGCCTTAGGGCGGGCTGGCACGGTAGTCCCTTCGGGGCCTGGTTCAGCAAGATCGGGCTCGGTAAAACTGGGTTCGGGCGGGCTGGACTGCACGGGTTGCGCAGGGTCGGCTTCCACTACTCCGACCACCCCCATGCCCAGATGTGCATTTAGTGGTCGAGGGTACTCGCCAACCGGACATCCGGCCCAGCGAACTGCACCTGCGCTTCGTGGGTGGGCACTGCTGCGCTACCCGGTCGCGGGTTTGTTGGGCTGTTGACACCATGGGGCAGAGCAACGCCCCAGTTGGCGTCGACATTCCACGAACATGATCGCCGTCTGGGTGTCATAGGCGACGCGTCATGTCGCTTTCGACACACACTTCGTGATCACCGCTGTAACCACCCTGCCACGGCGAACCACTGTGCCACGGCGCGCCGCACCGCTGCGGGGTCGGTCTTGAGCGAGTGGTCTCCTGGCAACAGCACGACCTCGCGGCCAGCGGCGGGTTCCGGGCGCCCGAAGGGATCCCGCTCGCCCTGCACGACAAGCACCGGTACGTCCACCCCGTCCAGCTCGTCCATCCGGCTGCGCTCCGGGTGCCCCGGTGGGTGCACGGGGAAGGCCAGACACAACACCGCCGCCGCACCGCCCGCCGCCGCGGTGCGGCACGCCACCCTGGCTCCCGAAGAACGGCCTCCGAAGATCAACGGCAGGCCGGCGAACAGGGCGTCCGATAGGTAATTCGCGACAGCTAGCCACGCCTCGTCGAGCTGCCTGGCCGGTGCCGGCGCGCGCCGCCCAGCGACCCGGTAGGGCTGTGTGACCAGCGCGACGTGCATCCCGGTGGCGGTCGCCGCCGTGGTGGCGGCCACCAGGTCGGGCGCATCGGTGCAGCCGCCGGCACCGTGCCCGAGCAGCAACGCGGCGCCAGGCCCGAACTGCGGCGCTACGCCGGCTTGCGGGCAGTGCAGCTCGACGCGTGCCGGACCGGGTGGCGTCGGGATGGTCAGCTCAGTCACCACACTTGATCCAGATCCAGCAGCGCCGGCTGCTCCGGCTCAACCCGTCGGACCAGCTCAGGACCGTCTCGCCGAACGTGGTTCACCGCCGTGGAGACCGGGCGCAACTCCAGCGCGTGAACCAGGTGCGTCGCCGGCGGCGCGAGCAGCTGCCCCGGATCGTCGGAATCCGGATCGAGCCAGGCCTGCCACGCCCCTGGGGGCAGGATCAGCGGCATCCGGTCGTGAACCTCGGCGAGCGAGCCCACCGCCTCGGTGGTCAGCACCGCGCAGGTCACCAACGGGGGCGCTGCGCCGTCCGAGCGTCGCCACGTCGACCACAATCCGGCCAGGGCGAGTCCAGCGCCGTCCGCCCGGGTGATGAAAAACGGCTGCTTATGGTCGCCCACCCGCTGCCACTCATACCAACCGTCGGCGGGTAGCAGGCAGCGCCGCCTGGCCACCGCATCGCGGAACGCGGGCTTGCCGGCTGCGGTCTCAGCCCGGGCATTGATCAGGCGGGATCCGACCGCCGGGTCCTTGGCCCAATGCGGCACCAGTCCCCACCGCATCACCCGGATACTGCGCACCGCGCGATCCGGATCGGGGATACCCTGCGGATCGCGCGGATGCCGGGTCACCACCGACAACACCGGTGTGGTCGGTGCGACGTTGTAGTGAGCCCCTGGCGCCGGGTCTTCAGTTGCGTCTACCGCATCGAAGTCGACGGCCAGCGTCGCGGGATCCCTGGTTGAGGCGTACCTACCGCACATGGAGTCATCGTGGCATGACCAGCAGGCAAGCCCGGGTGCGCAATGATGGCAACATGACGACCGCCACCCGGCTACCGTGGGCCGCGCCGCTGGCGCGCGGACCGGTGCGAGCCACCGTCACCGTGCCGGGATCGAAGTCGATCACCAATCGAGCGCTGCTGCTGACCGCGCTGGCCGGCACCGGCGGCACCATCCGGGGAGCGCTGCGCAGCCGGGACACTGATCTGATGGTCGGTGCGCTGCGCGCCATGGGAGTGCCGATCTCAAGCGCGCCGACCAGCTGCGGCGGCGAGCTGGACGTGGCCGCGTACAGCGGACTGCGCGGCGGCGCCACGGTGGACTGCGGGCTGGCCGGCACCGTGATGCGGTTCGTCCCGCCGCTGGCCGCGCTAGCCGAGGGTCCGGTTCGCTTCGACGGCGACGAGCAGGCCCGGAAGCGGCCGATGAGCGCGGTGCTGGGCGCGTTGCGCGCGCTGGGGTGCCGGATCGACGGGGACGCGTTGCCGTTCGTGTTGCACGGCGTGCCCGGCCGGCCTGGCGGTGAGGTGCGGATCGACGCGTCGGGTTCCTCACAGTTCGTCTCTGGATTGCTGCTCTCCGCGGCCGGGTACGGCGGGGGAATCACCATCCATCACCACGGCCCGCCGGTGCCGTCCCGGCCGCATCTCGAGATGACCGTGCAGATGCTCGCCGACCGGGGAGTGCAGGTGGACACCGACGGTGCGACGTGGTGGGCGGTGTCGCCGGGCCCGATCGCGGGTGGCGACCAGGACGTCGAGCCGGACCTGTCCAATGCGACGGTGTTCCTGGCGGCGGCCGCGGCCACCGGTGGGCAGGTCACCGTAACGGGCTGGCCCCGGCGCACCACGCAGGCTGGTGACGCGATCCGGCCGCTGCTGACCGACATGGGCTGCGCGGTGGACTTCCACGAGCGCGGGCTGACCGTCTCGGGTCCCGATCGACTCGAGGGCGTCGACGCCGACCTGCACGACGTGGGGGAACTCACACCGACGATAGCGGCGTTGGCGGCACTGGCCAGCGGGCCTTCGCGGCTGCGCGGCATCGCCCACCTGCGCGGGCATGAGACCGACCGGCTGGCCGCACTGGCCACCGAGCTAGCGGCCCTGGGCGGCGACGTGCGGGAGACGTCCGACGGCCTGGAGATCCACCCGCAGCCGTTGCGTGCGGAACCCGGTCGGCCCTGGGGCGCCTACGCCGATCACCGGATGGCCACCGCGGGCGCGATCCTCGGCTTGGTGGTGCCGGGAATCGCAGTCGACGACATTGCCGCGACGGCCAAGACGCTGCCGGAGTTCCCGGCTCGCTGGTCGGCGATGCTGGCCGGTGGTGCCGGCTGAGCCGGCCCGGTAACCGCGGCGGTTACGGCCTCGACGAAACCGACGTCCGGGTCCGGCCCGGGCGGCGCGGTTCCCGCCCCCGCACCAAGCGTCGCCCCGAACACGCCGGTGCGATAGGTGCGATGGTGGTCGCGGTGGACCGTGGCCGGTGGACCTGCGCGCCCGACAGTGATCCGACCACCCGGGTGACGGCGATGCGGGCCCGCGAGCTCGGGCGCACCCCCGTGGTAGTGGGTGACCAGGTCGGGTTGGTCGGCGAGGTCAGCGGCGCACCGGACGGGCTGGCCCGGATCGTCCGGGTGGACCCGCGGTCCAGCGTGCTGCGCCGCACCGCCGACGACGGCGACGCCTACGAGCGCATCGTGGTGGCCAATGCCGAGCAGCTGTTCATCGTCGCCTCACTGGCCGATCCGCCGCCGCGGACCGGCCTGATCGACCGCTGCCTGGTAGCTGGTTTCGCCGGCGGCTTGGAACCAGTGCTCTGCCTGACCAAGCGTGACCTCGCCGCGCCGGACGCAGTTGTGGAGCGCTACGCCGCGCTGGACATCCCGGTACTGGTCACCGCACCGGATACCGGGGTCGACGCGGTACGGGCGCGGCTGGCGGGTCGGATCTCGGTGCTGGTCGGGCACTCCGGGGTAGGCAAGTCGACGCTGGTCAACCGGCTGGTACCGGATGCTTTGCGGGCCACCGGCGCGGTCAGTGGGGTGGGCAAGGGGCGGCACACCTCCAGCTCCGCGGTGGCCCTGCCGCTGCCGGGCGGCGGGTGGGTGGTGGACACCCCAGGGATCCGCTCCTTCGGCTTGGCCCATGTCACACCCGACGATGTGGTCCGCGCCTTCGGTGACCTGGCCGACGCGATCGCGGACTGCCCCCGGGGCTGCACCCACCTCGGGCCGCCCGCCGACCCGGAGTGCGCCCTGGACGATCTCGACGGCGCCGCGCACCGGCGGGCGATGTCGGTGCGAAACCTGCTCGGCGCGCTCGCCAAGTCGGGTTGATCGTGCGCGGCAGGACGGGGTTCAGGCCTGTTGCTGGGCCTGCAACAGGTCGCGGATCTCCGCCAGCAGTTCAGCTTGGCGCGCCAAGGCCTCGTCCTCGTCATTCGGACCGGTCTTAAGAGTACGACCGAGTAGCTTGTTCATCGGAACCACGATCAGGAAGTAGACCACCGCGGTAGTGATCAGAAAAGTGATCACCGCGCCGATGAATGCTCCGTAGCCGAACGGCTGGCCGAGGATCACGAACTTGCCACCCACATCCCCACCCCCGGTGAACACGGCGACCATCGGGGTGAGAAACGATTGGTTGAACTGCATCACCAGGTCAGCGAATGCGGTGCCGATGACCACCGCGATGGCCAGGTCGACGATGTTGCCCCGAAGAATGAAGTCGCGAAAACCCTTAAACACCCAAACCCCCCTTGGGCTCAAACGGTCGTAGCGACAGACCATTATCTTAGCAGATTTTGCTTCTGCTAAGGTACCGCCTTTCCGGGGATCTTCTGGGGGGATGATGGATGAGTGGGGCCGAGCCTTTGTGCGCCCAAGAACGGGAGACG
>JBBPZY010000237.1:0-12752 GCA_038276315.1 Mycobacteriales bacterium
CAGGGCGCGTTCAAGGACGTCTTCGTCTACGGGCGCAGCATGGCGGGCAGCCTGCCGACCCTGTTCGACCCCGCCGAGATCGAAGATGGGGCCGTGGTCAGCGGCCAGTACGGGCACCCAGCGCTGCGCAACCCGACCTACTTACACCAAAACCACCCCGTGATCGCCGAGCTACGCGCCCGCGATGGCCGGGACCTGCACTTCGCCGGAGTGGTGCTGTGCCCGGAGCCGGTGGAGCAAGGTGACAAGGAACTGGTCTCCACGCACGCCGCCTGGCTGTGCCGGGCCGCCGGCTTCGACGCCGCCATCGTCACCAAGGAAGGCGCCGGAAACGCCGACAACGACCTGATGTTGAAAGTCGATGCCCTCGAGGCCGACGGTCTGACCGCGGTAGCGCTGTACGCTGAGATGTCCGGCGCCGATGGCACCGGTCCCCCGCTGGTCGCCTGTCCGCGGCGAGGCGCGATCGTCAGTACCGGTAACTACGATCAACGGGTGGCGCTGCCCGCAGTCGAGCGGGCATTGGGCGGCACCCTCCTGCGCATCGCCGACGCCGAGGCGACCGCCGCGGTCGAGGTGCCCACCGCCGCAATCCTGTCCGCCCTGAGCCCACTGGGCGCAGGACGGCTGACCTGCCGGTCAGACGAACCGCAACTAGTCGGTCAGCAGTCGGAAGGTACAGCCTGATGCGCATCGTGCACTACCTCAACCAGTTCTACGCCGGCCTCGGCGGCGAGGAAAAGGCGGGCATCGGCCCCCGGATGCTCGACGGGACGGTCGGTCCGGGGCGACTGCTGGCCCAGCTGCTCGGAGACCAGCATCAGATCGTGGCGACGATCGTGTGCGGCGACAACCACGCCGCCTCCAACGCCACCGTCGCGCAGGAACTGCTCGACCTGGCCCGCAGCGCTGGTGCCGAACTGCTGGTCGCCGGACCCGCTTTCGGCAGCGGCCGCTACGGGTTGGCGTGCGCCCGGCTGGTCGCCGCCGCCGACGCCGCCGGGTTGCCGGCGCTGGCCACGATGCACCCGGACAACCCCGGCATCACCGACGCGGGCGCCGCCCCGGTCCTGGCCGCGGGCGCCACCTCACGGGAGATGCGCCCGACATTGCAACGGGTCGCCGCCGCGATCGCGAAGATGGCCACCGGCGCAAAGCTGACCGCGCAAGACGGCCGGATCGTCAAGGCAGCCCGGATCGGTCGACTGGTCGAGCAGCGCGCCGCAGCGCGGGCCGTCGAGCTGGTGCTGCGGCGGCTCGGCGGTGACCAGCAGAGCACCGAGGTCCCCGTCGGTGGGTTCGACGCGGTGGAGCCGGCCGCACCGGTGGACAAAGCGGCCAACGCGACCGTCGCGCTGGTGACCGAAGCTGCCGTGGTGCCCGCCGGGAACCCGGACCGGCTCGAGTCGGCCCGCGCCACCCGCTGGCTGCGCTACCCGATCGAAGGGGTCGACTCCCTCGTCTCCGGACCCTGGGAGTCAGTGGCCGGCGGCTTCGCGACCACCGACGCCAATGCCGACCCGAACCGGCTGCTGCCGCTGGACGCCGCCCGCACCCTGGAACGCGAGGGCGCGATCGGGCGCCTGCATGGCGAGTTCATGGTCACGGTAGGTAACGGCACGCCGGTGGCCACCGCGCGGCGATTCGGCGTCGAGTGGGCCGCGGAGCTGCGCAAGGCAGGTGTGCAGGCAGCGATCCTGACCGCCACTTGAGGAACCGGAACGCGTTGCGGGTCAACGCTTGCCAAGGAGTTGGAGCGCTCCGGTATACCCACCGCCCTGATCACCAATCTGGTCACGATCGCTGAGCAGGTGGGTGCGCCGCGCATCGTGCCGGGTCGAGGCATCCCCTACCCCGCCGGCGATCCAAACCTCTCGCCCCAGGCCGAACAGGCGTGGCGCCGGCGGTTGGTACAGCGCGCACTGGACGCGGTCGCCACCGCCGTCGAACACCCGACGATCTTCGAAGTCGACGTCGTGGAGCGGGCCGATGCCTGACGCAGCGGTGATCCGAGCAGCCAGCCTCGTGCTGGCGCACACCCCGGGCCTGGCCCGGCACGGGTCCAAGCCGATGCGAACGCTGCCCGGCGACCCTGAGCTGGCGAGTCGCTTCCTGACCAATCTGCGCAGCTTTGATGACGCCGTCGGCTACCCGGCGCACCAGGCGTTCCTGGGCGCGTGTCACCCCCGCGAGCTGCCACCGCGGCCTTGGGTGGGGGCCAGCATCGCCGGCGCGGAACGCTTCGCACCGTTCGGCGAGCTGATGCCCGAGGACGAGTTCCTCGGGCTGATGGCTGCGGTGGACGAGTTCAACCTGCTGGTGCTCACCCCGGAGGTCGCTGAGCGGGCCGCCAAGCGGCTGGCTGAGCACCCGCTGGCGGCGCACCTGGACCTGGCCCGGGTCAGCGCTGCGGCCGGGGACGTCGACGCTGCGCTCGCCACCGGCGCGCTGCCGGTGCACCTGGCGCCGGACTGCCTCGCCGGTGCGTTGCGCGGCGCGCACGAAGAGGACGAATCGCTGGTCGCGCACGTGCTGCTGGAGAACCTGGCCTGCAAGGCCACCGGGACCCTGGCACTGCTGCACCTGCTGCACGACCACGGCGTCGACCCGTCTGGGATCGGCTACACGATCTCCTGCTCCGAGGAAGCCGTCGGGGACCGCTACCAGCGCGGTGGGGGCAACATGGGCAAGTCGATCGCAGCGGTCGCCGGCCTCAGCGAATCCTCCGGTGCGGACGTCAAGAACTTCTGCGCGGCGCCGATCCCCGCGTTGGTGATCGCCGCCAGCCTCGTGGTGGCGGGGGTGTTCGAGCAGGTCGTCGTCCTCGCCGGCGGCTCGCAACCCAAGCTCGGGATGAAGTTCGAGGGGCACCTGCGCCACGGCCTACCCGTGCTGGAAGACATGCTCGGCGGCGTCGCGGTGCTGGTGACCGCCGACGACGGCGTCTCGCCTCGGATCAGGCTCGACGCCGTGGGCCGCCACCGGGTGGCCTCGGGCGGCTCCGGTGCGCAGATCCTGCACGACCTGGCGGTGCGGCCGCTGGAAGCGATCGGCGCCAGGTTGTGCGACGTCGATGACTATGCCACCGAGTTGCACAACCCAGAGATCACCGAGCCCCAGGGCTCGGGAGACGTTGCGGCGCGCAACTACCGCACGATCGCGGCGTTGGCCGCCCGCAACAAGGAGATCACCCGGGACGAGATCGACACCTTCGTCACGCAGCGTGGCATGCCGGGTTACGCCCCCACCCAGGGGCACCTGGCGTCAGCGGTGTGTTACCTGCCGCACGCCTTAACCCGGCTGACGACCGGACCGGCCGACCGGGTGTTGCTGTTAGCTAAGGGCAGTTTGTTTCTCGGGCGGATGAGCCAGCGGTCCGACGGCATGAGCATCCTGCTGCAACGCAACGGAGGTTTGAGCTGATGAGTGTGGTGGATGCCACCAAAGAGACCTTTGATGACCTTGTCGGATCGGGTCTGGTGCTCGTCGATGTGTGGGCGCAGAGCTGCCACCCGTGCGTGGCGTTGAGCCCGCACATGGCGAGTATCGCCGAGGCACACCCCGATCTGACCGTGGTCAAGCTGGACGCGAGCAAAGCTCGACGGCTGTGCATGTCACTGCAGGTCCGCGGGCTGCCCACCATTCTGCTGTTCCACGACGGTCAGGAAGTCGCCCGGATCTGCGACCCCAACCTAGTAGCGGATCAGGTCGATATCTGGCTCGCCAATGCGTTAGCCGAATTGCCAACGAAGGAGGCGTGAATGTTCGACGGTAAAAAGGTCATCGTGATCGGTGAACGCGACGGTATCGCGGGACCGGCGATTGCGGCCTGTGTCCAGGCGGCCGGGGCCCCGGTGGCCTTCGTCGCCACCGAATGCTTCGTTTGAACGGCTGCCGGAGCCATGGACCTGTCCACCCAGGAGACGATCAAGCGTCTGGTCGACCAGCACGGCGCCGAGACGCTGCTGGTTGTGCTCGGCGCACCGGACGCGGAGAGCGCCGGGATCGCCGCCGAGACGGTGGTGCTCGGTGATCCGAGCTGGGCAGGACCGTTGGCCGGGGTCCAGTTGGGCCTCCCCGTCTACCACGTTCTCGAAGACGAGCTGCGTGCCGCCGTTCCCACCGAGGTGTGGGAGGAACAGGTCGGGTTGATGCTCGACGTGCTGGAGGTCGATGCCATCGCTGACGCGGTCCGAGAATTCCGCGAGCAAGCGTCCACTTAGCCGTTCCGCCGGGTGGAGAAACACCCACCTAGGTGACCGCTCATGATCGACCCCTGACGTCGACCAGTCCGTCGGTGTCTCGGGCCAGGTCGCTGCTCGCGGTGGTGGCGGCGCCGTCCTGGACCTCCCCGCTGGCAGGGAGCGCGGACGGCGTTGCCTGCGGTGGCAGGGTGGAAGCGCTCTGGGCAGTGGGGGCGGGCCCGGACCGCAGCAGCAGTGCCCCGAGCGCGCCCAGGGCGGCCATCGCGGCGGCGATCAGGAACAGGTCGTCGATCGCTGCGACGAATACCTGCAGCTGAGTCTGCTGGTAGGTGGCGTAGGGGCCCACCCAGTCCGGGGTCCCGGACGGGCCGAGGTGTGGGGTCGGGGTGCCCGCTCCAATTCGATCACCACGAACAGCGCCAGGCTCAGCACGCTGTAGGTGATCAGACCCAGGACCCGGTAGGAGGACCACCCCCAGGACTCCCCCTCTGACGTCGCCAGCAGCAACGCGAAGAGCCCACCGGCCACAGTGACAAAGCCCAGCACGTCGAATCGGCGCCCGGCGATCCTCGGGAATCGCGGCAACACCAGCGCCGCGGCCACCGCGCCCAGGATCCCGATGGGCACGTTGATGTAGAAGATCAGCCGCCAGTTCACGTATTCGACCAGATACCCGCCCAGGGTGGGTCCGATTGCCGGGGCGCACACAATGCCCAGGCCGTATAGGCCCATCGCGGCGCCGAGCCGGTCCCGCGGCACGATCCGGTACAGGATCGACAGCGTGATCACCGGCAGGATCCCACCCGGGATCGCTTGGAAGATCCGGAAGGCCACCAGGCTGTTGAGGTCCCAGGCCAGCCCGCACAACGCGGACCCGGCGGCAAACGCCAGCAGCGCCAGGTTGTACACCCGCTTGAGACCGAAGCGATCCCCCAGCCACGCCGTGACCGGCACCACCACACCCAACGCCAGCGTGTAACCCGTGACCACCCACTGCACGTCGTCGGTGCTCACGCCGAACTCGTTCTGGATGGTGGGGATGGCCACGTTGACGATGGTGGTGTCCAGGATCGACATGAACATCCCGGCGATCAGCACCGTCAATGGCAATCCCCAACCCACGGCGGGTTCGGCTCGGCGGGTGGGGAGACCGGGCACGCCACCATCCGGCCGGTCGGCTAGCCCGTTGGGGCTCGCCGCGGGCTGTGTCTCGGCGGGACGAGTCATGACACGACTGTGCCATAGGTACGCAACGTACTCTAATCTGTTTTTTCGCTTCGTCCCGGAACACCGGTATTGCACGCTGTGTCGCAGCCGCCGAGATCCGGCTCATACACTGGCCCGGAAGGGAGACAGCTAGTGCGGAACGCCCGGAAAGGCCTGATCGCCCTGGGTGTCGTCGTGGTGTTGATAGTCGCATCGCTGGTCGCGTGGCCTCTCATCCGGAACCTGGGCGCAACGCCCGGCTGCGCCGTCACCACCGTCGCGGACCCGGTGTCTGGTGCCCTCGTGACGTTCCCCCTGTCGGGAGAGCAGGCCGACAACGCCGCGACGATCGCCGCGGTCGGCATTCAACTGGGCATGCCCGACCACGCTGTCACGATTGCGCTGGCGACAGCGCTGCAAGAGTCCGGCCTGCACAACCTGCCGGTCGGCGACCGGGACTCGGCGGGTCTGTTCCAGCAGCGGCCCAGCCAAGGCTGGGGAAGCCGGACGCAGGTGCTCGACCCGGTCTATGCGTCCACTGCGTTCTACCAGCGACTGCGCGCCCAACCGGATTGGTCTGAGCTCAGCGTCACCGAAGCTGCTCAGCTCGTCCAGCGCTCGGCTACGCCGGCTGCCTACGCGCAGTGGGAACCGCGGGCCCGAGCCGCCGCTGCCGCCCTCACGGGCGAGGCGCCCGGCGCGCTGACCTGCCGAGGCCTCACTATCAGCCCGTCAAGCACCGACCTGGTCACGACCGCGGTCGCTGAACTTGGCACTGCGACTCTCAGCGGACCGCACTCCGTGGCCCGCGGCTGGTCGATCTGCAGCTGGCTTGTCGCCCACGCGTCGCGCCTCGGCGTCGACCGGGTGACCTTCGACGGGCGCACCTGGACCATGGACTCCGGCAGTTGGTCTCAGATCGGGCCGGCCGATGAAGTGCTGTCCCTGCACCGGGTGCCGAGCGCTGCCTGATGCCCGAAGGTGACACCGTGTACTTCGCCGCCAAGCGGATGACGGCCGCGCTGAGCGGCCAGCGCCTCACCCGGGGAGAACTGCGCCATCCACGGCTCGCCGAACATGATCTGTCGGGGCGTACCGTGCTGGCCGTACACAGCGTCGGCAAGCACCTCTTTACCCGTTTCGATGACGGACGAAGCCTGCATACGCATTTCAGAATGGACGGCTCCTGGCACCTTTACCAACCTGGACAGCGGTGGCGACGGCCGCACCACCAAGCCCGTGCAGTGTTGACCACGCAGGACCGGGTAGCAGTGGGTTTCCTCCTGCACGACATGGCGCTGATGGCCACCCCGGACGAACACCGGCTCGTGGGACACCTGGGCCCCGACTTACTCAACCCTAATTGGGACGACAACGACGCAGCCATAGCGGCGCGACGACTGCGCGAACAACCCGGCGTTGAACTCGGTCTCGCCCTGCTCGATCAGCGGATCATGGCCGGCATCGGAAACCTGTACAAGACAGAGATGTGCTTCCTGTTGGGGGTGCCCCCCTGGGCGCCGGTCCGCGGTGTCGATGCCGACGCTGTGGTGGCGCTGGCTCGGCGGCTGCTCTTGGCGAACGTCGACCGCCCTGAGCAATCCACCACGGGTGAGCTGACCCGCGACAGGCAGCACTGGGTGTACGAGCGGGCAGGCAGACCGTGTCGCCGCTGCGGGCAGCGCGTGATCCGCTCGGTACAGGGCGCCGACGTCTACGCCAGGAACACCTTCTACTGCCCTCGCTGCCAACCAGGCCGCCCCGTGCCGCTGTGAGACCGCAGTGCAGGTAGGTGCGCACCGGCGCCCCCGGTGACGCCATGTTTGATTTCGTTATGCTGTAACATCAATCCTCCTACCGACAACGTTGCTCAACGATGACACATTCAGACATGAGGGTGGTGGCTGGTGATGCGTAAGAAGATCGATAAAGCTGCTGTTCTGCGAGCTCTACAGACGATCGAAGAAGACGATTACGACGGCTTTGTACTCCTCGTGCAGGCAGCTCGTAACAGAAATGTCGTATTCAATCCAGATTTGCCCGTCTGGCCTATGGCTCAGCGCATGGGGATCATCGTGGACTGTAATCGTGGCGGTGTCCCAGAATTCGATGAAGCAATGCGCGACTTCGTGCGAGACAGAAACAACGTGGACGGCTCGGACAAGCGTCCCTTCGTGAAGGGCAGACACTGACGCGGTGCTGGGGATGCCGCGTACATCACACTGATGCGCGCCTGTGACCAGCGAGATTCCGGCCCGCGCGTAGCTAGTCTGGTGCATGACGACACAATGCCCGCGCTGGGTCGGTACGGATCGCGCCCAGCACGATCGTCACTACGCTATCGCGTGGGCCGCTAGGCGGAACCGCGCGGGTGATCCCTCGGTTGAACGGCGGACAGCGAAAGGCAGGCGATCCGGGCACTCGCTTTACCCGCCTGGCCCGGACCTGGCGCAGTCTCCATCGCGTCGTCCATTACGATCGACCCTGGTCCCCGGTCGGTGAAGACGAAGGGCAGCGTGGTGCGTGATGTACCTGAGCCGGTAGCGTCAGCGTGCACATCCAGCCAAACCTCACACACTGCGTGACGTCGATCGCTCCAGGAATGTCCCCTCATAGGTGTATAATGCCGTACTTCCCCGGACAGCGCGAGGCCGTCTGCCGATGTGGCTTGAGCCCATGATCGCGCCATAGCGAGCCGAGACCCCCGATCGGCAGGGCGTCACGAGACTCCGCTCCCGCGCCGGGGTGGCCGGCGCAGGGTACATAGCCGACGGCTTGGTCTACCGGCCCATCCCGACGGTGCAGGGCTGGCCGCATTAATTCGCCGCATGACTAACTGAGTCGAAGTCCGCCTAATACTGACAGGGGAGCTGCTGTACCCCGATCGGGGGTACCGCACGCTGCCCATCCTTCCCACGGAGCGGCGCGGGGCACTACGCTGCCAATCACCTCCCGCTACCCCTATCCGAGCGCACGCATTGGGTATCTCCGATCGGCAGTGAAGGGAGCGGCAAACACAATGACTTCAGCGGACAAGATCAAGGGCTTGGTGAATCAGACCATCGAGGAGGCGGAGCCGCTCGTCGACAAGATCCTTGAGAGGACTGAGCTCCTCGTCGAGAAGGTCAAGGAGAAGGCTGACCTTCTCGCCGAGAAGGCTGAGCCGTTCGTCGAGAAGGTCAAGGAGAAGGCTGAGCCGCTCGTCGAGAAGTTTGAGGGCAGCTCCAGCAAGGACAGCACGTCCTGAGCGGCCCCGACCCACGCATCTGGGTGATCATAGTCGCCGGACAGAAACTCGTCCTCTGTGCGGCGCCGCCAAGGCTGGCATTTCCGGGCAGGACTTCTCCATGGGGCGCAAGATCGCCTCGGAGGACGCGGCCCGAGTGCTGGAGATCCCATCCTGACCGGCGCGCTCCCGGCTGCGGCGGCCCGGCGCGGTGATTATCTTTGCTGAGAACCGTGACGGCCGGGAGAAGGGTGGTGCGAGATGGCGCAGGCCACGAAAAGCGCGAAGGAGTTCGGAGACAAGGGCTTTCTGCGGCGGCTGACGCTAGCCACGGCGTGGGGCGAGGGCCTTGACGGGTTCGACCTTGGGGTGCTCAGCGTGGTGCTGGTGCCGTTATCGAAGGAGCTCGGGATCTCGCCGGTGTGGGCTGGCCTGATCGGCGCGTCGTCGCTGATCGGCATCTTCTTCGGCGCGCCGATCGCCGGTTTCCTCACCGACCGGTTCGGTCGCAGGCAGCTGTTCCTGATCGATATCTGCCTGTTCGTCGTCCTCGGCGTCCTGCAGGCGTTCGTCGCCGAGGGGTGGCAGTTGTTCGTCGTGCGGCTGCTGTTGGGTATCGCCATCGGGGCCGAGTACTCCATCGGCTCGTCGATGCTCTCGGAGTTCGTGCCGGCGCGCCGGCGTGGCCGCCGGGTGTCCTACATGCTCGTGTTCTGGTATGGCGGCTATCTGTTCTCGGTGGTGGCTGCCTACGCCCTGCTGGGCGGCCTGGGCTGGAGCTGGCGCTGGACGCTGGCCACCAGCGCGATCCCGGCGCTGGTCGTGCTGGGGCTGCGCATCGGGCTGCCCGAGTCGCCGCGCTGGCTGATGCTGCACGGGCGCACTGACGACGCCCGCGCGATCATCGACCGTTACCTCGGCGGCGAGGAGCACATGGCCGAGGCCGACTACGGTTCGGACACCAAGAACGAGGCCGGCTGGCGGCAGCTGTTCGCTCCGGGGATGCGCTCGCGCACCTTCTTCGTCTGCACCTTCTATATCTGCGTGGTGACTCCGTACTTCGCGATCTTCACGTTCGCCCCGAAGGTGTTCGGGTCGCTGCAGCTGAACGAGATGGCCGGCACGATCTTCGCCAACAGCATCGCGTTCATCGGGGCGATCGTCGGCATGCTGACGATCGAGCTCATCGGGCGCCGCAAACAGCTGATCGGCCCGTTCTGGGTCATGGCGGCGGCGTTGCTGGTAATCGGGCTGTGGGCCGGTGCGCCGCCGATGGCGCTGGTCGGTGCCTTCGCGGTCTTCGCGTTCTTCAACGCCGTCACCGGCAACCTCACCGCCGTGTACCCGATCGAGGTGTTCCCGACCGACGTGCGGGCCACCGGGGTGGGCATCGTCAACGCGTTCAGCCGGATCGGGGCTGCGGCGGGCACGTTCCTGCTTCCGGTCGGGATCGAGGCCATCGGCCTGCCGTGGTGCATGGTGATCGGGGCGGCGATGTGCGTGATCGGCGCCGGCGTGTCCCAGCTGCTCGCCCCGGAGACCACCGGCAGGTCGCTGAGCCACACTGGCGTGCTCGCCCCGCTCTCGCCGGGGATCGCCCCGGCCTAGGGTCGCGCCTCGCCGGTCGCCCGGACCGACCGCTGCCAGCGAGCAGTGGGACAGCGACCTCGCCGATGCTCATCGCGCGGGCCAGTCGAGTTGCGAGGGACCGACGCATGGATCGGACGCGGCCGTGGAACCGGTGGTCATCGGACGCCAACCGCTCGCTCGCGCTCGGGCGGCGGCCCGACCAGCGCCTTGCGAAGAAGATCCTCAGTCAGGTGCGCAGAACGTCAGCGCTGACATCGCTACGCACTGACCGTTCGGTGATTCCCAGGAACTCGGCTGTGGCGCCCTTGGTCCACCCGCCTCCGGGTAGCAGGAGGGCTTTCACTTTCCGCTCAGTTCGGCGGCGGTCGGTGATGTCCCCGCGGGACTACTTTCCCCCGTGTTGCAACTTGTGGTGCTCACCGAAGTCTTTTTCGGCGTCATTGTAGTCAACGTGCTGCTCACTGGCCCACCCGTCGGTGCATTCGGCCCAGTGCATTGTGTCACCTGTCAGCAGCCGGAAACGTTTCCGGATCCACATTTCGCTGCCGTCGGCTAAACGTTTTTGACCCGGACCCCACTCGCCCACGTAATCCTCCTCTTTGCTCGAACAGTTATGCGGACCGTGCGCTCGTGTATCGCTGCGTGCGCCGCAAAAGTTACAGATGGTGCTATATATTTAGCCCGGCGGCGACCGGTCGGATCATCAGTTGGGCCAATCGGACACCACCGTGTGCGGCACGCTTCCCGGACGCCCCGCAGTCGCGTTGGGAGGGTGGTCGTTACCTGAGCAGTCCTGGCTCGGGGGGACCAGGATGGGGTGATGACCGGTATCGACTGGACGGCATTCGTGCCCGCGGCGGCCCTCGTGTCCCTGGTGCCCGGGGCGAATCAGCTGCTGAGCCTGCGCAACGCGATCCGGCACGGCACAGTGGCCGCCACCGTCGCCCTCGCGGGCCGCTTCACCGCCTTCGCGATCCTCGTCTCGGTCGTGGCCGTCGGACTGGGAGCGGTCCTAACCCGCTCGGCAATCGCATTCCAGGCCATCAAGTGGGCTGGCGTGGCCTACCTAGCCTGGATTGGGGTAGCGACCCTGTGGCGGTCCCTCCATCAACACCACGACAGGGCCGCCGACACCGCGCCCGGCGCAGCCCCAGCGCACGGCCAGTGGTGGCTGGTCCGGCAAGAGTTCCTAGTGGCCATCACCAATCCCAAGGCGCTGCTACTCTTCGCCGCGTTCATTCCCCAGTTCGCCCCCAGCGGCGGCGCCGCGGATGCGCGGCTTGCGGTGCTCGGGGCTGCCTATATCGGCATCGAAGCCGTTTCCGCGCTCGGCTATACCCTCCTCGGCGGGCGACTCAGCCAACTTGACCTCACTCGCCGCGCCAACCGCCGCCTAGACCAAGTCGCTGCCGCCTCGTTCCTCGGCCTCGCCAGCTACCTCGCCGCCGAACACCGACCCTGACCTATCTCTGAACCCTGAGCCGGCATCGTCGCGATCTGACTGGTCAGCTTGCCTCTATGGGAGAACCTCAAGGAATGGCAGACGGCCATTCACACTGTCGCAAGCGTCCTCACTTTGCTGCTGGTGGTACTGCTTGAGAACGCCAGTCGCCGCGCGGAGGAGGCCCCACAGGAGAAGCTCAACCTCATCGCCGAGGCGCTGGCCGAGCTGATGACTTCGGAAGCACACACCGATCCTGATCTCCGGAAAGCCGCGAAGCGCTTGCGCCAAGCTGTCGCCCTTGAGCAACGCCATCGAGGTTCAGGGACTAAAAAGAGTGGTCAGCTAGGGCGCCACAAGCCCCGGCCTACTGGATCGCGAGGCGCTTCCCCAGGCTTTCCACTGCAGCCTCCACCGCCCGCGCGTGGGCCCTGACTGCGCTGACCCACTCGACGAGTTCCGGGTTCTGCGTAACGAGGTGCCCCATGCAACTGCTTGTGGCCTCGCTGAGAGCGGTGGTCGCGTCGGAAAGTTCCTGGATGGCCGGATCCTTCATCAGTACTCCTGTTTTGCTGGTGATGGTCGCTGCCATTGATACACGGATACCCCCAACTCGTCCTGCCCAGAGGGACGTTCGTGGCTATCTGAGTCGAACTCGCCAGCCCGCACGCCGGTGGAGAACGGGGCCACTCGTTCCCGGTGAACATCAGGGCCGTTCCGAGCGGCGGCCTACCAGAGACCGCGATGGCTGAGCTACCTCAGGATGCGAGCAGGGGCCACGGGCTGCTCTCTGCCTTCCACAACGGCTGCCGCTGCGGCAGGTGAGTCTCGCGCTGCTGGGAGCGCCTCTGCATGTGCGAGACGTGCATCCAGTGGCGGTCCATCAGCCCCTACGTCGAGATGCCCGACACACCGCCACCGCAGCCGTTGCCGCTGTCAGCCTCATCGCGACGATCGTCAGCTACAGCCATATGTGATGCGGTGAATAAACAATGAAGGGATCTTGTAGAGGCTACGCCAATAAGCTGCTGACCTGCGGTTTGGCTCCCCGAGTTGGACTTGAACCAACAACCCTGCGATTAAC
>JBBPZY010000238.1:0-23345 GCA_038276315.1 Mycobacteriales bacterium
CCTCATCGCCGCGTTCCGGCTCACCGGATGGACCAACCTCAAACAAGCCCGCCGCCACTTCGCACACGGCATCCACCGATGCGTCGACCTCATCACCAAACCACTCAAAACGGTCAAAAATCAAACATGACGGAGCCCTGGCTGCACGGTGGGCTGGCTTGGTGGGTAAAGCACTACTCGCTCTCACTTCCAAGGATTCCCGGAGTGGTGCTTATCTGCCCCTGCCGGTAAACACCAGAGGGTCGGATAGATAGGCGTCGGGTAGACACTGCCGAACGTCCGTGATTGAGAGGCGGGCGAAGGGGTGGACACCGCTAGCCTAGCTGGCCTTCCACTCGATGTGGATTCCGGTGGGGTCGAAGTAGGTTCCGTCTGGGCGTCTACCCCGATTGGTGGGTAGCACGGTGACGGTGATGAGTTTGGCGAGTACGGCGCGGCGGCGGCCTAGGTCGAGTCCGTTGGAGCGGCCGGGTGTAGTGCCGTACCAGATGTCCGCCACATGGGGGTGGCCGGCGAGTCCGACGAGAGGGTTGACGGCGGCAGCGGCGGCGAGGGTGTCGTCGATGTCGCAGAGGCGAGCGCGGAGTTTGTCGGTGCCGGTGCGGAGTTGGGGAACAGTGATGGCGCCGTCGGCGAACGCTAAGGAGAGGTCGGTGAGGCGTTGCTGGATGGCTGCGGCCTCGGCGTGTAGGGCGGTGGAATCCAGGTCGGGGTCGGTCGCAGTGGTGAACAATTCGGCGGCGTCCGGGCGTTGGAGGCGGCACACGATGAGCCGCTCGACGTAGTCGTCAAGCTGCGTCGCGACCCGGACGACGTGCCCACTTTGGCGGGTGTTGTCCCGGGCCTTGCACCGGTAGGCGGGGTTACGTTTTCTGGTTGTGGAGTTCATGCGCGTTCCGGTTGTGGAGACCCGCAGCTCGGGTTTGCCGCAGATTCCGCACAAATACAGCCCGCTGCCCAGCCACTTGACCCGACTGCTCGTGGTGGTACGCCGCTCGGGGTTGCTTAGGATGGACACGGTCGCCCGCCAGGTGGCCTCGGGGACGATGGCGTGCCACACCGCCGGGAAGGTCTCCTCGCCATAGCTGGTGAGCCCGGCGTTGCGGGGTCGGCGCAGCATGTCCCGCACCGCTTGGGAGGTCCACTGCCGGTCCCACGCGGTGCGGTGACCCGCCTCATTGAGGTCGCGCACGACACTGCGCAGGCTGGCTCCGGACACGATCGCCTCGGTGGCCTGGGCGACAGCGGCGGCCTCAGCAGGGCGGATCGTGGTGCCGTCGGCTTCGAAGCCGAACGGTCGGCAACCGCCTTGCCAGCGGCCCTGCTCGGCGGCCTGGCGACGCGCGGCGCGGACACGTTCGCCCTTGTGCTCGCTTTCAAACCTCGCCCACGCGCACAACGTCCGCGCCACCGCACGGCCAGACGGAGTCGCCAGATCCAGCGGACCTGCCTTGACCGAGTGCGTCACAACCCCCTGCGCTCAGCAAGATCAATGTAGCTTTCCAGCTCCCTCGGTGTCCGATGCAAGCGGTCGGTATGCCACGCCGTGACCACCCGAGCCCGGCCCGCGTCCAAGTCCGCCAGCATCGCCAGATAGTCCGGCCGGGGCCTACCCGTGAAGGCGGACAAATCGTTATCGGTGTACACCCCAGCCAGGCGCAGACCCAGCTGGGAGAACAGTGCGCACTGATCACCGAGTTGACGCTCCACGCCCAGCCCGGCGCCCTCTCGGTCCTCAGAGATCCGCGCATACATCACCCCGGGTGCGCCGGTTACCTCAGTCAGAGGCCGAAAGCGGGCCAGCAATCCGGCGGCTAGCTCCATGGTCGGCAGTCGTAGTTGGTTCACGAAGTAAGTGTGTCACGTGCATAGGGTCGGCAAGACCACCCTGCTCGCCGCG
Organism: Mycobacteriales bacterium; assembly: GCA_038276315.1. Taxonomy (GTDB): domain Bacteria; phylum Actinomycetota; class Actinomycetes; order Mycobacteriales; family Pseudonocardiaceae. Next base: position 1,901 of record JBBPZY010000238.1, read on the forward strand.
TTGCTGGGCTGCGTGCCCGCCAATGAGCGGATCGTGTGCGTCGAAGAAGCCCCCGAGCTGGCACCGCAACACCCGCATGTCGTGCGGTTGACCACCCGGGCGCCCAACGTCGAAGGCGCTGGTGAGGTGACGCTGCGCGACCTGGTGCGCCAAGCGCTGCGGATGCGTCCGGACCGGCTGGTGGTCGGTGAAGTGCGCGGGGCGGAGGTGTGTGAGCTGCTCGCCGCGCTCAACACCGGGCACCAGGGGGGTGCCGGCACGCTGCACGCGAACTCACCCGCCGAGGTGCCGGCCCGGCTGGAGGCGCTGGCGGCGTTGGGTGGCATGGCGCGTCACGCGTTGCACAGCCAACTTGCCGCCGGCGTGCACGTGGTGCTGCATGTGGTGCGACGCGACGGGGTGCGTGGACTGGCCGCGGTGGGAGTGCTGGAGCGCGGTAGCGAGCTGGTTCGGGTGCTCCCCGCCTGGCAGGACGGGCGCTGGGGGCCGGGGCGCCAGCGCTTGCACGAGCTGCTCGACGGCGCACACTGTGTCGGCTCGTCAGGCGGCGACGGTGTGGAGTGCTGAGCTTTGCGGTGGCCGCATTGGCGGCGGGAGTGCTGTGCTGGCCGGCTGGGGCCGGTCGGAGCCGGCTCAGCGGGCTGCGCAGCCGGGCGGCCCGAGCCCACGTAACCGTGGACCGGATGAGCTGGGTCACCCGGCATTGCGGCCTGCTGCTGGTAGGTCTGGCGGCGGGAGCCGGTGTGTTGCTGGCCGGCGCAGGTGGCGGCCTGGCCGCCGCGATGGTAACCGGCACCGTCGTCGCTCGCCGCCGGGCCGGTCGGGATTGCCGGACCGCAGCAACGGCGGCCACCGGGCTCTCCGATGCACTCGGGATCCTGGTGGCGGAACTGCGGGCCGGCGCTCATCCCGGGGACGCGATCACGGCGGCTGCCGAAACCCAGGTCGACGGATCTCCCGACGCGGGCACCGACGTTGTCCGGGCACTGTCCGCGGTTGCCGCGGCGGCCAGGCTCGGCGGCGACGTCGCGGCGATGCTGCGCAGTGCCGGGCCCTCGCCGTTGCGCGCGTGGCTGGGCCGGCTCGCCGATGCGTGGTCGCTGGCCGACCGCTACGGGATACCGCTCGCGGACCTGCTCGACGCGGTGCGCTCGGATACCGAGCACCGGGTGCGATTCGCCGCCGAGGTGCAGGCCCGGCTTGCTGGTCCCCGGGCGACCGCTGCGGTGCTGGCGGGGCTGCCGCTGCTCGGGTTGGCGCTTGGCCAGGCGATGGGCGTCGCCCCGTTGCACGTGCTGTGCCAGACCGTGGTGGGCCAGGTACTTCTGGTGATCGGCACAGCTGCGGCGTGCGTCGGCGTGCTGTGGAGTGCGCGGCTGGTGTCCGGGGCGGTGCCGGCATGACGCCACCGGTGCTGGCCACGCTGCTGGTCGCCATGGCGCTGCTGGTGGCACCCGGTCCGGCCGGTCCCCGATCGAGGTTGCGGCAGTCGATCAACGAAGCTCCAGCGCCGGGATGTGTCACCCGGTGGGCCCCACGCAGGGTGGCCCCCGACGTGGAGCCGTTGGCGCTAGCCGGGGCGTGGGAGCTGCTGGCGGCCTGCCTGCGAGCCGGAGTGCCGGTACCGGCGGCGGTGCGAGCGGTGGCTGAGGGGTTTGACGAACCGGCTGGGCCGGCGCTGCTGCGGACCGCGGAACTGCTGGCCCTGGGTGCTGATTCCACGCAGGCCTGGCTGCCCGCGCTGCAATGCTCCGCGACGGCGCGGCTGGCTAAGGCCGCGCGGCGCAGCGGGCGCAGTGGCACCGCACTCGCCGAGTCGCTGACCCGGCTGGCGACAGAGGTACGAGCCGCCGCCCGGGAGCAATCCGAAGCCCGCGCGCAGCGCGCCGGAGTGCTCATCGCGGCGCCGCTCGGGCTGTGCTTCCTGCCCGCATTCCTCGTGATCGGCGTCGTTCCGGTGCTGATCGGACTAGCCGGTGGCCTGATGCGGCAGTGGTGAGCACGACAGTGGTGAGCCCGACAGTGGTGAGCCCGACAGACATCTACCCAGACAGGAGCTGATCCGATGTCAACCCAACGCAGTGAAGTGACCAGACGGCGGCGGCTGGTGATCGCTCGACTTGCCGGTGCGGTGGAAGGTGAAGCCGGCATGAGCACCGTCGAGTACGCGATCGGCACGATTGCCGCGGCCGCCTTCGCCGCTGTTCTCTACAAGGTGGTGACCCCGTACACTTCAGCACCGCTAGGTCTGAACAGCGCTGATACGACATAAAACCCTACCCAGCACCGGAGTCGATGCACTTTGTAGTCTGCCACAGATACACTTGTGTACCTGAGTCCAGTAGGGGGCGAGCGCATGCCAATCGATGATCGTAGTGACCGTCCGATCTTCCAGCAGATCGCGGATGAGCTGCGGGCGAGGATCACTTCCGGCACGTACCCGCCGGGTGCGCAGCTGCCGAGCGAGACGGACCTCATCGCCGAGTTCGGGGTGACCCGGCTGACCGTCCGCCGAGGCCTGGCCGTGCTAGCCAACGAGGGGCTGACCGAGCCGCACCGCGGCAAGGGAGTGTTCGTCCGTGAGCGCCCGGCGGTGTTGACGGTCCGGAACACGAGGTTCCGCCGATCCGACCGCGCCGCGGGTAAGGGCGCTCTGGCGGCTGAGGCGGAAGCAGCGGGGCTCACTTGGTCCTCCGAGCAGTTGGAGCTGGCGATGGTCGACGTGGCCGGCCCGATCGCCGAGGTGCTGGGCGAGAGCCGGGCGTTCGCGAGGCGACGTCGAATGATCGTGGACGGTGTGCCCACGCAGCTGGCGGACAGCTACATCCCCGAGAGTATCGACGCCGAGATCGGGTCCTCCCGCGGCGCCAACGCCCCCGGTGGGATCTACGGGCTACTGGAGCAGCACGGCCACCGGATCATGCGGTACCGGGAGGAGCTGCGGGTCCGTTCGGCGACGCCGGAGGAGTCCGTCGCCCTCGAACTGCCACTGGCCGCTCCAGTTGTCCTGCTCGTCCGGCACGCGATCGATCAGGACGGGCGGGTTGTCGAGTACTTCGACTCCGTAGCAGCCGGCGACAGGCACCGTTACGTCTACGAATGGGAGGCACCCGACGACTGAGCGAGCGGCTCGTGGCGCAGCGCCAGATCAGCAGATCGCACGGTACTCCTCGGCAATCCGCCGAAGTACACCCCGGCCCGCGTCGCCGAACGCCGCGAGCGCGGCTAGCTCATCGAATACGCCACGGTAGTCGGCTAGCCGCACGCGGTCGGTGATGATGGCCGTGCCGTCGCGGGTGCCTACAATGACCGCAGTTTCGTCGTACAGGTGGAACGCGGTGTTCTGGAAGACCTCGACGGGGGTTCGCCATTCGATCAAGCCGAGGTCGACGTTTGGTGCGCGGCTGAGCTCGATCAGGTGCTCGATCTGCTCGACCATCACCCTCGCTGACCGAGCTTGCCAGCGCAACGACCCCTCCGTTTGCACGAAGACCCATCGCCGCCGCGGGTCACCGAGCATCTCTTGCTGGCGAGCTATCCGATCCTGCACTAGATGGTCGTCTTCGCTAGTCCCGAAGACGGTCGCCGTGTACGCCGGAGTCTGAAGACTGCCGATAACCATGACCGGGTTATAGGACCGGACCTCGGCTGCCTCGCGTTCCAGCCGCGCGAACCGCTGCTGCAAGTTGACCGTGTTGCCGGCCTGCACCACAACGCGCGCATCCACATACCCAGCCTCGGTGTCCGTGGCTAGCTGGATCAGCGCGGCCCGCTCGGCTCCGGTGACGCCGTAGAGCTGGCACAGCGACGCCACGACGTCGGGGGCGAGTCTGGGCTCGCCTTTCTCGGCCCGCGACAGCGAAGCCTGCGACAAACGGACGTTGGGCAGGGCCTGTTTGACCCTGGCAACAACCTCGGTCTGATTCAGGCCAGCAGCCTTACGCAGGTCGCGAAGGGACCTGGGATTGGCGTCCTGCCCCCGATCCCCATTCGTTCGATCAGCTGCGCTACTCACTTGGTTAGGCCGCCGCCCTACGGTGCAGTTCGGGGTGCCGGGCCCACCACCGGGCGAACGGCTCGGACGCTGCCCACGCGGCATCCCGAGTCTGCAGGTGGCGATTCAGCCCGGCAGGATCGGTGACGTCCGCACCTTCGAAGCCGCCGTGCTCGTCGTAGTGCATCGTGACGACGACCGAGTCACCGATGATCCAGAAGTCACGTTCGATCAGGCCAGAGGGGACCTTGTGCTCACCCCGGTGAAGAATCCGGATGTCCTCGTAGGCGCCGTTGTAGCGGTAGCCGAAGTCGCAGGCGTACCGCTCGTAGTCCGTGACCGACCCGGACAGGATGCGTACGCGTTTCGAGATCTGCCCGTTCTCGCGCTCGCGGCGCAACGTGTCAAGCCATGGTTGTTTCCTTGACCACGTGGGTTCAGTGGCGCCTTCGAGCCAGTGTCGGAAGTCGGCGTCGTCGGAGGTGACGTCGTACTCGGGGAGGACTTCCATACGGAAGAGTCGGTCGCCCTGCTGATTGTAATGCTCGTTGATGAAGCGGCCGAGTGCCGGAGCGTCCATCGCGTCACACCTCCGGTATGAGGTCGGTGGGTACGTAGCCGAGTTGCTCGTCGTCGGCGACGAGCTGCGCGAACGCGGCAGCTACGGCCGGGTCCACGACTCTCTTCGTGATCACGTAGCGCCGGCCCGGTTCGTCTGCGATGGCGTGGATCGATGGGCATGTGCGGTTGTCGGGGCATGAAGTATCCGTTGTTCGCAGGGTGGTGATCGTGATGGTGCGGCCCACTGGGGTCCCCTCTCGTCGCGCTTGACCGTGCGCCACAAGTCTCTCCACTCGCCGCCCATATGGGCAACATACCTTGAATATCCAGACTATGTGTGGATAACATGGAAGTCGGAGTGCCGGAGCGGCCCGCGCCGGCTGCTGGGGTGCCCCATGTAGCGATGGGGATTGCTTGATCTTAACTACTTATGTACTCTTGTATCTAAGTACGGCAGGGAGGTGGGCGGTGGTGTAGCGGCCGGGGCTGGTCCCCGGACAACGAGCAGGACAGGAAAGAGCCCCGGCGGTGCGGGAACACCGACCGGGGCGACACATCGAAACTGGAGAGTCGTCGATGCAGCTTGAAGATAGCCCGTCGCACCCGGCGGGCACCAACCCTCGCGCGAGGTGTGAGCCGGCCCCGTTTCTCACGGTGGAGGAACTCACCGGGCGGTGGTTTCGCCCGGAGTCCACGGCTAACACCGACAAAACCAACCGCGACAACGTCCGGGAGCTGATCAGTACCGGTGCGTTACCCGCCCGGAAGATCGGGCGCCGGTGGTTCGTGCACGTCAGCACCGTCGAAACCTACGAGACCGGTCGTGATGACCCCACCGTGATGCGCCGGGCCACCAGCGAGCGAACAGGGCTCGGTGACTCATGAACCCCGATCCCCGCGACAATGGCCACTCCGCGCCGTTGATCGTGGCCGTCGAACTCCGTCGTATAGCCAGCGACTATGAAGACTTCGCGGTCGGCCAGCGTGTAGAGCTCGCGAACACGTTATGGGACTGCGCGACAGGTCTTCGTGCTCGGGCCGACGAGTTGGACCCGCAAGTTGGTCCGAAGTCACGAGGTTTCTCGGGCGGTCTTCGATGACCGCCGAGCGTGCAGACCACGTTGACCGGTTGGCCGATCTGCTCCCGGTGATCGTGCTGGCGTGCACTGCGTGCCAGCTCGTGTACACCCCCGACCCGGCTGCTTTCGGTACCGGGAACACGGGTTGCCCCCGGTGCGGGGGTTGGACGTGGATCGCGGAACTCGCCCCCCACGGCGGTCGGCCATGACCGACACCCGCCAGACCACTACCACCGAGGACTACGTCGCGGCGGTTCTCGAGAACGCCCCACCGCTGTCTGACACGCAGCACGACCAGCTTCGCCGGCTGTTGAAGCCGGCACCGACAAACCCCAACCCGGCGGCCGCTCCTCCAAGACCAACCGCCGGGTCGGGTTCCCCAACCACCTCTCAGTAATCAGGGAGCACGCAATGTTACAGACCTCTCCTACCAGGTATGTCCACAATGGACAGTCCTCCGGCGCTGACCGGGATTGGCGGCATCGGGCAGCGTGCCGCGGCGAGGACCCGGAGTTGTTCCACCCGATCGGTGACGACGGCCCGGCTTTGGTGCAGATCGCCGAGGCGAAGGCCGTGTGCCGACGCTGCCCGGTCGTCGCTGACTGCCTGACGTTCGCGCTGACGGCGCTGCCGGAGAGTGTTGCGGGTGGCCTGACCGCTGATGAGCGCACGGAGCTGCGCCGCCGTCGCGGCCTGCCGCAGCTACCCGGGGCAGGCGCCGTCGGTCGGGTCGACGATGGAGTGGATGAGCTGGTCGTGGCCTTGTTGGTGGCCGGGCAGCAAGTGTCGGGGGCGGCGCGCCCCGAGCTCGCGCACGCCGCGGTCGAGTTGCACCTGGCGGGCCACGGTGCGCGGTGGATCGCGGGCTGGCTGGGTGTGGGTGAGCGTCGGGTGCACCGGTGGTTGCAGCGCCACCATGCCGGTAAGCCCCTGACCGCCGCTGGTCGGTGTGTTAGTCGGGTGTCGGCGTGACCGCCGCGAGCGGTTCCGCCGATGCGTGGGACCTGGTCGCGGCCGCGCAGGCAGGTGACCGGGACGCCTACGGGCAGCTTTACGCCCGCTACGCCGGTGAGACGTCTCGGTTGGTGTGGTCCCGAACCGGTGACCAGCACCTCGCCCAGGACCTGACCAGTGAGACCTTCGCCCGCGGGCTGCGACGCATCGACTCAGTGTCGGATCAGGGCAAAGACCCGGGCGCATGGTTCACCCAAATCGCGAAGAACCTCATGCGGGATCACTGGAAGTCCAGCCGGTACAAGCTGGAAACACCCACGGCCGAGATCCGGGACGACGTCTCAACCGACCGGGGTGTCGAGCGGACGGTCATCGACCGGGACACCGCCGCTGAGGTCCGGCGTCGCGTCGCGGAGCTGTCCCCTGCCCAGCGGCGGGCCATTGAGCACCGTTTCTTCGGGGACCTCTCGGTCGCGGAGACCGCGGTGGCGATGGGCCGCAACGTGACAACGGTCAAGGCGCTGCAGCACCGGGGAATCACCGCGCTGCGCGCGGCCATGACCGCCGATGCCGGGCCGCGGCCGCCGGCGCCTCGGGATACGGCGGACCGGCTGGCGGTGGCACGCGACGCAGTGATCGAAGCGCACCAATCGGTGACCGGTGACGACCACCAGGCCGTCGAGGACGACCGGGCGCGGGAACTGTCCCGGTTCCACACCGACGACCACACCGCGGGGCTTGCCGCGGGTGACACCCGGGCACTGACCGAGGAAGGGGTGGCGTGATGGATCTGTTCACTATCACCCTCCTCGTCGTGTTCGGTGTCGGGGCGCTTGTCGGTTTCATTGTCGGTCAGTGGTGGTCTGACATCGCGCGAGCCAAACATCACATGGCGCGGGTATGGGACAACCGCAGCGATTATCGAGGCGACGAATGAGCTCCCTGCTGCCTGCGATCCCGAACACCAAACCCGCTCCCGGTGAAGTGGTCGGGCACGTCGAACTGGTCGACGGGGAAATGGTGGTGCGCCTGCGGCCGACGCGGCACCGGGACGTCACCACCCGACCCGTACACCGCCACTACCCCGGCTGCGACTGCCGCATCGCCGAGACGGTCCGCTACATGGGTCCGATGACCCCCACAGACCGGGCGCGGTTGCACGCTGACGTCGCCTGGTGGGACGCACGACCGTGGTGGCGGCGGGGGGCGACTGACCTCACGGACTGGTGTTGGGCCAGGTGGCGGTCATGAACACCACCCTGGCGCGAGTCACCACCGTGACCGCCGTCGTGGTCGTCGCGCTCATCGCGGCGGTCGTGTCCTACAGCCACATGCAGCAGCTCGCCGGCAAGGCCGGGGAGGCGTGGCGGTCCTACCTCGTTCCGTTGAGCATCGACGGCCTGGTTGTGGCCGCGTCGATGGTGCTGTTGACCCGGCGGCGCAACGGCCTGCCCGGGGGGCATCTGGCCTGGAGCGCCTTAAGCGGGGGTGTACTCGCGTCGTTGGCCGCGAATATGGCCGACGCACGCCCGCAGGTCACCGCGGTGCTGGTCGCGGGGTGGCCAGCACTGGCATTCGCCGTCGCATTCGAACTGTTACTCCAGCAGCGACGCGCAGACCGGTCCGCCGTCTCCGAGGTGGCCCGGGTGCCACCCGATGTACCGCTGTCAGACCCACCAACCACACCAGTCCCAGCAACACCAGATCCAACACCATCATTCGCTCCCACACCGCGCCCCGAGCCGGTCCTGACGGCCCCGGCCACGCCTACCCCGCTTGCACTGGGCTCGAAACCGCCGCTGCGCGTGTCGCCTTCGCGCGTCGCTCCATGGCCCGAACCGGTCGGGACGTCACCGGTCGCCGTTGCGCCGGCCGACCTCGCGTCCCAGGCGTTGCCGGCTTTTAAGGCGGCTCCCTCCCCGCCACCCGAGCCGCAACCCGAACCGCTGGAGACGCGGCTACAGGCCCTGATCGAACGCACGGGGCGGATCCCGGGGCGCCGCACCGTCGCCGCCGAGCTGCGGATCACCGAGCACCAAGCCCGGCAATTACTTGATCACCTGCCCGCCGCGCCGTCCGGCGCGGCTTTGAACGGAGCACCGAGATGATCACGATCGTTCTGCTGGTGGGTGCGGTGCTCGCGGTGGGCATGGCGGTGTTCGAGTGGCGCCGCAAGGACCGACTGACCGCTGTGTTGCTGACAGTCGCCGCGGTGGTCCTCACCGCCCTGGTGAGTCTCGTCCTGCCGATCCTTGCGCTGGTGTGCGCCGCCGGTCCGCTCTATCACCGGTGGGGGCACGGGGCGTCGGTGGTGACCCGGTGGGGCGCGTCGAGTAGGCGCCGGCATGGGGTGGCGTCGACGTTTCACATCGTGCGCCACGCCGGGTTCCTGGCCATGCGCCGCAAAGCCACCACCGTGCGGCCCTCCACCCGGGAATTGACCCGCTGGCAGCGACTCCAGATCCGGACTCATCACTTCGCGGTGCCGTTGTGCCGCAGCGGCCTGCTGCGGGTGTGGGCGTCAATCGAGGATGTGGTGCTGGTCTTCGGTGCCCCGCGCAAGGGCAAAAGCGGCCTGCTCGCCGGGCGGATCATCGACGCACCCGGCGCGGTCCTGGTCACGTCCACCCGCACCGATCTCTATGACATCACCCACGGGCTGCGGGCCAACCGCGGACCGGTGTTCGTGTTCAACCCCACCGGACTCGGGGACCTACCGACCACGGTCACGTTCGACCCGCTGACCGGGTGCACTGATCCGGTCACCGCCTACGAACGGGCCACGGACCTGGTCGCGGGTGCCTCCCACAGCGGCGGCAGCAACGACGGGGACCGCAAGCAGTGGGAGGGCCAAGCCCGCCGGGTACTGACCGCGCTGCTCCACGCCGCCGCACTGGGCGGACTGGCGATGCACGACGTGCAGCAATGGGTCGCGACCCCGGACACCGCGTCGCGGGAAGTGATGCGGCTACTACGCCGCTCCCCGTCCGCTGCCGCCTACGTCCCCGACGCTGAGCAGTTCCTGACCACCAACGACAGAACCAGGTCATCGATCACGTCGACGATCGCACCGTGTCTGGGGTGGTTGGCCAACCCTGATGCCCGCGCCGCCGCGACCGGCGCGACCCCGCTGGATGTGGTCGGGCTGCTGCGCACCGGGGCCACGGTGTACCTACTGGGCGCCCAAGAGTCGCAGGTGGCGCCGCTAGTTGCCGCGTTGACCGGGCACATCGCCCGGGAAGCCCGCCGGATCGCCGCCCGGGCGCCGTCGGGCCGGTTGTGCCCACCACTGACCCTCGTGCTCGATGAAGCCGCGCTGATCTGCCCGGTTCCTTTGGAGTCGTGGACAGCGGACATGGGTGGCCGGGGGGTGCACATCATCGCCGCGTTCCAATCCCGCGCGCAACTGATCTCCCGGTGGGGCGCGACCGGGGCTCGGGTGATCCTGGGCAACGCCGGCGCCGTGGTCCTGTTCTGCCAGGGCGACGACACCGAAGACCTCACCCACTGGTCGACCCTGACCGGGGACCGCGACGAACCGGTCACCACCACCGACCAGCGCGGGCGGGTGACGTCGCGGTCCACCCGCAAAGTCCCCGTGATCACCGCCGCGCAATTGGCGAACCTCCCCAAAGGGCGGGTGGTGGTCCTGCACTCCGGGATGCCCCCAGTGCTGGGATGGGCGCGGATGGCGTGGAAACGCCGCGACGTCAGAACCCACGCCAGAGCCACCCGCCGGGCTACGCAAGCCGTGGTCGCCGCCGCCGAGCAGGTCACCCACGCCGCCCAGCCCACGGCCGGTCGACTCACCCGAGCGCTGCGCCGCATCACCAGCCGGCGCCCGGCACCGTCCGCGCCCAACGCACCGGCACCCGATAACGCACCCGTCTCGCCGCGGCCCTGGGTTGTGGACACCCACGGCACCACCACCCCGACCACCAACGGCGACCGGCCAGCGGACCACACCACCCACTGATCTCCCCGCTGCCCGGGCTCTGTCGCCCGACGGCCAGGGCAGCGGGACCCACCACCGAATCACCCCGACCAATAACGAGGAGCTATGGACAGCAACGAACACGTCTCCGTCACCCCGGGAACCGACCAGAAGGGGACAGACATGAGCGAAAGGAAGTACGGCGGTGAGGTTTTTCGCGGTGGCACCCTCGCGGACATGTTGTGGGTTGAGGAATACGTCACCAAGAACGGTTACGAGGCCTGGGCGCAGCTCCGTGACGAAATCGGCGAGGACCACCGACAGCGGGAGGCTTATCGCGCGGAACGCGACGCGGAGTACGCCGCTTACGTCGCCGAGTACGGGGAGTCGGTGCAGGATGACGACGACCTGGATTGGTATCAGCCGGATCAGCCGTCCTCCGAAGCCCGATACCCGCAGGCGGATGCGGCGTGGGATACCGCGGTCGGGGTGGCCTACCGGGAGGTGGTCCTGGATTACGGCAACGACGGCCGACCGGAGGATGACCGGCACCTGAGCGACGAGGAAAGGTCGCGGCGGGCGGATGCGGTGACGGTGATCTCGCAGACGACCGGGTTGCCCCAAGGTGACGTGTGGCGGGAGGTCCAGGACGCGGCCTGGAAGCACGGCCAATCCGATGACTACTCGACACACCTGCGGGCCCACGACTGGGACCAGCTCATCGAAATGCACCGGCAGGACTCTTATGACCGGGCTTACGACGCACTGACTCTACCCGGAATCGTTGAGCGGGAACCGGACCTCAACGAGGTCCCCGACTACTGGCGCAGCGCCGCGGAAGAAGCGGAAGCGGACTGCAACATCACCGCCCATTTGGTAGAAGCCGGGTGGACACCCGCGGAGATCGTGGAAATCGAGGGAATGTCCCTGACCTCAGCCGAGGCTGCCATCGAAAGGCTCGTGGACCACGAAGCGCTCATGCGAGGCGAGCGGACCGCCGAAGCAACCAACGCGCAGCGCGACCAGATGCTTGCCGAGGCGCACGAGCGGGACTCGGAGATCGACCAGCTCGACGCGCAGGCGGGGCAGCTACGGCAAGACCTCGCGGAGGGCCAGGCTCGCGCGGAGGAAGAGCACGACGTCCGGCAGATGATCGAGTGGACGGACCGCCAGATCGAGCTGGCCAAGGGTGCAGCACCGACCCAGGCGGAGTGCGACCACATGGCCACCCACTACCACTCGCTACCCGGTGAGGACCAGGGCGACGCGTTCGAGGACTGGATGCACCGGGCCGAGCTGGAGTCCGAACAGCAGCGAGTGCTGGGTGAGGACGCGGACGACGGGATGACTGCGGCGGAGTTCATGGGGCAGTCGGTGAACCCGCAGGACCGGGCAGGGTTCGACCTGCCCATGTCGGAGGCCTATTACGGGCAGCTGGCCCAGGCTGGGGTCGGACCGGTTCCACGGGAGACCGACCAAGCGATCGCGCGGGACCTAGTCGACGCGCACCCGGAGCTGGTCAACGTGGCCGAGTTGCTGTCGGATTCGGAGTTACTAGGTGCGGCCCCGGGGGTCGACCCAACCAACCCGGCTGCGCTGGCTGCTGCGGTCGCCGACGCGGAAGCGGCGGTGACCGACCTGATAAACGGGCCCCGTCCCGGTGGTGACGCCGATGGTTCAGCGCAGGAACACGAGCTGGTGGTGCGCGGGGATCCGGCAGCGGACGTGGGTTACCTCGATGCGCCGGCGGACGGTGCCGACGAGGCGCGTTACGACACGTTGGCAGACATCACCCCGGAGGGTCAGGTGGCGGTCAGAGAAGAGCCGGCTTACCTCGCTGAAGTGGCGGCGCACCACGCCGACCCGAACGATTACCGGCACTACGTGTCCTACGACGGTCGCACGGGCGCGGTGGCATGGGCTGAGGACGCCTGGGACGCCGCGGATGCCGCGAATTTTCTAGACCTGGACGCCAAGACCCAGCAATGGCTCACCGACCAGGCCACCAGGACGCAACAATGGCTCGGCGAGCCGGCAGCTCAGGGGAACGCGGGTGAGCTGCACGCGCACCAGTTGATGGACAGCAACGCTGCAGCCGACGATGCGGTTTACCCGCTCGATGAGGTTGCCGCGGGCCTGATCGCGGACCTCGACGCCACTCCAGCCGGCGCCTACCACGGGGATGCGGCGGAGACGGCCGCTGAGGACCGGGCGGACGCCGAGGGTGTGGCTCATGGGGAGCCGCCGGGAAAAGCTGAGGCCGCTGACGCGGTCGCGCGGGCGCACCAGGCCGTCGCCGAGCTCCATGCGCGGGAGACCACCCGCCAGACAGAGCCGGTCTCCCAGTGGGAGGCCACCAGCCAGGCCGGGGACGTGTTGGGCGATGAGTGACCCGCGCGCTGTCCCCGCCGACCACGCCGGCGACTGCTTCGGCTGTGGGCGCGTCCCCGGTGCCGTCGCCTGCACCACCCAAGGCGGCGCTGAGCACGACGCCTTCGTGGCTGTGCAGCCTGCCCATCTCGCCGTCGCCGAGCTGCGTAACCGCGACCTGACCGAACGGGATGCGCGGGTCGAGCGACTCACCCGGTGGACCGGCGGTGACCGGGAGGCCGCCCGCGCGCAGGAGGAGGTGGCCACCAATGCCATCGCCCACTGAACCGGACCCGGCGGTCGTGGCGTTGGGGCGGGAGGTCCAGCGCCTCACCCGCTCCCACGCCACCGTCGACGAGCGGGTGGGCGAACTCGCCGACCTCCTCCAGATGCTCGCCACCGACGTCGCCACCCTCGCCGCCCGCTCCGCACCCGACGGGGACGAGGCAGTGCGGGCGTGGCTACTCACCACCGACCCGAAACTCGCCCAGGCGGACCTCACCGACCTGGCGGACTGGCTCGCCCGGGTATGGCTGCGCTACCCCGACGCGGTCCTCCCCTCGTGCTGGCTATGGCACCCGGCCGTCATCGAGGAACTCCGGTGGGCGCGATGCGCGCACCGGGAGGCCTACCACGAGAAACCCGGCACCTGGGCGAAGGTGGGTGACTGGCACGACCGGCTGCGTCCGGGTGCCGTCCGCCGGATCAGCAGGTGGGTGGGGAACTGCGAACTGCGAGAACACGCCGAAGGCGGCGGGCAACGCCACCCGACGCCCGTCGTGCCCCTCACCGACGCCGTGTCCCTCATCGCCCGCGCATGGACCCAAACACCCGACACCCAGATCATCCCCTCCGAACTCCAAGTCCGGCGGGCCGAACAGCACGACGACACCCACCACCGCACGGGCGCGTGATGGGTGGCCTCCCGCCCGCTGGGCGAACGCCGGGGCCGTGGGTGCGCCGGGTGGCTCAGTCACGGATCAGGCATCCGCTCGTTGGCGTCCGGTCCGGGATTCGCCCAGCGGGCGGGTGACGCGGGCGAGCAGCACCCACCGCGCCGGCGACGCGGGTGGCACAACGACCACGACGTACGAAGCAGGGGGCGTGATGGACGACGACGAACAGGATCGCGGGGCTCACCCGGGCGGGTCCGAGGCGGCTCGCACCGACGAGGAGCCACCCGCCTGCTCCGTGGACGGGTGCGGTCGATGGCCCATGAACCACGGCTACTGCAACACCCACTACCAGCGGTGGCGACGCGATGGCGACCCCGGCGGCCCCGTCGCCACCCGGACTGCCAAACGCGGCAGGTGCTCCGTGCCCGGCTGCCAACGACCTGACGACCGCCGCGGAATGTGCAACGCCCACTACCTGCGCTGGTGGCGGACCGGCGAGGTGGGCGCGGCAGCGGTCGCCGGGCACGTTCGGCACGGCCCTGGTTGCTCCGTGGACGGCTGCGACCGTCCCCATATGGCCCGCGGCCTGTGCAGCACCCACTACTCCCGGCAGTGGCGCACAGGCAACGCCGGAACCAAGCGGCCACGCCGAGTGCACCGCTGCGGCAAGCCGCACTGCGGGCAGCGGCACTACCGCCAGGGCATGTGCCAGACCCACTACCGGCAGTGGATCGAATCCGGGGCCACCCGCGCACCACTCGACGTCGCGGTCTGCGCCCAGACCTACCGAGACGGCGCCAGCGCCACGACCCTGGCCAAGCGGTTCGGCTACACCCCCAAAGCCGTCAGAGACGCCCTGCGGGCCGCCGGAGTGACCATTCGCCCACGCGGCCGCAGGCGACGCACCCCATGAACACCGCGACTACCACGCAAGCCAGAGATCGAGACCACCACGAGCAGCACAGACATCCGCATCACACCTAAACATCTGCATCACACCTAAACATCCGCATCACACCTAAACATCCGCATCACACCTAAACATCCACATCACACCTAAACATCCACATCACACCTAAACATCCACATCACACCTAAACATCCACATCACACCTAAACATCCGCATCACACCTAAACATCCACATCACACCTAAACATCCACATCACACCTAAACATCCGCATCACACCTAAACATCCGCATCACACCTAAACATCCACATCACACCATCAATCCCATTCACACCATTGCATCACTTGATCTTGTGGGGGTCAAACCCGACAAACCGGGCGCTCGCTTCGCTGGCGCCGGGATCAAACCCAGCAGGAGGACCGATGCTTAGCTTCGCTAAGGGGTACGACACGGCGTATCTCACGAACGAGGTCGGGGGCGGTCGGGAGGGGTACTACACCGGTGCGGTGGCTGCCGGTGAGCCGGCTGGGCTGTGGTACGGGGCCGGCGCCGCGGCTCTGGGCTTGTCGGGTGAGGTGTCCGCGGAGTTGATGGAGGCGATCTACCACGCGCACCTCGACCCCCGGGACCCCGCCGCGCACGATCGGGCGACGTGGGGGCAGGCGGCGATGCTAGGGGAGCCCAACCGCAACTACCGGTCAACAGCGGCGATCTACACGGACCTGTTGAAGGCCAACCCGGGGGCGGACCCGGTGCGGCGGGCTGAGCTGATGACCGAAGCGGAGCGGACCACCCGGCAGAACATCGAGTTCTACGACTACACGTTCAGCGCGCAGAAGTCGGTGAGTCTCGCTGGGGCCAGCTTCGAGCGGATGGCTCAAGAAGCCCGCGCCGCCGGCAGGCTCGACGAGGCCGCCGCCTGGGCGGTGATGCACAAAGCCGTCGAGGACGCAGTGCTGGCCGGGGCCCGCGCCTCGGTCGATGTTCTGCAGGACTTGGGGGGCTACTCCCGGATCGGTCACCACGACGGGGTGACCGGGCAGTGGATCGACGCCCACAGCATGGTGGTGGCCCAGTTCCTTCAGCACGACTCCCGGGACCGGGACCCGCAGTTGCATGTGCACAACGGGATCTTGTCGCGGGTGCTGTGCGCCGACGGCGAGTGGCGCAAGCTCGACTCGACGGTCACCTACGCGCAGAAGGACGCGGCGGGTGCGGTGGGTGAGCGGGTGATGGAGGCCCACCTGGCGCGGGCCCTGGGGATGCGCTTCGAGCTCCGCCCCGATGGTGTCGCCCGGGAGGTCGTGGGTGTCGGCGAGGTTCTGCGGGAGTTGTTCTCGTCGCGGCGGGGCAACATCGGCCCGGAGACCAACCGTCTCGCGGCGGCGTTCACCGACCGGTATGGGCGGGAGCCGTCCCCGCTGGAGCGGTGGCACCTCGCCCAGCAGGCGACCCTGGAGACCCGGGCGGGGAAGTCCCACGACGGTGAAACCCAGGACGCGCGGTTGGATCGGTGGGCGAGCGAGGCGCAGCAGGCCGCCGCTGGAGGGCTTACTCGGCTCGCCCACACAGTGGTCGCCCACGCCCGGGATGAACACGAACCGGAGATGTTCAGCCCCCGGGATGTAGTGGAGCGGGCGGTCGCCGAGCTGGAGTTGACGCACTCCACCTGGACCCGTTCCGACGTGATGGCGGCCGTGGGCAAAGCACTCCCAGCGAACCCTGGTGTCACCCCGGAGCAGGTTGTCCCGCTGCTGGACTCGCTGACCGATGAGGCGTTGAAGTCGGCTCCCCGGATCACCCCTGAACCGGACACCGAAGGCTTGCCGGCGGAGGCGTTCCTCGAGAATGGGCAGTCGGCGATGGCCCGCCCGAACGTCGCGAAGTTCTCCTCGGAACGCTCCCTGGTCACCGACCACGTCCTCCGTAAAGCAGCGTCGGGCACGGGCGCGGCGGCCATGACCCGTGAGCAGGCCGACGAATTGTTGGCCCGGTACGCGGCATCCAATAAGAAGCTGGGCGCCGACCAGGCCGCCGCGCTGAGGGGCATCACGACGTCGGGGGCGAAGGTCGAGACCGTCCACGCGGCGGCCGGGACAGGTAAGTCGTTCCTCTTGGGTGCGATCGCTGACGCCTGGACGCAGGCGGGTATGGGGCGGGTGTTCGGGTTGGCGACCGCGGAGAACGCCGCTCGGGTCCTCGCCGACGAGGGCGTCACGGCCCGCAACGTAGCCGCATGGCTGGCCGCGCAGAAGCGTCTGGCGGGTGGCTACCCCGAAGCGGGCGATGCGCCGCTGACCCTCCGAGCGGGGGACATCGTGGCGGTGGACGAGGCGTCGATGATCTCCCGGGGGCGGATCGCGGAAGTTCAGGCGATCACCGACGCCATGAACGCGAAGCTGCTGCTGCTATATGACCAGCACCAGCTGGGGGCGATCGGGCCGGGTGGCACAGCAGCGGATATCGGTGCCCACGGCCGGCAGTACGAACTGACAGAGGTCCGCCGGTTCGATCAGGAGTGGGAACGGGCCGCCTCGTTGAAGCTCCGCGCCGGCGACACCAGCGTCCTGGCCGAGTACGCCCGGCACGGTCGGATCGTCGACGCCGGCACCCCCGAACAAGCCGAGGCGGCGGCCGCGCGGGCGTGGCTCGCGGACACCCTGGAGGGCCACGAGTCACTACTGATCGTGCCCACCAACGAGGCAGCGAACCGCACGAATGCACGACTGCGAGATGACCTGATCCGCATGGGCAAGGTGGAGGAACACGGCACGTTCCTCGGCAAGATTGGCGGCCATAACGCCGTCAGCGTCGGGGACCTGGTCCAGGGCCGGCGGTGCGGCTGGGACCTGGTCGGGTTCGAGGGAAACACCCAAGCACCTATTACCCGCGAAACCTACCGGGTTACCGGAGTGCGTGAAGATGGCGGATTAACGGTCGCGTCGATCCTCGACCGGACCGTCGATGGTGAATCGTTGGCCGAGCCGATGCACCTATCCCGCGAATACGTCACCACCGCCCTGTCGCACGCCTACGCTTCCACGGTCCACGCGGCGGAAGGCCGCACCGTGTGGTCTGGGCATGGTGTCGCGGGGCCCGGTGTGAATGCTGAGGGAATGTACGTCCAGGCGTCGCGGGGCACCCACAGCAACACCCTGTGGACCGCTACGAAAGCGGTCGCTAGAGAGGCCGAGCCGGGTGAGGCGAACACCGCCAACACCCGCTCAGCCGTCGCGGTACTGGCCGACATTCTGGAAGCGGCCAAACCGGATGTGACAGCGCTAGCACAGATGGAGCAGGCCGTGGCGGAGGAGCGGTCCACCCGCAAACAGGGTGAGCAGGCAATCGACGTGGCACAGCGAGCAACCGTCGGGCGTACCAGTGGAATGCTCGACCAGCTCGCGGCGGAAGGCGTCTTAACACCGTGGGATCGGGAACGGCTCGCCGCCGACCAAACGTCGTGGTCCCTCGACCGGATGCTCCGTAGAGCCGAACTCGCGGGCCACGACCCCACCACGGTTCTCCGTAACGCGGTCACCGAACGGGACTTGGCGACGGCGGAGTCACCATCGCAAGCCCTCTACTCCCGCATCGCGAACAGCCTCGACGGGCAGCTCGACCCGAAAGTCGCGAGCTACACCGATCTCCTCCCGAAGAACATCGACCACACCTACCTCGAATGGGGCCAGCGTCGCGCTGAGGCCGCCGACGACCGTCGACGGGAACTGGGCGAGCTTGCGGCAGAGGAGTGCCCACAGTGGGCGGTGCAAACCCTCGGCCCGCCCCCCGATGATCCGATCGCACGCGCGGAGTGGGAACACAAAGCCGGGTGGGGGGCCAGCTACCGGGAACTGACCGGCCGCGAGGACCTGGGTGACGCACTCGGGTCCGCACCGTCATCCAATGTTCCCGAGCTGCACTCACTGTGGAGGGCAGCCCACTCCGCGATGGATCTACCGGGTGTCACACCGGTCGAGCAGGAAGCCAGCGCCGGCCTACTGCGGATCTGGGTGCACGCATGGGAACGCGAACGCCTCTGGGCACCGATCTACGCCGCCGACAAGCTCGCGGCCGCGACCCAAGCGGCGCAGCGGGCTCAAGACGACGCCGCGATCTGGCGGGCCCGCGCCGAAAACACCACCGACCCAACGGAAGCGGCGACCCTACGGGCCGAGGCCGACAAAGCCACCGCGCAAGTCGAAAGCCTCACCCAGCGGGTCACGGAACTGACCCTGGCCGACGACATCCAGGTCCGGTACTACACCGCGACCGCGGCGACCCGCGACGCCGCGCAGCGCGCACGGGTGGAGCTGGGCATCCGGGGTGTCGACCTCACCGACCCGGCGGAGAGACCAAGCACGCAGGAATGGCTCGACGCTCACGCCACCAGCGACGGCGAGGAGGACCCGCACCGGGTCGTCACCGACGAATTGGAGCTCTCGGACACCGGGTGGGAACAGATCCGGGCGGAGGCCGACCGGCTCGCCGAGGACAGCGCACGACACCTCACCGAAACCGCGGTCCCCGACATCCGCGACACCGCCGGCGCCGACGCCGGTGAGTACACCGACACCGATGAGCGGGGCACTGTCCCCTCCGCCGACCAGTCAGCTGCCGCCGTTGACCGCGCACGGGACGCGCTGACGGAGCTCAACACCCGCAGGGAGCACGACCAGTCCCGCGAGGCACATGAACACATCCGCTGGGAGTTAGACGACCGCGCAACGGAGCAGCGCGACCGCGATGACGAGCTGGTGTCGGAGTGCTAACCGTAGTAGCCGGCGGCGATGTGCTGTTCTGCGTTCGCGATCAGCGATGCCGCGTGCCTCGACTGCCACGCCGCCGACTCCGCCCAATGCCGCAACTGCGTCTGCTCGGCGATCGTGCGGTACCGCTGAGGCGCGGCCACCTTCATCCCGTCGTAAAGCTGATCCACGGTTGCGACGCTACCGTCGGCATTACGCAGTGGCAGCGCCAACGGGGAACCGGATCGCCCAGTCCGATCAGAGCAACCCAGCAACCAACTAAGCGTCACGTCCGCACCAGCCTCACTCCACAACCTCGGCGGGACCTCCTGATCAGCACCCGCGGCCAGTACCTCGACCGCCACACGCCGTTCCGCGTCCGCCACCGCCGCGGTGACCGGCTGTCCGGGGGTCTTAGTAACCGGCGAGCGCCCGCCACCCGTCACCCACCGAACCGCGGCGACCATTCCACCCGCCCTGAAACAACCCTGACTCAAATCATGCGCAACGTACTGCGCCACCAAATACAAATCGGCGACCTGCACCACGGACGGCACCACCCACGCCGGCACGACTTCCACGCTCGTCCCCATAACCTGAGTATCGGGATTACCCCCGACAGTCCACCAGACCCGCACCGGACACGAACGAGGGTTCGCGCTCAAGGCCGCGCCGGCCAAGAGGCTGGGTGGAACGCCGTTGGCGTGCTGTCTGAAGCTGGTCACGCCGGTGGTGATCGAGAAGTAGCGTCGAGCCAGGTAGGTGGCAACGGACCCACCGCTACCGGATCGCCAGCGAAGGAGGGCAGTGACCCATGCCGCGCAAGCCACGTGACAACCGCCGGGCGATACCGGCACCGCGCCCGAAGCCGGAAACGACACTCGGCACGGTGTACCTGCTGCACTTCGCCGCGCCGCCCCGCTTTAAAAACCACTACGTCGGGTGGACCTCGAACCTGCCTCAACGGGTGCGGGCACACGCCAACGGCGACGGCTGCTACACCACCGCCGCCTTCGCCGACGCGGGCATACCGTTCGCAATCGCCCGGCTCTGGCCCGACCAGCCGACGCGGTTCGAACGGCAAATCAAGAAGCGTGGCCCGGCCAACTACTGCCCGCTATGCGCGGAACGGCGACGGAAACAAACCGGATGGTCACGAGGTCAGGCCGAGCTACGAGCGGTGGGCTTACTGCCGGAATCTGAGTGGCTCCGCTAGCCGGCAGTTTATCCCCTCACCCACACGATAATTATTCCGCCGCCGTTCAGCGAGTCAAGGGCGGTTAATAAATGGGGCCCCTCTCCGACCCTACGGGCCGCCCCATTTATTAACCGACAGCCCCCTTGACTAACTGCCCAGCTTTGCGGATCCCTCGCCGTGTATCAGGTGAGGGGGGAGGTGCGGCAAGGCCGAACCTCAAGATCCAGAACACTATACGTAGGGGAGACACGCACCATGGCTAACGAAACCACCGTGACCATCACCGGCACTCTGACCGCCGACCCCGAACTACGATACACCCCGTCTGGGGTCGCCGTCGCTAACTTCACCATCGCCAACAACCCGAGGCACTTCGACAAAGCCTCCGGTGCGTGGAAAGACGGTGACCCGCTGTTCCTGCGGTGCGCGATCTGGCGGGACGCCGCCGAGAACGTCACCAATTCTCTGTCGAAGGGTGACCGGGTGATCGCGTCCGGGCGGCTGGTCCAGAAGTCGTACGAAACGCAGGCCGGGGAGAAGCGCACCAGCTACGAACTGCTCGTCGACGAGATCGGGCCCTCGTTGAAGTGGGCCACCGTCAAAGTCACCAAAGCCAGCAGGTCCACCAGCGGCGGCGGTGAGGACCCCTGGACGTCGGGTAAGAGCAGCGCGGCCACCAGCACCGAGGAGGACCCGCCCTTCTCGCTCTTCGCCCAGTACTACTCACGCCCCGAGCTCAACGCCCGCGGCATCCAGCCCACCTACCCCGCCGACTTCATGGCCGATGTCGCGTCGGGCGCGC
>JBBPZY010000239.1:0-11296 GCA_038276315.1 Mycobacteriales bacterium
GCGGAATCGGGGGTGCGCACGTCCAGCGCGGGTGCCTCGCCGTCGAGCAGGGCGGCCAGCGGACCCGTGGCGATCAATGACCCGTGGTCGAGCACCGCGACGTGCGTGCAGGTCGCCTCGACTTCGGTGAGTAGGTGCGAGGACACCAGCACGGTGGCGCCACCGGCGTGGAGCTCGGCGATGATCGTCCGGACGTCCCGGGTCCCGGCGGGATCCAGGCCGTTGGTCGGTTCATCGAGGAGCACCAGACGTCGGGGTACCAGCAGCGCCGCGGCGAGGCCCAGGCGTTGTTTCATGCCCAGCGAGTAGGCGCGGTAGCGCCGGCCTGCCGCAGTGGTCAGGCCAACCCGCCTTAGAGCGTGCTCCACCGCATCCGGGATCCCTGAGGTGGGCAACAGTGGCTCGGCTGCCGCGCACCGCCGCAGGTTCTCCAGGCCGGACAGGAACGGGTGAAACCCCGGACCTTCCACCAGCGCCCCGACATGCGGTAGCACCGCGCCCGCGGCGGCCGGCATCGGTGCCCCGAGCAACTCCACGGTGCCCGCGGTGGGGCGGGACAGCGCCAGCAGCATGCGAATCATCGTGGTCTTGCCCGAACCGTTGGGGCCCAGCACACCCAGCACGGCGCCAGCCGGCACGTCGAGGTCCACGCCGGACACCGCCACGGTGGAGCCGAACACCTTGCGCAGACCACGGACCCGGATCGCCGACGCTTGCGACCCAGCCTGCGCAGTGATCGCGGCTGGAGTGACCGAGCCGGCCGTCACCTGGTCAGAGCCTCGTTGAGCACCTGCTGCGGCACCGCCCCGGCCGCCACCAGACCCGCTGGGGTCACCACCACCGTGCCCACCGCGCTCTGCACCACCCATCCTTGACCCCACGGTCCGCTGGTCGGACGCCCGATCCGCTGGATCAACGCCATCGGTTCGTCGCGCGCTCCCGGTTGCCTGGGCGTGAGCTGCCCGAGCACCACGGTGTCCCACCCATCGGCCTGAGTATGGATCATGTCACTCTCGTGCTGTCCCAGCGGCCTTGCGGAATCAGGCCGACCGACTTTAACGCGCGCAGGTGGGGTGAAGTGAAACAGCGCGGGATCCTGCGCGCCAAGGGTGAGGTCAGATCCGGTTCCCGCTACCGTGGGCGCCGCCGAGCGGGAGGCGGCGGACGCTGAGCTGGCTCATCATGTGTCGGATGCTCCGCTGTTCCCGAACTCAACAACAGAGCTGTCGTGCTGGCCTGGAACAGCTCTGCTGTTGAGTTCGGGGGCTGAGAGCATCGACGATCACCAGCTTCGGATTGCCGACGCCACACTCGCGAGGCCGGATGACTCCAATGAACCTATGCGGCGCTGGACCGCTACAGAGCCAGGGCTTCGCGGAGACGGTGCGGGTTCATCAGACCTGTTGTCGGCTGCCCGGCGCGCTCGGTCTGCAGCAGGATGGCTTCGACGTCGTCGATGATGCTGCGCAGTTCGGCGCGGATGGCGGGATCGTCGGAGGCGGCAGCGTCGCGTGGGCTCAGATCACCGATCACGCCAGCAGCGTCCAACCAGCTGGCTTCGGCGTCGTGACTCAAGCGGTCGACGGCGTCGTCCGCGTCGGTGGCGGCTGTCTCATCGAGAAAGTAGCTCTCCAGGATGATGGTGCGGCCGTCACGGCCGTCGGGTTCCTCGCTGACGCGCTTGGCCTGCCGGTCACCTTCGACGGCTTCCGGGGCGACGTCGCGCAGCTGGGTTTCGAGTTCGGCGAGCCGCGGGAGAGAGTTCGCGGCCGCGGTGAGGTTATCGCCGGTCCGGTGAATCACCCCGAGATTCACCACCCGCCCGTCGGGCAGCTGCCGGTGCCAGCCGACGACGTCGTCGTCGGTCCGGGTCAGTCGCTCGGTGAGGCGGTCGAAGGCCTGCTGCGCACCGGGCACCTGGTACGTGACGGTGCATTCGTGCAGGTCGTCGCCGTCACTGTTGCGGAACTGGATGGGCGGCTCGGGGGCGAAGAAGTCCGCGATCTGTTCCATCGACGAACCTGCTGCGAGCAGACCGGCCAGCTCGCGACGGCGTTGCCGGGAAACGTGGACGGGCACCGCGAGCATCCTTGGGCCGGTGTCGTCGTGTAGCAGTCGGCCGCAGAACAGGTTCAGCCGTTGCGCGGACTGTGAGAACAACTTGTCGGCCAGCTCGATCGGTTCGCCGTCGGGCAGCGCGCGCAGCGTGACGCTGGTGTCGGGAACCACGTCGATGGCCTCGTAGAGCGTGACCGGGATCCGCTGCCAGTCCTCGATTAGCTGGCGCTCATCTGGGCGCAGCCAGTGACCTCGGGCGGCGAGGAACTTCTCCACCAGGCCACCCTGGAACAGTGCAAGATCCAGCAGGAACATCGCGTACCGTTGCGCGTCCTCGGTGCGCTCGATCAGCGGTGTGATCATCTTCAGACCGGGGGCGCGCTCGGCGTAGGTGCCCAACAGTGCGTAGACGAGCTGCGCCCGCGCGCTCAGCTCAGGTGCCGCATCGAGCCGGCAGCAGGTCTTGAACTTGCGGCCCGACCCGCACGGGCAGGGAATGTTGCGCCCGACGTCGGGGGGAATCGCGGCCATGGCCTCGCTCAACCCGGCCCGTAGCGGGGAGGGAATGTCGGAGCGCCGCAGGTACCGATCCGCTGTGACGTAGTCTCCGCGCGCCGCGGCGTACTGGGCGGCGTCGTGCAACGCCGGCTCCAGGCCCGGGCGCAGCGTCAGTGCCTCGCCGAGCAGGTCGCACGCAGTCGCGGAGTCCCCGGCACCTTCGGCAGCGCGAGCGGCGATGAGCGCGACCGCGGCCTTCTCCTCCCTGCTTCGCGCCTGCGACCGCAGCGCCGCGAGCTGGGCCTGGACTACATCGCGCTGCGTTGCACCGATCTGGGCGGTGTGACACTCGATCTGGGCAGAAAGAAAGCCCAGTGCGCTATCGGTGGCTAGTGTCAGTGCATCGAGCAAAAACCGGATGCCAGCCGCATCCAGCGGATCCTCACCGGTGAGCATTCCCACAAGGGTCTCAACTTCGATGAGCGTGTCATTTTCGGCCATCTGTGCAGGCTAGTCGCCCGGAGCCACAGGATGTGAACTCGACACCACCGACCTCTCAATCGGTGGAAAAGGTACGTGCTGTCGAGTTCATGTGGTGTGGCGCTTCGGGCGGCGCGCGGGGCCCGGCCCACTCGCGGTGCGAGGATGCCGATCGTGCCTCACCCCGAGCCTTTCCCGGTCCGCGCCGAGCAACCCGAGACGGCCCCGGCGGTGGTGGTCGCGGCCGCCCTGGTGCGCGCGGGCCGGGTGCTCGCCCAGCAGCGCGCCTACCCACCGGAACTCGCGGGTCGCTGGGAGCTGCCGGGCGGCCGGGTCGAGCCCGGGGAAGACGCCCGCGAGGCGTTGGTCCGCGAGTGTCGTGAGGAGCTCGCCGTCGAGGTCGTGCCAGGCGAACGGCTCGGATCAGACGTTGCGCTACCCGGCGGATACGTACTGCGAGTGCACGTCGCACGGTTGGCTCAGCCGGCGGCGACACCAGTTGCGATTGAGCATGCCGCGCTGCGGTGGGTGGACATCAACGACCTGGCTGAGCTGGATTGGTTGGACGCCGATCGCGCCCTTGCGCCCGATCTCGAAGCGCTGTTGAGGGCCGACAGGCGTGGTGCGGCGGGAAGCACCGGTGCCTCCGAGTAACATTGGAGTCTCCGACATCCAATCGAGGAGTTCTTGCGTGCCCACAGTCGCCCCCGCCCGCCTGCGCACCGACCTGCGCAATGTCGCCATCGTGGCGCACGTCGATCATGGCAAGACGACGCTCGTTGATGCCATGCTGCGCCAGTCCGGCGTCGTGACCGGGCGCACCGAGGTGGACCGCGTACTGGACTCCGGTGATCTGGAGCGGGAGAAGGGCATCACGATCCTGGCCAAGAACACCGCGGTCACCCGATCCACACCGGATGGTCCGGTCACCATCAACGTGGTCGACACTCCTGGACACGCTGACTTCGGCGGCGAGGTGGAGCGTGGGCTGTCCATGGTGGACGGTGTGCTGCTACTCGTCGACGCCAGCGAGGGCCCGTTGCCGCAGACCCGTTTCGTGCTGCGCAAGGCCTTGGCCGCGCATCTACCGGTAGTGCTCGTGGTGAACAAAGTCGACCGGCCGGACGCCCGGATCGTGACGGTGGTCGAGGAGACCCACGACCTGCTGCTGGATCTCGCCTCGGACTTAGAAGGCCTCGAAGCCGACACCGCTGCGGCGGTACTGGACCTGCCGGTGATCTACGCAAGCGCCCGGGCCGGCCGCGCGAGTTTGACCCGCCCGCGCGACGGCGAACTGCCCGACGCCGAAGACCTCACGCCACTGTTCGACGTCATTCTCACGCACGTGCCGCCGCCCGCCGGGGACGAGCAGGCATCGTTGCAGGCGCACGTCACCAACCTCGATGCGTCGACGTTCCTGGGCCGGATCGCGCTGTGCCGGGTCCGGGCCGGTCAGCTGCACAAGGGCCAGACCGTCGCGTGGTGCCGCGAGGACGGGTCCATCCGGTCGGTCAAGATCACCGAACTGCTGCGCACCGAAGGGCTCGACCGGGTCCCCGCTACCAGCGCGAAAGCCGGTGACCTGATCGCCATCGCGGGAATCGCGGAGATCACCATCGGCGACACTCTGGCCGACGTCGACGATCCGCGCCCGCTGCCCCGGATCACCGTGGATGAGCCGGTGATCGCGATGACGATCGGAATCAACACCAGCCCACTGGCAGGGCGTGGCGGGGGTCGCAAACTCACCGCCCGACTGGTTCGCAACCGGCTCGACGCCGAGCTGGTCGGCAATGTCAGCATCCGGGTCTCGCCCACCGAATCACCGGACACCTGGGAAGTGCAGGGTCGTGGTGAGCTCGCGTTGGCGATCCTGGTGGAGACCATGCGCCGGGAGGGCTTCGAACTCACCGTCGGCAAGCCGCAGGTGGTCACCCGCACGGTGGACGGCACCCTGCACGAACCGTTTGAGCACCTCACCGTGGACGTGCCGGAGGAGTACGTCGGCGCCGTGACGCAGCTGCTGGCCGCCCGCAAGGGCCGGACTGAACAGCTCGGTGCTACCTCCGGAGACGGCTGGGTGCGGCTGGAGTTCACGGTGCCCTCCCGCGGACTGATCGGATTTCGCACCGAGTTCCTCACCATCACCCGGGGCACCGGAGTGGTCCATCACGTCTTCGACGGCTACCGCCCGTGGGTCGGTGAGTTGCGCACCCGCCGCTCCGGGTCCCTGGTCGCCGACCGCTCCGGCGCGGTCACCGGGTACGCGTTGACGCAGCTGGGCGACCGGGGCGCCTTCTTCGTGGAGCCCGGTGCCGCCGTCTACGCCGGCATGGTGGTCGGCGAGAACCCCCGCGCCGAGGACCTGGATCTCAACATCTGCCGGGAACGCAAACTCACCAACGTGCGTTCCTCCAGCGGAGAGGAACTCGAGCGGTTGGCTCGACCGCGGACGCTCGGGTTGGAGGAGGCACTGGAGTTCTGCGCCTCCGACGAGTGCGTCGAGGTGGCTCCGGATGTGGTGCGGGTGCGCAAGGTGATGCTGGACGCTACCCAGCGGGGCCGGCAGCGGGCCCGGGATCGGGTGGCGCGGGGTTCGACAACGTCGGTCCATTAAAGACCCCGGAGACACCCGGGGAGATCGCATTGCGGCAGCATGTCGCCTCGTGAGAGCGTCCGGCGGTGCATGCAGGGTGGTGACGGCGCTGATGGCCGCTACCGCGCTCGTCGCGTGTACCCCGCAGTCATCGTCGCCGGCCGCACGCCCTCAGACCGCTACGACCTCGTCAGCGGCGTCGCCTGCCGTGCGCGAGGTGGTGTTGGGGATAGACCGGCTGATCGGCGGGTTCAACCCGCATGCCCTGGCTGACCTGACGCCGTTCTCCGAGGCGGTCGCCGGCCTGCTGCTGCCGTCGGCGTTTCACCAAACTCCGGCCGGGCAATGGGTGATCGATCACACGCTGCTCGACTCTGCTGAGGTCACGCGTACCGAACCGTTCACCGTCACCTACCGGATCCGGCGCGATGCGCAGTGGTCTGATATCACCCCCATCGCCGCCGAGGACTTCAGCTATCTCGCTGAGCAGATGCGCAGCCAACCCGGCGTGGTGGACTCGGCCGGCTACCAGCTCATCGATCAGGTGGTCTCCCGGGACGGCGGCGAGACCGTCGAAGTGGTCTTCGACCGGCCATACGCCGGCTGGCGCACCCTGTTCCAGGACCTGCTACCCGCGCATCTGCTCAAGGATGCGCCCGGTGGTTGGAGCAAGGCGCTCGACGCCGGGGTGCCGGTTTCCGGCGGTCCCTTCGCGATGACCTCAGTAGACCGGTCCCGTGGCGAGATGGTGCTGGAACGCAACGACCGGTACTGGGCCACCCCGGCTTGGGTCGACCGGATCCGGTTCCGCCAGGGCAGCCAAGCGGCACTGGTGGACGCGCTGAACACCGGTGGCGCGCAGGCCGCTTTGTTCAGCCGTCCCGATGCCATCACCGAGTCGTTGCTGCGCACCGCTGGCATGGGGATGACCTCGACCGTCGTGCCGCAGCCGGCGCTGGTGTCGGTGCTGCTACGCCCGGCAAGTGCCGTGTTGAGCGATCAGCGGGTGCGCACCGCGGTGGCCGCGGCGTTGGACCGTCCCGCGCTGATCGCAACTGGGGTAGCCAGCGGGCCTTCAGCGGCGCTGCGGGCCGATTCCGAAGTGCTTGCCCCCTCTACGCCCGGATACCACGCCACCGCGCCGGCCACCGGCATCCCAGCGTGGCCGGATCCGGCCACGACGCGCCGGTTGCTCACCGACGCCGGGTACACCGGCGGTCAGGCGGGTTGGGAACGCGCCGGGCAGCCACTGCGGCTGGTGGTGGCGGCGCCGGCGAACCGTGAGCCATACGGGACCATCGCCGCGCGGGTGGTCGATCAGCTTAGGACCGCCGGGATCGATGCCGAGCTCCGTGAGGTCGACCCCGACGAGCTGTTCACCACCTTGCTCGGCCCGAGCGTGGACGGGAGTCCAGCTCGTGGGGGGGCTGCCGAGGTGACCGCTCCAGCCGGCGCCGGCTCAGCGAGCTCCAATCCGGCGGACGCCAGGGACGAGGTCACGCCGGGCGTGGACATCGTGGTGGCACCCCAGCCCGCAGCCGGTCACCCCGCCAGTGAACTGGCGTCCTGGTACGGGTGTCCGCTGGTGGTACCAGCGAAGCTGGCGCCGGCGCCGCCCAATCCGGCGGACCTGTGCGACCTGACCCTGCAGCCGGTGATCGAGCGGGCCCTGACCCAGGACGACCCGGCAGGTCCGGTACCCCCTACCGTCGAGGCGGCGCTGTGGGACCTGGCCGTGACGATCCCGCTCTACCAACCCGCTTCACTGCTCGTCACCACCAGCCAGCTGCTCAACGTCGCCCCGGGTACGCCGTTGGAAGGCCCGCTCGACGGCGCTGCCCGCTGGGAGCTCCGCCGGTGACACCAGGAGGTCTCCAGTGACGGGAAAGTCGAGGCTGCTGATAACCCTGCCAGCGGGAACCGCCTGCCTCGTCCTCGCGGTCGCCGGTTGCGTGGCGGCCGGCGGGACCGACCGTCCCGACAGCGTCAGTGGGCTGGCGAACGCCCGGGCGCGTGGGGACAACGGGGACGGCTCCTATCGCGCGCCGAAAGTGCCACCCGGGCCTGCGGTGTTCATCGCGCACGGAGCGCCATTTCTTGCGTACAACAACACGACGGTGCAGTCAAACAACAACCCGGACAACGATGTCGTGCTCAATCAGGTTTTGGTAAGCCCGTTCATCGTCGACGGAAACGGTAGGTTTCTGGTCAACTCCGACGTGCTGGCGTCAGCCGAGCTGACGGCGAAGGACCCTCAGGTCGTCACATACAAGATCAAACCGAACGTCAGATGGTCCGATGGGCAGCCGTGGGACTGTCGAGACTTTTACCTGGCTTGGCTGGCCGGCAGCGGCACAACGCCTTACTTCACGCCGGCGTCCACGCGGGGATTGGATCGGGTTAATGCCGAGTGCCGGGACAAGGACACGTTCGTCGAGACCTACCGATCACCGTACGCGGACTGGCGTCGGAACTACCTTCACCACGCCATTCTTCCGGCCCATATCCTTGAACGGGAGACCGGGATCGCCGATATCACCGCCCTGAGCCCCACGTCGCCACCGGCCGTCTTGAAGAAGGTCGCTGACTTCTGGAACAGCAGATGGGCTGGTTTCAACGCGAAGACGATGCCGGCATCGGGTCCTTATCAGTTCGACGGCTCGACGACGAGTACGCGGACCGTGCTGATCCGCAACCAGGCCTGGGCGGGCCGGCCGGGAGGTCCGGCGATGATCGTGCTCAGCTCCGTCGCGGACGGCGCCGCTGCGGTGCAGGGCTTGGCGAACCGCCAGTTCACCGTCGTGCAACCGCCCGCCGATCCACTGCTGGCTGATCGGCTGCGGGCGCTGTCGGGCCGGGGTGTGATATTTCAGGCGCGGGGTGGACCTACCGTCGAGCATCTGGACCTCAATCTGCTCAGCCCGCTGTTTCGAGATCCGGTCGTCCGTATCGCTTTCGCGCAGTGTATCGATCGCAATAAACTGGTCGACGAACTGGCTCGTGGGATACGCCCGGAGACTCAGCCGCTAGGAAGCCTTGCGTTTCTCCCCGACGATGCGAAATATGAGGATCTCTACTCTGGCAAGATGGTTGCCGACGCTCAGAAAGCGCAGGTAACGCTGGAGCGTGCGGGCTGGATACTAGGTTCCGATGGCGTCTACGCCAAGGCCGGTCAGCGACTTTCCTTCGCCATCAGCCACGACGGTTCGCCGGCCCACTCGAGAGAAGTGGAGCTGATCCGTACGCAATGTCGGCAGGCCGGGATGGAGATCGCTGACGGCGCCGCTCCGGGCGGTGTGGGAGACGGCGGTGTGGCACACGGCCGGTTCGATGTCGCCCTGACGACGAACTCGCGTGCGTCCCGAGTGTGGTCCCTGGCCGATCACTATGCGACCAATGGTGAATTCAACTACCAGCACTACAGCAATCCTGAGGTCGATGCTGCGCTGGATACCGCGGAGACGGAATATGGCGAGCCCACCCAGATGGATGCTTTGGTAAAAGCCGATCGGCTCCTCGCCGACGACCTGGTATCGCTTCCGCTA
This sequence comes from Mycobacteriales bacterium, assembly GCA_038276315.1. Taxonomy (GTDB): domain Bacteria; phylum Actinomycetota; class Actinomycetes; order Mycobacteriales; family Pseudonocardiaceae. Next base: position 9,178 of record JBBPZY010000239.1, read on the forward strand.
TTCCAGGTTCCCATCATGTGGGCCTACACCAACAACATCGACAGCGTCTACCGTCAAGGGTCCGATGGCGTCACCTGGAACGCCAACGAATGGACCGTCCGGTAGGTGGTCAGCTGCGCAGTACCACTGCGACGATTCCAGCTAAGTGCTCCAGGCGGGCAACCTCGGCAGCGCGGAACATCGGTCCGCCCGGACGACCGATCAACAGAGCCTGGTCGGCCCTGCCCAGCGGGGTCGCTGCCAATTCGGTGCCCAGTTCCCGCCAGGGCCGCGGCACCCAGGGGTCTTCCGGGTCCAGGATCGTCGCGCGGCGCAACGGCCACCACGGCAGCTCTCCGGCGACGGTCTCCGGCGCGGCGAAGGAGGCAGCGACCCGGTGCGATTGTCCGTTTGTGACGCTGAGCACCATGGCCCAACCCGCTCGGACGATCTTAGGCACGCCATCGGTGAAGATTTGCAAGCCGTGCGCGGGGTCGGCGGCGACCTGCTCCACCAACTCCAGCTCGCGGTGGGTGTCCAGGACACCCGCCCACGGGCGGACGGCGTCGACCTCGACACCCTCGACCGACTCCGCCGCAGTGATCAGTACGTCGGGTAACCGGCCGGAGGGAAGCTCCACGACCAGGTCATCGATGGCGATACCGGATCGGCGCTCGACGACGTCGAGGCTGAGGATGTCAACGCCGACCTCGCCCAGTGCGGTGGCCACCGCACCGAGCGCCCCAGGTCGGTCCGGCAGGTGCACCCGGATCAGAAAGGACATCCGCCGCCGCGCCTGTTCATTCGGGCCTCTACCATCCGGCGTTCCTCCATCACATCCCATCGAGTCACGACCACCGCGACAGCCCGTGCGCTCGCCGGTCGCCGATTGTGACAGAGCGAGCCGGAAGCTACGCCCCCCGGCCCGCAGCCGGGTCACTCGCACCCGCTAAGCCCGAGGCTAGACTCGCCCGCGTCAACCACCCAGCAGCACTACAGGAGTATCCCGTGCCTACCATCTCCCGTGACGAGGTCGCGCACCTCGCTCGGCTCGCCCGGCTGGCCGTCACCGAGGAGGAGTTGGATCTGTTCGCCAGCCAGCTCGAGGTGATCCTGACGTCAGTCGCCCGGGTCGGTGAGGTGGCGGCCGCGGACATCCCACCCACCTCGCACGCCGTCGGGTTGACCGATGTGTTCCGCGCGGACGTTACGCGTCCGGGGCTGACGCAGCAGCAGGCGCTCTCGGGCGCCTACGCCACTGAGGACGGCCGGTTCCAGGTGCCTCGCATCCTGGATGAGTCATGACTCGGTTGACTCGGTGGTCCGCCGCAGAGCTCGCGGCCCGGATCCACGCCCAGGAAATCTCCGCGGTTGAGGTGACCAGAGCGCACCTGGACCGGATCGCCGCCGTGGACCAGGCCTTGCATGCGTTCCTGTACCTCGACGCGCAGGCGGCGCTCGCCGCCGCAGCCGCGGTGGACGACAGGCTGCGGCGCGGGGACCCGCCGGCCTCACCGCTGGCGGGCGTGCCGCTGGCGATCAAGGACGTGTTCACCACCGTCGAGATGCCAACCACCTGCGGCTCGCGGATGCTTCAGGGCTGGTGCCCGCCGTACGACGCCACGGTCACCCGCAAGCTCCGCGACGCAGGCGTTGTGATCGTGGGTAAGACCAACATGGACGAGTTCGCGATGGGTTCCTCCACGGAGAACTCCGCCTACGGGCCCACCCGCAATCCCTGGGATCTCGACCGTGTCCCGGGCGGATCCGGTGGTGGTTCGGCAGCGGCGGTGGCCGCCTTCGAGGTGCCGTTGGCGATCGGTACCGACACCGGCGGCTCGATCCGTCAGCCCAGCGCGGTGACCGGAACGGTCGGGGTCAAGCCCACCTACGGCGGCGTGTCGCGCTACGGCCTGGTGGCCTTCTCGTCCAGCCTGGACCAGGGCGGTCCGGTGGCTCGGACGGTGCTCGACGCCGCGCTACTGCACGAGGTGATCGGCGGATACGACCCGCTGGACTCCACCTCGATCGACGCACCGGTGCCGCCGGTGGTGCAAGCCGCCCGCGCCGGTGCCACCGGTGACCTGACCGGGGTCCGGATCGGAGTGGTCAGCCAGTTTCGCGGGGAGGGCTACCAGCC
>JBBPZY010000240.1:0-5907 GCA_038276315.1 Mycobacteriales bacterium
CCAGGTGGTGGGCGACCCGGCGGGCGGTGCGCTCGTCGGTTTCCCCGTCGAGGTAGGCCTGCAGGACCCGGGAGGTGCGCAGGCAGCGGGCCATCTCGGGCAACGACTGCATCGTCATGGTCGGCTCCATGTCATGGTCGGCTCCGGGGTGGGACCAGCCCGGCCTCGACCAGGCTGCGGCGGATGCGACCGCGGGCGCGGTGCAGCCGGCTCATCAGCAGAGCGGGACAATTTGGGGGAGGCTACGCGGCGGGCATTGCGGTATCAGGAGCTCGTGTGAAGCTTGGGTACCAATGCCGGAAGTCGTTGGCGAGTTGGTCGTTGAGGACTCGGGTTCGGATTTGGAGTAGTAGGTGGGCGCCGCGTGGGGTCCAGCGCGTCTGCTGCTTTTTGACCATGCGTTTGCTGATCACCTGGTTGACAGCCGATTCGGTGAACGCGGTGGAGATGGCCTCGCCGGCGCGGCGGCGTTCGCCGTAGTTGGGGATGCGCCCGGCGTTGGCGCGATGCTCTCCCGCCCGGTGGTGATCGATGCGACGATTCCCTGCGGAATCTGTGCTCTTCGCCGCCCGGGGTGGGAAAACAAGAACGGGGCCCCTGGCAGGCGTGGCGTCACAACCTGGGATGCGCATGTTCTTGGTCTGGATGGGCCGCGCGGAGGGGAGCTGACGTGTCGTGGATCAGCGGTAACTGGCCGGCGCTGGGGATCGTGGCGGGCAAGGCGGTGCTGATGTACGCGATCGCGCTGGCCGGCTTGCGGCTGGGGGAACGGCGGACACTGGCCGAGTGGGCGATCATTGACTTCGTCACGGCCGTCGCGATCGGAGCGATTGTCGGTCGTACCGCGATCGCCGGCACCCAGTCCTTGCTCACCGGCGGCGTGGCTTTGCTCACCCTCATCGTGGTGCACCGGCTCGCCAGTTGGTTGCGGTGCAACACCGCGGTCGGCCCGTTGCTCCAGCACAGGGTCTGTGTCCTGGTCGAGCACGGCCGGGTCCACCACGGGCAGTTACGCCGCTGCGGCCTGACCCCCAACGACCTGTTCGCCCAGCTCCGGCTGAGGGGTGTCCTGGGCCTGGAGGGCATCCGGTACGTGCTCTATGAGGCCACCGGTGGCCTCACCATCGTGCCCGACGACGCCGATCCCACGGGCGAAGCCCTCCAGAGCGGTCTCCGCGGCGCCCTGGGCCTGGACCGGCCGCAACCGTGAGGACCGCTCCCGGCGACACCGGGTCGGGTCGGGATCCAACCGGGATTTAGGCGAGCGGGTTGTCGCGGCGGGTCGGGCACGAGTGACCCAACCCAGGCATCGACATCACCGGTCACCTCGCGGCGGTCGCTGCCGGGGTCGTGTTGACCCACCCGGAGGGGTGACCCCCACCACCCATCGTGCCCGATCCGTTCTTTCTGTTCACGTCGGTATTCGAGCGACGTTCAGAGGTCGACGAGCTGGTGATCGACACCGGGCGGCCGTACCAGAGTTACATCCTGTGCGCGTTTGTAGCCCACCGATCCGCATACCCGCGTGACGTGCACGATCTCGACCGGCACTGCCTGCAGCACGTCGTCGAGGCGATGACCGTCGGTTGGCATCCCGACCTGCGCCGGCTGCTGGCCGAGTCCGATCCGGAGAGCGTGCTGTTGGTGGAGAACAAGACCTCGGTCCCAGTACCGGCCTGGCCGAGCAGCACCGTGATACTGCTGGGCGACGCCATCCACAGCATGCCGCCGGTCGGTGGGCTCGGGGGCAACGCTGCGCTACGGGACGCCAATTTACTCTGTGCAACCCTGACCACGGTCCGCGACGAGCAGGTTCCGCTGGTGCCGGCACTGCACCGGTACGAAGCCGAGCTGCGCGCCTGCGGTTACGCCGCGGTCCGTACCGCGCTACGTACCCAGCGGCAGGGGCTGCAGAGCAACCGCCTGGCGGTGGCCGGTTCCCGGGCCTGGTTCCGGGCCTGCAACGCGGTTCCCTCGCTCAAGCCGCTGAACCTGCCGTACCGGGCCCAGGCGCGGCCGCGGGCGTGGGAACGTTCGTGAGACAGGGCTGCCTGTCCGGGTGCTCCGCCGATATGCTGCCCGAATGGGGGGTTCGGGATCGCGAGTTCACGAACCTTGGCAGCGGTAGGTTCTGCGGTGGGACGGCGCTGGCCAACCGCCTGCGGAGCAGGCATCGAGCTACCGCACCGTCCCAGTCCCTGCCAGAGTCGCAGCCGCTAGAGCCGAGGATTCGCCGATGAGCGCCCTGCCCGCTGACTTCTTCACCAAGCCGGTCTCCGAGGTCGACCCCGAGATCGCCGCGGTGCTCGGCAACGAGCTTGCCCGCCAGGAGAACACCCTGGAGATGATCGCGTCGGAGAACTTCGTGCCGCAGGCCGTGCTGGACTGCCAGGGCTCGGTGCTCACGAACAAGTATGCGGAGGGCTACCCCGGCCGGCGGTACTACGGCGGTTGCGAGCACGTCGACGTGGCCGAGCAGCTGGCCATCGACCGGGCCGAGGAACTGTTCGGGGCCGAGCACGCCAACGTGCAGCCGCACAGCGGCGCCTCGGCCAACGCGATCGTCTTCAGCGCGCTGATGGAACACGGCGACACGTTCCTGGGGATGAAACTTGACCACGGCGGGCACCTCACCCACGGCATGCGGATCAACTTCTCCGGGCTGAACTACCACGTGGTGCCTTACGGGGTGGACCGGGAGACCTCGCTGGTGGACATGGACGAACTCCAACGGCTGGCCAAGGAGCACCGGCCGAAGATGATCCTCGCCGGCTGGTCGGCCTACCCCCGACAGCTCGACTTCGCCCGCTTCCGGGAGATCGCCGACGAGGTGGGCGCCTACCTGTTCGTCGACATGGCGCACTTCGCCGGCCTGGTCGCCGCCGGAGAACACCCCAGTCCGGTGCCCTACGCAGACGTCGTCAGCACGACGATCCACAAGACGCTGGGCGGCCCGCGCAGCGGCATGATCCTCTGCAAGGAGGAGTTCAAAAAGAAGATCAACTCTCGGACGTTCCCCGGTTGGCAGGGCGGCCCGCTGATGCACGTGATAGCCGCCAAGGCGGTGGCACTGAAAATCGCCGCGTCCGAAGAGTTCCGGGAGCGCCAACGGCGCACCCGCGTCGGCGCCCGGGCGCTGGCTGCGGAGATGCTCAGCGGCGGGCTCAACGTCCTCACCGGCGGCACCGACGTCCACCTGGTGCTCGCCGACCTGCGGGAATCTCCGCTGGACGGCAAGCAGGCCGAGGACCGGCTCGCCGAGATCGGGGTCACGGTCAATCGCAACGCGGTACCCTTCGACCCACGACCGCCGGCCGTCGCGTCCGGCCTGCGGATCGGGACCGCCCCGCTGGCCACCCGGGGTCTGCAGGAAAGCGACTTCCGGGAGATCGGCAAGATCATCACCGATGCACTCACCGGTGAGCTCGACGAGGCGAAACGAGCGTCGTTGCGCGAGCGCACCCGCGTGCTGGCCAAGCGCTACCCGCTGTACCCGCAGCTCGCACCCCACTCTGAAGGGCGGTGACGGGCATGCCTTCCGGACCCATGCACCTGTTCATTCCCGGTCCGACCAACGTCCCGGACGCGGTGCGCTGCGCGATGAACGTGCCGATGCAAGATCACCGGGCCCCGGACTTCCCCGAGCTGACCCTGCCGCTGTTCGCAGACCTCAAGACGGTCTTCGCCAATGAGACCGGCCGGGTGGTCATGTACCCCTCCTCCGGGACCGGGGCGTGGGAGGCGGCGATCACCAACACCCTCAACCGGGGCGACCGGGTGCTGATGTCGAGTTTCGGCCAGTTCTCCTACCTCTGGGCCAATATGGCGCGGCGGCTCGGACTCGACGTCATCTGCGTCGACCGGGAATGGGGCGAGGGCGTTCCGCTGGAGGACTACGCGCGTCACCTCGGTGAGGACAAGTCCATCAAGGGCGTTTTCGTGTGTCACAACGAGACCGCTACCGGGGTGACTTCCGACGTCGCCGGTGTCCGCGCGGTGATGGACGCGGCCGGCTCGGACGCGCTGCTGTACGTCGACGCAGTGTCCTCACTGGGTTCCATCCCCTTCGAGCAGGAGGCCTGGGGGGTCGACCTGGCAGTGAGCGGCTCGCAGAAGGGCTTGATGATGCCCGCCGGGATCGCCCTGCTCGGGGTCAGCGCCAAGGCGCTGGAGGCGCACAAGTCCTCGACTATGCAGCGCTGCTACTTCAGCTTCGAGGACATGGTCGCAAACAATGATCTCGGCTATTTCCCTTACACCCCGTCGACGCCGATGCTGCACGGCTTGCGGGCCGCGTTGGCCCTGCTGTTCGACGAGGGCCTACCGCAGGTCTTCGCGCGCCACCGCCGGCTCGCCGAGGGGGTCCGTCGCGGGATCGACGCCTTGGGCCTGTCGCTGTGTGCGCTTGATCCGAAGTGGTACTCCGACACCGTCACGGCCGTTCGCACCCCGGAGGGCGTCGACGCCGCGGAGGTCTGCCGGATCGGCTTCCATCGCTACCGAACGTCGTTCGGAGGGGGCTTGTCCAAGGTGGCGGGCAAGGTCTTCCGGATCGGCCATCTCGGACATCTCAACGAGGTGATGTGCCTCGCCGCGCTGGCCAGTGCCGAGATGTCACTGGCCGACGCCGGGGCCAAAATCGAGCTCGGGGCCGGCGTCGCGGCAGCCCAGGGCTACTACCGCGGCGCGACCGCGGCGCTGGAAGCCGAGGCGGCCCCCCAATGAGCCACACCCTTCACCCGATGCGTCAGCCCCGGTTGCAACGCAGCGAACTGGCGGTGCCGGGATCGAACACCAGTTTCATCGACAAAGCGGCCGACAGCGCGGCCGATTTCGTGTTCCTCGATTTGGAGGACGCGGTCGCCCCCGGCGACAAGGAGCAGGCCCGCCGCAATGTCGTCGAGGCGCTGCGGGACATCGATTGGGCGGCCAAAGGTAAGACGGTGTCGGTGCGGATCAATGGGCTCGATACGCACTACATGTACCGCGATGTCATCGACGTGATGGAGCAGGCGGGCGACCGGGTGCACACCATCCTGGTGCCCAAGGTCGGGGTACCGGCGGATCTGTACTGTGTGGAAGCCCTCATCAACCAGATCGAACAGGCGAAGGGCTATCCGAACAAGGTCGGCATCGAGGCGCTGATCGAGACCGCACTGGGAATGGCGAACGTGGAAGCGATCGCGAGCAGTCCTGGCCGGTTGGAGGCGCTGCATTTCGGGGTGGCCGACTACGCCGCGAGTAATCGGGCCCGCACGGTGAGCATCGGTGGCCTCAACCCGGACTACCCCGGTGATCAGTGGCATTTCGCGCTGTCCCGGATGATCGTGGCCTGCCGGGCTTATGGGCTGCGCCCGATCGACGGCCCGTTCGGCGACTTCTCCGATCCCGACGGCTTCCGCGCCGGTGCACGGCGGGCGGCCGCGCTGGGCGCCGAGGGTAAGTGGGCGATCCATCCCAGCCAGGTTGCGCTGGCCAACGAGGTGTTCAGCCCGCCGGCGGCGGAGGTCGACCGAGCGCAGCGGATCATCGAAGCGCTGCGCCAGGCCGCGGCGCAGGGTAAGGGCGCCGCGGCGGTGGATGGCAAGATGATCGACGCCGCCTCGGAGCGGATGGCCCAGACTGTGATCGCGATGGACCAGGCGATCCGGACCGCCGCCGCGAGCCGGGCCTGAGAGGGGCTGGGCGTGGACATTCACGAATATCAGGCCAAGGAGATCCTGGCCCGCTTCGGGGTGCCGATCCCCCGGGGTGGGCTGGCCTACAACCCCGAGCAGGCGTCCTACCGGTGCACCGAGATCGGCGGGTCGGCCTGGGTGGTCAAGGCGCAGATACACGCCGGCGGCCGCGGCGAAGCCGGCGGGGTGAAGGTGTGCCATTCCGACCGTGATGTCCAAGACGTCGCGA
>JBBPZY010000241.1:0-2427 GCA_038276315.1 Mycobacteriales bacterium
CGCCGCCAACTCAAGACCCGGCACCACCGGCAACCGCAGCAGGCTGCGTTGAAGCACCGCCGCGGCAGCGCGTTCCACCTCAGCGCGCCGGGATTGGGTCGCGAAGGCGACCCGGTCGGCCACGATCTGGAGCAGACTGACGTCGTCGTCGCTGAACCGGCGGGGGGCGAGAGTTCCGACGTGAAGAACACCGATGACCGTCCCGCTGGTCACCAGCGGGACCCCGAGCAGGGAACAGATCCCATGCTCGCGAAGGCTCGGATAAAGCACATTTGTGTGATCAACCCGTTCAATGATCACTGGGCGCTTCTCCGCCGCGACGCGACCGGCGAAACCCCTCCCCATCGGGATGCGAATTCCCTGACGGACCACCGCTTCGATCCCGCTGGCAGCGGTCGCGACAAGCTGCTGACGGGAAGAGTCGAGCAGCAGTACGCTGGCTGTGTCGACCTCGAGGAGCTCTCGGACCCGGTCGAGCAGCTCGACTAACAGGTCCTCGACGTCGAGCTGAGCGAGTGCGGCGTCGGTCACGGACTCAATCCGGCGCAATCGGTAGTCATCGGCGGCCGGCGTGTCGCTCGGCTCGCCCGGCGTCGACACGATCAGAGCCTAACCCACGTTCGGGTGAAACGGCGTCTCTTCCCAGTGTAGATCGCGGCTTTTGGGCAGCTCACTGTCAACGGGCTGGGCCCGCACGATCGCACCGATCTGATGGTGCTCGCCGTCCGGGCTGCCGCACAGTGACTAGATTGCACTGATCAGCATCCCGGAGCCGGAGGCGTTGGCCCCTCTCAGCGACCTGGCCTATGGTCGATGTGTGAGCAGCAACTTTCCCGCTGACATCCTGGAGCTGCAGGTAGCCGAGCATCATCCCACTGCTCGCGTGGTCACCGTAGTAGGCGAGATCGACTCGCTGACGGCGCCGAAACTGGCCGCTTTTCTGACCGAGCAGCTCGCTGTTGCCCAGGTCGTGGTGGTGAACCTCGATGGTGTGCAGTTCCTGTCATCTGCCGGGTTGTTCGTGCTGTTAGAGGCCAACGAACTCGCTATTCGCGAACACCGCGCGCTGCGGTTGGTGTACAGTTCCCGGACTGTCAACCTGGCGCTGGAGGCCACTGGACTGCGAGAGTATTTCTCCTTTGCCGACAACGTGTCCGACGCCCTGAAGAACTCACCCTGACTCTCGCGGCGCTTGACGGCGTAACTTGCCAACTACCGCCTGCGATCGCGTGAGCCGACGAAGCGGCCGGAGGCGAGTCATTGAGGTGCCTCCTCGTCCAGGCGACGCCGGATGACCACGTTGGTTCCGGTGGGGCTGTGGTCGATGCGCAGATCGTCGCTGCAGTTCCGCATGAACTGCATCCCGCGTCCTCGGTTCTCACGTCCTCGGTTGTCACCGCGGGGTGGGCGCCACCGGCCCGTATCGCGCACGGTGGCGAGCACATCGGGCATCTGGAGTTCCAGGTGCACTGTCACGGTGCCGCCACCGGGTCCATAGGCGTGCTCAACGGCATTGGTGGATGCTTCCCCGACGGCGACGAGCAGGTCAGCGACCGCACGCGGGGCGGCACCGACCGCCGACAGCCAGCGGCGCATAGCGAAGCGGATGTCTCTCAGCGACCATGGCAGCGCTGGCACGACGAGGTCTAACGGACCGATCTCACCGCTGTCCTGGCGGCGCAGCGCCAGTATCGCCACATCATCGCCAGGGGGATCGCCGCCCACCAGCCGGGCCATGACGTCCGCGCAGACCGAGTCCACCGGGCCGGCGACGACCGCTGCACACAGCCGCTGCAGGCCGACGTCTAGCGGGGTGCCTCGGCTTTCCACCAAACCGTCGGTGTAGAAGCAGAGCAACGCTCCCGGCGGTACGGTGATGGTCGTCGCCCGGCGTCGCAGTCCGCCGGGCACACCCACCGGATGGTCGCTGGGCAGATCGAGCAGGGCTGTGGGTTGACCGGGCAGGGCAAGCACCGGCGGAGGATGGCCCGCCGAGGACAGGTGCAGTCGCTCAAATGACGGCTCGAACATCGCCAACAGGACCGTGGCCATCATCTCCGGATCGAAGTGTTGCACCTGCTGGTCGAGTCTGCCGAGCACTTCGGCGGGATCACCGCCGAGCAGTGCATAGCCGCGCAACACGCTGCGCAGCCGACCCATCACATCGGCGGCCACAAAGCCGCGCCCGACCACATCTCCGATCACAATGCACAACCAGCCGGAGGGCAGGGTGAAAACGTCATACCAATCGCCGCTGACTCCGCCATTTTCCGCCGGAACGTAGCGCGCCGCCAACTCAAGACCCGGCACCACCGGCAACCGCAGCAGGCTGCGTTGAAGCACCGCCGCGGCAGCGCGTTCCACCTCAGCGCGCCGGGATTGGGTCGCGAAGGCGACCCGGTCGGCCACGATCTGGAGCAGACTGAC
>JBBPZY010000242.1:0-11295 GCA_038276315.1 Mycobacteriales bacterium
CGCCCGCAACCACGGCGTCCAGGCCATCGACGCCATCCACAACGCCCTCACCGGCAACCCCTGGCTCCCCACAGTCTCAACGGCATGACATCACAGCTCCACCCGTGAATGGACACCTTGGAAGGACTCAGGAACTGGATCTGCCCGACCAGTTGAATGCGGGAATACGCTTTCTTGACATCAGGTTCACGCATTACCAGGACAATCTTTGCGTACACCACGATGTTGTATGCACGGAAAAGAGCTACGTAGATATTCTGACCATCTGTTTCAACTTCCTTAAACAGTACCCTTCTGAAACTATTTTGATGTCAGTGGATGACGAGAGCCACTTCGATGACGCGCTCGGCAAACTCGCTCCTTCGCGAATTATTTGCAAATTGCCCCTAGCGGACATGACAAGCCGTGGTAAAAACACCCGCTCATTCGAAGATACATTCACTGCGAAAACATGGGAGTGTATCGAAGATCTCCCACTATTCTACAATTTCACCTCGACTTCTCCTGGTGGTAACTCTGTAGTCACCAGTCCTGCACTCGCATCCGAAACAAGGTTGGGAGACGTTCGCGGTAGGATCGTCTTGTTACGCAGATTCAAAGGTGGCCAAGACGTTGGATTTGACCTTTCCTACTGGCCGGAAGACCGGTGCTTTAGAAGCACAACCCCTCCATTCTATGATATTGAAGATCGCTATCAGAACCCTGGCGATGATGACAAGTTCAACTTCGTCGTTGAACACATAGAGAAAGCCCAACGTGGCGATTCGAATGAATTGTACATTACGTTTTCCAGCGCTGTTGGACTGACGGCGCGCGGCTACTCAAAGAAGATCAATCCACGTCTCAACGATTATCTTGTCGAATCCCCGCCGGGGCGCATTGGAATTATCGTGATGGACTACTTCGAAGAGCCTCGAGAATTGGTTTCCAACGTGATCAAAGCGAACGCCACGACCGGAGCGCCCAGTACTCCAGGACGGTGAGCGCCGCGGCCGTGATCGACCACCGATCAGTAAGTATGTTTCTCTCGCTCAGAGTCACCGCTGTGACCGGGGAACTGGCTGATCGGCGGGCCGATCAGCCTTCTTGTGTCCGGGTCCGACGCCGATTCGGGCGGTGACCCTCGTCGCTCACCGCGACCGGCCTCGTCAGGCCGCGCTGCGCCGACGTGTCGCACCCAGAACTTCGGGCACAGCTGCCTCGCCAACCGTCAAGTGTGGCGTTGAGGTAGCGTGTGTGCCCCTGACACCACGCATGCGCTGCATCCGTCGATTCTCCCTGACCAACCATCTTCGCCAACGAGGAGGCGCAAACGTGGCAACCGGGCTCGATCGTGTTGGCCGTATCCTTGAGCAGCCGCTGTTTTGGGCCGCTGTTGCCACCGCGCTCGCCGTTAAAGGTGGCACAAGGGGTCAGCAAGCAGCCCTGCGCGGCAGCGTGTGTTACCTCGTCGCTGCCTTCGTCGCCAACCTCGTTATCAAGCCCCTCGTCCGCCGGCGACGGCCGCAAGGTGCCGACGAGGGCCGGATCAGTCCGGTCACATCGTCCTTCCCGTCGGGTCACACCGCGTCGGACAGTGCCTTTGTCTTCGGCGTGGCTCAGGAGTCGCCCCTGCTGGCGATTCCCCTTGCAGCCGCCGCGACCGCAGCTCACTGGTCTTTGATCCAGAGCGAGAAACATCATGTGAGCGACGTGCTCGCCGGTGGCGCGATCGGACTGGGCGTGGCATACATCATGCGGAAGTCGTGGCCACCACACACGTTCCCCCGTGGTGCGGTGACCACAGGCGGCGGCCGGTAAACCTTGTGCCGTGCGGGCGCCTGGTCCACCTCTTGACACGTCGGCTTGTCGGCTTGAGCCCATCACGAGGCGTATCTTCAGCGTCTGTGCAACCCGAGCCGGCGCCTCGCTCACTGCCGGACCGTCCATTGCCGGCAGTGGTGGTCAACCCGATCCACGTCGAGGACTCGGCGCAGTTGCACACCCAGATCGCCAGAGTGTGCGCGGAACTGGGGTGGGCGCCACCGTTGTGGCTTGAGACCATCGTCGAGGACCCGGGTGGCGGTCAGGCTAGATGCGCACTGGCCGCCGGCGCCGATCTGGTGCTCGTCTGCGGTGGAGATGGCACCGTCCGTCACGTGGCGCGAGTCCTCGCCGGATCGGGCACCCCGCTGGGACTGTTGCCGACCGGTACGGCCAACCTGCTGGCCCGCAACCTCGCCATTGTGCTGGATGACCCAGCCAAAGCCACCCGAATCGCGTTGTCCGGAAACAACCGCGCGATCGACGTCGGCCGACCCCGACACTCGGCGCACCGCTGCCCACCTTCGACCAAGCCTGCGACGAACTAGCTGAGCCCAGCACGCCACCGACGCCCAACGCGACCACGCCCACCGGCTCCACACCCAACTCCGGGTCACCCCGTGCTCGCCTCGGTGTGCGGTGTGGCTGCTCTACGGCATCCAACCCCACGGCGCCCGACACTCCCTGACCCCCGGGCCTGCAAGGGCAAGGCCCACAAACCCGAACACCTCGGCATCGCCGGTCGCCGGTCCTGGTGTCCCGGAAGTGGTCGAACAAGACCCTCGATGACCACCGCGCCGAACGCGGCGAATTTGTTCGGCAACTCCTCCAATCCGCCGGTATCCAGCCCGCGTACGGCCCCCAGGACGGGCCGTACGTGTGGGAACGCACGGCCCCGGCCGACCCCGATGTGCCACCCCGGCCTGTGCTGCTGCTGCACGCCATCGCCGAACGACAGCGATGGAAAGCCGAATACACCGCCGCCCAACTCGCGACCAGCGACCCACCGCCCGACAACCATTCGGCAACTCTCGATCAAGCCGCCTGAGCGAGGGGAATCGGTCCATGAACCAGACCACCCAGACAGCGCCACTGTGGACAGCCCAAGACCTCGCCGACTACCTCCGAGTGCCGGTGCAGACCTTGTACTCGTGGCGGATGCAGGGGCGTGGGCCCCGCGCTAGCCGACCGCCAGCGGCCAGTCAAGCAGGCCGAGATCACCCCGCAAACCACAATGAGAAGGTGCCCAAGCTGTGGCTGGCCGAGATCGAGGCCGCTGTTGAAGCGAACCGCAAGAGCCCGGGCACTCCGGACGCCTACCGGCCGATTTACCGGCGACACATCGAACCGGCGCTTAGTGGCTTGCGAGTGCGGGAGGTGGACACCCCGGTTGTTGATCAGCTCCTGGAAGCAATCAAGAACAAGACCGTCAGCGGCGCCCGCACAGCCAAGATCGTAATCTCCGGGATGATGCGTCTGGCCGCCCGACATGGCGCGGTGGCGGTCAACCCAGTCCGCGAAGTCGGTCGGATCGAGGCGAACCCTCGGCCTAAGGCCAAGTCGCTCACCGGTAAGGAACGCCAACAGTGGCTTGACGCGGTGGCGGCCAGCGACGCGGCACAGGCATGGGATCTGCCCGACTTGTCGCTGATGATGCTTGCCACCGGGTGCCGGATCGGGGAATGCCTGACGATCGGCTGGGATGAGGTCGACCTGGACCAGGCGAGTGTGGATGTCTGCTGGCGGCTGGTCCGCCGCAAGGGTGTTGGGCTGCTGCGGCTGTCCTCGACCAAAACGGGCGAAAGCGGCGAACGGCTGATCCCCCTCCCGAGCTGGGCGGTGACCATGCTCAAACGTCGCCGTCTGGCCATCGCCTCGCAGGTACAACCCGTGTTCCCCGATTCCCTCGGCGGCTGGCGTGATCCCTCCAACGTGCGACGGGTATGGCGGCAAGTCCGCGACAAAGCCGGTATCACGGGACTGGTCAGCCACACCCTGCGCAAGACCGCCGCCAGCTTCCTCGATGACGCCGCAGTGCCCACCCGCAAGATCAGTGACCAACTCGGCCACTCCCGAGTCAGCATGACCCAAGACCACTACATCGGGCGCAAACTCACCGACCGGCAGACCGCCTATGTCCTCGAAGAGTTACTCGGGTCCGACAGCGCATGAGCCCAAAAGTATCCCCAAAAGTATCCATTGATCTTGCTCAGGCCCCACACAGAAGGCGTCTACCTGGTGTTTTGTGGGCCGCCTGGGGATCGAACCCAGAACCCAAGGATTAAAAGTCCTTTGCTCTGCCAGTTGAGCTAACGGCCCTGCGGGCTGATGGTAGCCAACGCGGCATCGCACCTGGTGGTCGGAGGACGGTAAGGGAAGCAAGGGTTCGTCGCGGCGCCAAGTGCGAGGCAGGAGCCCGGTTAGAGCTCAGACGGGCAAGGCAGCGCACCGGCCTGGTCGTTACCTACCGAAGCCGGAGACGCGCCCGATAGTGGGAAGGAATCGACCGACCTGGCGGGCGTAGCGCTGGTAGTCCTCGCCGTGCACGCGCCTTAGGTGTGGTTCCTCCACCCGACGGGTCTGCAGCTGCAGCGCCCAGAGGCACACCAGGAAGGCGGCGAGCGCGGCGGGGGTGGGCACCAGCAGGCCTATGGCGAGACTGTTGGCGAGCAGGCTGGTGTAGGTGGGGTTGCGCACCACCTGGAACGGGCCGGTGGTGACCAGCGGCGCTGCGTTATCGGGGTCGATGCTGGTGCGCCAGGACTGGCCCATGTGGTGTTGACTGACCGCGGCGAGCACCACGCTGGCGACGGACAAGCCCGCGCCGGCCACGGCAACGGCCACCGGAAAATCTACCCGGGGCAGCGCGAAGCCCGCCAGCACCAGCGCTGGGTTACTGAGTTCCAGCCCGCAGCCGAGCAGGAACATTGCACTCGCAGTCTTCTCCGCGGTGGTGGCGCCCAGACTCGCTACCCACCCAGAGGCTCCGGTCCGCCGGCGAAGCCGCAGTGGCTCCACGATGAACACCACGACGACGTAGCCGATGCCGAGCACCAGGGCAACCGCCGCCATGAACCCCACGCTAGTGCCAGGCGGTCGCGACTGGCCGAACGTGTACCGGACGTTCGCGTTCCACCGGGTGACACCGGTGCGGTCGTCGGCGCGGCTGCTCGCATCAATGGCAGGTAGCGGCCATGGTCGGACCAGTACCCGCCATTGATGCGAACAGTCGCGCCACAGATCACGACACAGCGAAGGACATCCACGGTGCCGAGAAGAATCTTGAGAGGGACAGGTAATCAGCTGGCACGTCCGCGATCGGGCGGTGGCCCCGTGGCGCTCGCGGTCGCCGTGGCGCTGGGCTTGACGTTACAGGGCTGCGGGGCACCGGCGACGAAGTCGGCCGGCCCAGAGGGGCCGGAGGGGATCGCGGTGGAGACCGGACCGGCGTTGGCGCCGGCGTCTACGGCTGTCGACGGTGCGCCGGTGGACGGGATCCAGTGTGACGCCAGTGAACAAGTCGCCTACCACATCCACAGCCATCTGCTGGTGTTCGTCAACGGTCAACCGCGCAGCCTTCCCTACGGGATCGGCCTCGTGGCGCCGGTGGCCAAGAACACCGGGGCGAACACCTTCGCGCACGCCAGCCGCTGCTACTACTGGCTGCACGTGCACGCCGACGACGGGATCATCCACGTCGAGTCGCCCACCCAGCAGACTTACACGTTGGGTCAGTTCTTCGCGCTCTGGCGGCAACCACTGAACTCCGACGCGGTCGGCCCGGCAACCGGGGCGATCACCGCCTACGTCAACGGTAAGCCGTTCACCGGTGACCCGAACACGATCCCACTCAGAGATCACGAGGACATCCAGCTCGACGTCGGCACGCCTACCCCCGCACCGGAGAGCGTGGATTGGTCCCACGCCCGGCTGTGAACACAACTCGCCGAGCCACTACTGGATAGCGCTACCTGCTTGCCACTTCGACCACGTCAGCGCCCAGTCGCCGTAGGTGTCCCAGACCGGTAGTGGGGCTCCGCCGGAGTTGGTGATCTCGACCACGTCGCCGAGACCGAAGTGGTCGTAGAACCATTGCGCGTTGACCGGGCTGAGGTTCACGCAGCCGTGTGAGACGTTGCTGTCGCCCTGCTGGCCGACCGACCAGGGCGCCGAGTGGACGAATTCGCCGTCATTAGAGATCCGCTCGTCGAGATCAACCTTTTCCCGGTAGTAGCCGGGCTGGCCCTTGCAGACACCGTAGGTGCAGGAGTCCATGATGATGCTGGGTTGTTTGTCCGAGATCACGTGCGGACCGTTGTGCGTGGGGAACCCGGGGGAGCCGAGGCTGATCGGCATGGTCTTGACCAACTGGCCGTTGTCGAAGATCTGCATGGTTTTGGTGGCGCCGTCAGCCTTGGCGATCCACGCGTCATGCACGCGGAAGGTCTCAGTGCGATCAGTTTGCCCGTAGACACCATCGCCGAGGTCAACGCCATAAAGCCGGGCATTGACTGTCACCGTGCTGCCGGGCTGCCAGTAGCTCTGTGGCCGGTAGTGGACCGCTGTGTTCGACATCCAGAACCAGCTTCCCTGCTGCGGCGGGTCTGCGGTGACCGCCAGCGCCTTCTCCGCGGCGGCCCGGTCGGTGACGGCAGTATCGAAGCGGACCACGATCGGCTGACCGACTCCGACCTCGGCCTGATCGGAACCCGGGATCAGCGACTGGTAGGCCTGCGCCGCCGGGGACAGCGTCGTCAGAGTTTTGGTGCGCTGCACCGGCGCGCCGTTGCCCCCGATCGCCGTCGCGTCGATCCGGTAGCTCGAGCCGTAGCCGAGCGGTTCGGTCGAGGTCCACGTCGTGCGGTCCTGGGACGGCGTGCCACGCACGGCCGTGCCGGTAGCGACGTTGACCACGCTGACCGCCTCAAGCGTGCCCATCCTGGCTCGCACCATGATCGGGGTCGTCGGGTTGAACGCCGTCGAGCCGTCGGGGACGATCTGTACCGCGCGTTCCGGTGAGACGGTCGTGATTGTGGCAGCGGGAACACCGCCGCCCGCTGCGTGGTTCGCGGTCAGGCCAGCTGACCGGCCCAGCGTGAAGACCAAGCCGACTCCCAGCGTGAGGACCGCCAGCACGGCGGCGGCGACCAGCACCCCACGTCGCACCGCGCTGCGGTTCACAGATCCCCCTTCGAAGTGGTCACGGCGGTGGAGTCGGCGTCGGTGGTGCAGGTGTTACGGCTCGCCGCCGTGGTGTAGCGGTGCGGGGCGGTGGTGAAACGGGCCTGGCAGTGGTCGGAGCAGGAAAAAGAATTGTATGCCGTCATGGACTGCCTTGGCCGGGGCCGCCGCGGTCTCGACCTGCATGCCGCAGACCAGGTCGTGTGCGTAGCCGGTGCCGCCGCCGAAGCGTTCCCGGTTGCGGTAGAGCCAGTACAGCACGGCGAACACGGCCAGGGCGATGATGTTGAGGATCGTGGTGTAGTCCCAGGTCACGCCCTCCATCGCCACCGTCTGCGGGTGCCCGGTGGGTACCAGGTGCACTGCGGCGAAGAGGTACTCGGTGGCCAGCCCGGCGATGCTCATCACCGCCCAGAACACCGCCAGCAGTCGCAGGGTCAGCCGAGTTCCGTAGTACTTACGGTAGATGAGCAGGAGCGGGAGTGTGATCAGATCGGCGAAGACGAAGGAGATCACCCCACCGAAGCTGATCCCCCCTACCCACAGCGCCGCTGCCAGCGGCACGTTCCCGACCGAGCAGACGAACGCCAGGATCGCCAGCAGCGGACCCAGGGCCACATTCTCCAGTGCGGACCAGAACCCGTGGCCGGTGAGGAACAGCGACTGCCAGACGCCGGTGGGCACCAGCACGGTGGCGAACCCAGCGACGAGGAAGCCGATCAGCAGCTCCTTGCGGAGCATGGTCAGGTCGCTGATGGTGTAGCTGGCGGCGTCTGACCAGCCGGCCCGGCTGCGGATTCGTTCGGCGAGCGGTCGGCGTTCACCCGGGTCGTCACCATCAAGGTCATCGCCCGGCTGGCCGTGGTGGGCATGCCCGTCCGCCTCACGCTGACCGGAGTTGAGCCGGGCGCGCGCGTCTTCGGCGTCTCGCCCGGGGATGACCCGGGGCAGCACCAGGGCCAGCGCGACGATCATGATGACGCCGCCGACGAATTCCGCGAGGGCGAACTGCCAGCCCAACAGCAGCCACAACACGATGCCCAGCTCCACCACGAGGTTGGTGGACGCGAACATGAACACCATCGAGGCGGTGAAATCCGCGCCGCGGGCGAACAGCGATTTGGCCAGCGCGGCGGCAGCGTAGGAGCACGAGGAAGACACCATTCCGAGGAACCCGGCCTTGCCCACCGTCGCCGGCCGGTGATCCCCCAGGGCGCGACGCATCTGCCCCCGGCTGACGAAGGCCTGCACCGCACCGGACAGGCCGAAACCGAGCACCAGTGCCCAGAGGGTCTCCCAGAACATGGAGAACGCCTCATAGAAGCTGTCGCCGATCGCGGTGAGCACGGTCATGACTTGACCAGCCGGGTGATCGCCGCGGTGGCCTCGCGGACCTTCTCCTGCGCCAGCTCGCCGCCCTGCGCCGCGGCCTCGACCACGCAGTGCTTGAGATGGTCATCGAGGAGCTCCAACGCGACCGCTTGCAGCGCACGGGTGGTCGCCGATACCTGGGTCAGCACGTCGATGCAGTACTTGTCGCCCTCGACCATCCTGGCCAGCCCTCGGACCTGACCCTCGATGCGCGCCAGGCGAGCCAATAACGCGGCCTTGTCGTCTATGTAGCCGTTCATCATCCGCCCTCCGTACCCGACTATAACCGTTACCCCCTATCTGTATCTCCATCGTCGGGTGGATCGACCCGGAAAAACGGGTACTGCTCGACTATGAAGAAAATCCTGGAGCTGCTGGTCTGCTTCCTGCACCCGGTGGCCGTAGTGCTGGTCTGGCTCAACCTCGCCTCGCGCCGGGACGTCGACGGCGGCGCAAAGCTCGTATGGGGCGTCTTCGCACTCATCCCGCTGGTCCCGTTCCTCTACGTGCTCACCGACGGTGAACTGTGGTGACTGCTAGTCGTGGTCGGGGGCGCCGGTCAGGCGGTGATCGGCTGCGGCCAGTACCTCAGTGACGAGCCGCCGCACATGCCCACCACGTGCGGCGTATACGGCACGCCGTCCGTCGCGCCGCATCGTGACCAGCCCGGCGAGTTTCAACTTTGCCAGATGCTGCGACACCGACGGCCTGGCCGCGCCGACCGCCGCAGTGAGGCTGCTCACGTCGTACTCGCCGGTGCCCAGCAGCCACAGCAGTCGCAGCCGAGTGGGGTCAGCCAACATTCGAAGCGCGGCCACCGCAGCCTCGATCTGACCATCGGTAGGTGGCTGTGGCGCGGCACCGATGGTTGCCGTGTTGTCGCGTGCGTACATGAGCACCTATAGTGTCACAGCACTGGTTATCATGCGAAGGGCACCACCATGGGCGGCCACCACGGGCACGGCCACGGTCATGGCTGGTGGCACGATCTTTCGCACCTGATCACGCACTCGCATGACAGCGCCGAGAAGGTCGATGCCGCGATGGAGACGTCTCGCGACGGCATCCGCGCCTTGTGGATTTCCCTGGCCGTCCTCGGTGCCACCGCCACCGTACAGGGCCTGGTGGTGGCGGCGTCTGGGTCGGTGGCGCTGTTGGGCGACACCCTGCACAACGTCGCCGACGCCCTGACCGCCGTGCCGTTGGGGATCGCGTTCCTGTTCGGCCGCCGGGCCGCGACCCGCCGATACACCTACGGGTTCGGCCGCGCCGAGGACCTGGCCGGCATCGTCATCGTGGCGATCATCGCTGCCTCGGCGGCGCTGGCCGGCTACCAGGCGATCGGGCGGCTGCTGCACCCCGCGGATGTCTCGCACCTGCTCGCGGTCAGCGCTGCGACGGTGATCGGCTTCGTCGGCAATGAGACTGTCGCCCGCTACCGCATCCGAGTCGGCCGGCGGATCGGCTCCGCGGCGCTGGTCGCCGACGGGCTGCACGCCCGCACCGACGGGTTCACCTCGCTCGCGGTGCTGCTGGGTGCCGGCGGGGTCGCCATCGGCTGGCGGTGGGCCGACCCCGTCGTCGGCTTGGCCATCACCGCCGCGATCCTGCTGGTGGTTAAAGACGCCGCCCGGGAGATCTACCGGCGGCTGATGGACGCGGTCGATCCCAGCCAGCTGCGCTGGATCGGCCACCGTGCACACCGACCCACACTCCCGCGACGGCGCCGACCACCACGCCGACCTCGCCCACCACCGGCTGGCACACGATGGATCCGCGCCCGCCGCGGACGTACGTTAGCTACAACTGCGCTACGAGGTCTTGACGACGCCGATCAGATGTCCCTCCGGGTCGTTGAAGAGTCCGATCTCGATCTGCTCCATGACCGTCTCAGGACCCATCACCCGTGATCCCCCGAGGCCCTCCGCCTGGGCCAGTGCGGCCTCGACGTCAGGGACCCCGACATAGAAGGTGACGTGACCGGGATAGCCCTCGGGTGCCGCTCCAATACCACCACCGATTCCAGTGCCCTCGCCGGAAGCGCCGCCCTCGCGCTGCACGATGCCGTAGTTCATCGGGTTACCGGCGTCAATCTTCCACCCGAACAGGTCGGAGTAGAAGGACCGCAGCGCAGCCGCGTCCGTGCCGATGACCTCGAAGTGCACTACTGGCTGTCCCATGGTGTCTCCTCATCCGCGCCGACGGGCCGGCGCTTGGTGATGTGCCAAGCCTTCGACCCTACGACTGCGGCCCGCACGAGAACTCATCGCCGTGGCGCCGTGATAGCGGCCGAAACCGGCTAGTCGATCACAGGGACGATGACCCGGCCGAGTGGTGTGAGAGACACCGGGACCAGCTTGAGGTTCGCCAAGGCGAGCGGGATGCCGATGATCGTCAGGCCCAGCGCGACGGCCGTGAGGACGTGGGCGATGGCCAGCCAGAGACCCGCGAAGATGATCCAGATCACATTGCCGATGACCGAGGGTGCGCCGGCGTCGGCGCGTCGCACGAGCATCCGACCGAAGGGCCACAACGCGAAGCTCGCGATCCGGAACGAGGCCAAGCCGAACGGGATCGTGATGATCAGCAAGCAGCAAACGATCCCGGCGAGCAGGTACCCGAGTGCCATCCAGATGCCACACAACAGCAACCAGATGATGTTGAGCAGGGTTCGCACACCATCGATCCTTCCAGGATTCCCGAGCGAAGCGGAGGCGTCCGCGTGAGGGATGCCGGTGCGAGGGGCAGCGGATCCGGCTGCGGTTCGCGAACACGACGGTGTTTCACCTGATGACGCCTATTCCTGGAGTGGGATGGGGTCACGTGGCCAGATCAGCCGTCTCCCCCGGCACCATGGATCCGGACGTTACTGTCCGTGACGTTCAGGGAAGGACTATCGCGCTGTGCGGAGTTGCCACAGCCGGCAACTTTTCGCTTGGA
>JBBPZY010000243.1:0-35692 GCA_038276315.1 Mycobacteriales bacterium
GGGCGGAAGGCGTTGCGCACTTCGGGCCGGTCGAAGGCGATCCGGACGGTGCCGTGCGCCACCGCACGGTGATAGGTGATATCGGCGAAGTCGAAGCCCTCGACGCTGCGCCAGGTGGACGGGTCGAACAGCTCCGAGACAGTCACGGCAGTGATCATACGAATAAGGCATGCTGATCACTTGTGAACCCGTCCACCGCGCTGGCCACGGTGCTGGTCGACGAGCTGGTGCGGTGCGGGGTGCGCCACGCCGTGCTCTGCCCGGGGTCGCGCAACGCGCCGCTGTCCTTCGCCCTGCACGCGGCCGAGCAGGCCGGGTGGCTGACCCTGCATGTCCGGATCGACGAGCGTTCTGCAGCGTTCCTGGCGCTGGGGTTGGCGCTGCGTTCCGAGTGGCCAGTGCCGGTGGTGTGCACGTCGGGCACGGCGGCGGCGAATCTGCACCCGGCGGTGTTGGAGGCCCACCACGCCGGGATCCCGTTGCTGGCGGTCACCGCCGATCGCCCGGCCGAGCTGGTCGGTACCGGGGCGAACCAGACGGTGCGCCAAGCCGGCTTGTTCGGCGCAGCGGTGCGTGCGACGCCGTCACTGGCGGCACCGTCGGACTGTGCGCAGCACACCCAGTGGCGGTCCGCGGTGGACCGGGCGGTCGCAGCCGCGCGCGGTGCCCTGGGCGGCGGACCGGGACCAGTGCATCTCAACGTGCCGTTTCGCGAGCCACTCAATCCTGAGGCCGGTCCTGGGCCGGGGGTGTTGGCGGCTCTTCAAGGCCGCCCAACCGGCGCGCCCTGGACCGCGGTGCCGACCGGTTCGCCGCTGCGCGTCGAGGTGGAGCTGGACCTAGGCCGGCCCACGCTGGTGGTCGCCGGCCACGGCGCGCCCCCGGCGCCACCGGGGCTGCCGCTGGTGGCCGAACCCACCGCGCCCGGCTGGCCGGACGCGCTGGCAGCCGGGCCGTGGCTGCTGGGCTCGCCGGTGATCGATCAGTTGCGACCCGAGCAGGTGCTGGTGCTTGGTCGCCCCACCCTGCATCGGTCAGTGCAGCGGCTGCTCGCGGACCCGGCGGTGGCGGTCACCGTCCTCACCGACCGCCCGGAGTGGACGGATATCGCGGCCACCGCGGTCGCGGTGGGCACCGCGCTGCGCTGCGTCGGCTCATCTGATCCGCGGTGGCTGCGCGGGTGGCAGCAGGCGGACACCAAAGCCGCCGATGCGGTGAGCGCCATCGTGGGCGGCCACCCACAGACAACCGGTCTCGGGGTGGCCCGGCGGCTGGTCGCCGCGCTGCCCACCGGGTCACTGCTGCTGCTCGGCTCCTCCAACCCGATCCGGGACGTATCGTTGGCCGCCCGGCCGCGCCGGGGTCTGACCGTGCTGGCCAACCGGGGCGTCGCCGGCATCGACGGGACGATCTCCACCGCAATCGGGGCGGCGCTGGTGCACGGCGGCCCGGACTACGCATTGGTCGGCGACCTGACGTTTCTGCACGACTCGAACGGGCTACTAGCCGGTCCGGAGGAGGCCCGCCCGGACCTGACCGTGGTGGTCGCCAACGACGATGGTGGCGGCATCTTCGGGCTGCTGGAGCAGGGTGTCCCGGAGTACGCCGGTGCTTTCGAACGCGTCTTCGGCACCCCGCACGGCACCGATCTGGCGGCTCTGTGCGCGGCGCATCACGTGTCGCACGTTCGGGCGTCGGTCAGCGAGCTGGCGGAGGTGGCGGTAGCTCCTGCCCGGGGCCTGCGGGTGGTGGAGGTGGTCACGCAACGGTCCGGGCTGCGTGCGCTGCACGATCAGATCCGGACCGCGGTGGCAATGGCTGTCGGTCCTTTTGTCGGTGGCAGCGCTTAAGGTCAGTGCCGGGGAGGTAACCATGCGCAAACGAATTGTATTGCTGATCGGGCCGGTGCTGGCGCTGCTGCTGGTGCTGGTGGCGCTGGCAATGCCGTGGCAGGCCTCGAAGTCCGCTCCGGCAACCCCCCAGCACCCGCCTTCGGCCACGCCGACGCTGACTGGGCCACCGGTGGCAGGTGCCGACGGTATCGGGGACCCGTACTTTCCGCGCGCCGGCAACAGCGGCTACGACGTCACCGCGTACGACATCGCAGTCCGCTACGACCCACCCACCGATCAGCTGGTAGGCCACACCACGATCACCGCCACGGCCACCGAAAGCTTGTCCCGATTCGATCTGGACCTGAGGTTGCCCGCGTCGGCTGTCCTGGTGAACGGCCGGCTGGCCGTCATCCACCAGGACGGTGGTGAGCTGCAAGTCACGCCCGCCGCACCCGTCCCGTCCGGAGCGCCGATGACGGTGCGGGTGGATTACGCCGGGATGCCATCGAGCGTCTCCGGCAGACCTGGGGTGCAGTCGCCGTGGGTGCGCACCGCCGACGGCGCCGTCGCCGTGGGCGAGCCGGATATCGCCGCCTGGTGGTATCCCTCCAACGACCATCCGTCGGACAAGGCGACTTTCACGATCACCGCCGTCGTGCCCGCCGGACTGCAGGCGATATCCAACGGCGCCCTGCTCGGTGGTCCGGAGGCGGTGGGGCCGGGCCTGCAGCAGTGGCGCTGGCAGGAGACCGAGCCGATGGCTACCTACCTTGCGTTCGTCGCGATCGGCAACTACGACATCGTGCGCCGGGACACCCGCTTCGGCCTGTACCTGGCCGCCTACGATCGGGCACTCGATCCGGCGATCGCGATCGCGGCACGTGCCTCGGTGGAACAGACGCCGCAGATCATCGAGTTCCTGTCCGGGATCTTCGGCCCCTACCCATTCCACCAGCTCGGCGGGGTGGTCCCGGACGCGAGCCTTGGGTTCGCGCTGGAGGACCAGACCCGTCCGGTATACGCGTCGACATTCTTCGATGACGGCCAGAATGTCCCAGTGGTGGTGCACGAGCTGGCCCACCAGTGGTTCGGGGACAGCGTCTCCGTGAGCCACTGGAGCGACATCTGGCTCAACGAGGGTTTCGCCACCTACGCCGAGTGGCTGTACTCCGAACGCCACGGCGGCCCCACCGCCGCGCAAACGGCAGCGCAAGACTACGCACGCCATCCCGCCGGCGACGACTTCTGGCGAACCCCGCCGGGAACTCCCGGCGCGACCGGGGTGTTCAACAACGCCGTCTATACGCGCGGTGGGATGGCGCTGCAGGCACTTCGGGCCACGCTAGGCGACCAGAACTTCTTCGCCGCTTTGCGTGCCTGGGCCACCGAGCGGGCCGGTGGCAACGGTTCGGTGCAGGACTTCCTGGCCCTGGTCAAACACGTCTCCGGCAAGAACGTCGATGCGATCGCGCGGACCTGGCTGTTCACTCCAACCCGGCCGCTCGCACCGCCGGGTTGAACAGCCTCACGAGCCCTCCAGAGCGTCGCGAATCGGGACCAGCTTGGCGGCGGCCTCGGCGACCTCGGAGTCGGGATCGGAGCCCGCGACGATTCCGCAGCCGGCGAACAACCGAGCGAACCGACCGACGACCTGGGCGCAGCGCAGTGCGATGCCCAGCTCGCCGTCACCCGCGGCATCCACCCAGCCGACCGGACCTGCATAGCGTCCGCGGTCCATCGCCTCCAGCTCACCGATCGCGCTGACCGCGGCCAGGGTGGGGCTGCCGCCCACGGCGGCAGTGGGATGCACAGCGTCGGCCAGGGTGAGCAGCGGCGGCCCCAGGGGATGCAGCACTCCGTGCACCTCGGTGGCCAGGTGCAGCACATTGTGCAGTTCCAGCACGCTGGGTGCGGAGGGAACGATCAGTTCCGTGCAGAACGGCCGCAGTGCCTGGGCCAGTGAGTCGACCGCGTAGCGGTGTTCATCGTGGTCTTTGGCCGAGGCGAGTAGCTCAACGGCCAGCTCCCCGGCGTTGGCGCCGTCATGGGGCCACGTGGTTCCGGCCAGCACCCTCGAAAGCACCTCGGTGCCGCGCCGGCGCAGCAGCAACTCGGGGGTCGCGCCGATCAGGTGGTCCACTGCGAACGTCCAACACGACGGGTACCGTGCCGCCAACCCATGTAGCACGAACCGGGGATCCAGCGGCTCATCAGCCACCGCGAGCAGGTCATGCGCGAGGACCACTTTCGCCGGTACCGCGCCATCACGCATTCGCGATACCGCGCGCGCCACCGCGTCGCGCCACGCGGTCACCGGTAGCTCACCGTCGAAGTACCGCAGGCCACGGGGCCGGCTCACTGGGACCACCGGGCCGGTCACCAGGCCGGTCTCGAATTCGGTGACCCAAGTCTGGTCGCCGCGTCGGCCTACCACCACCCGCGGCACCACCAGTACCGAGCTGCCCGGGGATTCATCGAAGGCGAGGCTGGCGAAGGCAACCGGGCCGCTGCCCGGAAGGCCGACCTCATCACGGGTGTCGAGCTGAGTGCAGAAGGACTCCCACCAGCCCTGCGCGCGGGCGAAGCGGTGCGGCCCTTCGGTGCATACCCGAGCCACCTCGCCCCAGGCCACCAGCCCCTCACCGGCACGAATCCAGGACAGCGCCCCGCGAGGGGAGGGCAACATGTCGAGCAGGTCGGTACCGCCGCCCGGCACCAGACGCGAGCGCACGACCAGCCGGTCGGTCAGCGGGGCGGTGGTCACATCACCAGCGTATTAGGGCCCGACGCCGGACGCGTGTTGCGCGTCGATCCGCTGTCGCGACGGCCGCTAAGCTGCCAGCGATGACCGCTCTGGTTACCGGGCCCGTTACCGGGTCCCCACGGCAGATTCGCAACCGCCGGCGACGACCGGTGTGGTGGCTGCCGCTCGCAGCAGCGGCCTTACTGACCGGGCTCATCACGCTGGCGCTGGCCGGCGCGGCGCTCGATGACGCGGGCATCGATGCCCGCACCGGGCACGCCACCGCCCAGGTGCTCGCGGTGACCTCGATACGGACTCTGGTGCAGTTCACCACGCCCGACGGCAAGGTCTTCCGCCCGGACGCGGGGCTGGCCTACCCGTCGGGGCTGCAGGTGGGGCAGCTGGTCCGGGTCGAATATGACAGCTCCGAGCCAACGGCGCGCTTGCGGGTCGCTGGGCGAACCTGGGTGCAGGGTGTGGCTCCGGTCTTGATCATACTGACGACGCTATGGGTGCTGGTGGCGCCGGCCAGCTGGTGGTTGCGCCGCCGCCAGGCCCGCGCTGCATAGTTTTGGGAATCCTTGCAGGACTGCCAACCGTAGGGTGGGCGCTGTGCCGAGAGCCGGGTTGGATAAAGATCCTCGCGATGTCGCGGCGATGTTCGACGGGGTGGCCCGCCGCTATGATCTGACCAACACGGTGCTGTCGTTCGGTCGGGACCGGTGGTGGCGGCGGTGCACCCGGGTCGACGTCGCTGCGGGGCCGGGAGAGCGGGTGCTCGATCTTGCGGCGGGTACCGCGGTCTCCACCGTCGAGTTGGCTCGCGCCGGGGCGTGGTGCGTGGCCGCGGACTTCTCCTTGGGGATGCTGCGCGTGGGGCGGCACCGGGAGGTGCCGCTGGTCGGAGCCGACGCGCTGGCGCTGCCTTTCGCTGATGGGGTCTTCGACGCGGTCACGATCTCCTTCGGGCTGCGCAACGTGGCGGACCTCGACGCTGCGCTGGCCGAGCTGGCCCGGGTCACTCGGCCCGGCGGTCGGCTGGTGATTTGCGAATTCTCCACTCCCACCTGGCGGCCGTTTCGCACTGTGTATCTGGAATACCTGATGCGCGCGCTACCGGAGGTCGCCCGGCGGGTGAGCAGTAACCCTGAGGCGTACGTCTACCTCGCCGAGTCCATCCGGGCCTGGCCCGACCAGCCCGCGCTGGCGCAGCGAGTGGCCGCCGCAGGCTGGTCCGACGTTGACTGGCGCAACCTCACCGGCGGCATCGTCGCGCTGCACCGGGCGGTCAAGCGCTCGTCTTGAGACTGGTCGCAATGTCATGGCGGCTAGTCTTGGCATCCGCGTCCGCCGACCCTGTCAGGAAGCCGTGCATCAGCTCCGTCTGCCGATCCCGACCCGGGTCGTTGTACTGGTGTCCGGGACCGGGACGCTGCTACAGGCCTTGCTCGACGCCGCTGGTCCGGACTATCCGGCCCAGGTTGTCGCTGTCGGCGCGGACCGGGTCGGCACCGTCGGGCTCAAGCGCGCCGAAGACCACGGGCTACCCAGCTTCGTCGTCGACCTCGCCCAGCGCCCCGACCGGGCTTGCTGGGATGTCGCGCTCACTGAGGCCGTCGCCGCTTACCAGCCGGATCTGATCGTCACGGCCGGCTTCATGAAGATCCTCGGGCTGGCGTTTCTGGACCGCTTCGCAGGTCGCATTCTCAACAGCCATCCCGCGCTGCTGCCCGCGTTCCCCGGCCGACACCCGGTGGCGGCTGCGCTGGCGCACGGGGTGCGGGTGACCGGCGCGACCGTGCACCTGGTGGACGCCGGGGTGGATACCGGCCCGATCCTGGCCCAGCGCGCCGTCGAGGTGCTCGCGGACGACACCGAAGCGCGACTACACGAGCGAATCAAGACGGTGGAGCGGCGGTTGCTGGTGGACGTCGTCGCCGAGCTGGCCCGCCATGGGTGCACCGTCACCGGGAGAAAGGTCTCACTACCGTGACTACCGAGGACCGCCGGCCAGTCCGCCGGGCGCTGCTGAGCGTGTCGGATAAGAGCGGGCTGGTGGAGTTGGCCACCGGCCTGCACGCGGCCGGGGTGCAGATCATCTCCACTGGCTCGACGGCGACCGTGATCGCCAACGCTGGGGTGCCGGTGACCCCGATCGAGGAGCTCACCGGTTTCCCGGAATGCCTGGACGGGCGGGTCAAGACCCTGCACCCCCGGGTGCACGCCGGGCTGCTTGCCGACAGCCGCAAGCCCGAGCACGTGGCCCAGCTCGCCGCCCTGGACATCGCGCCTTTCGATCTGCTGGTCGTCAACCTGTACCCGTTCGAGGCGACCGTGGCCGCCGGGGCCGGTTTCGACGAGTGCGTTGAGCAGATCGATATCGGTGGCCCGGCGATGGTGCGCGCGGCCGCGAAGAACTACCCCTCGGTCGCCGTGGTGGTGGACCCGGCAACCTACGTCGACGTGCTGGACGCCGTCCGCGCCGGTGGGTTCACCCTGGCGCAGCGCCAGGCGCTGGCCGTCGCCGCGTTTCGACACACCGCGGATTACGACATTGCCGTGGCGTCCTGGATGGGATCCTTCGACTCTGGCGAGTTTCCGCCCTGGGTGGGTGCCTCCTGGTGTCAGGCGACGACGTTGCGCTATGGGGAGAACCCGCACCAGCGGGCCGCGCTGTACACCGCTGGCGCCACGCGAGGGCTGGCCCGCGCGCAGCAGCTGCACGGCAAGGAGATGTCCTACAACAACTATGTCGACGCGGACGCCGCGTGGCGCGCCGCCTACGACCACGACGGCGCCTGCGTCGCGATCATCAAGCACGCCAACCCGTGCGGTATCGCGGTGTCGGCCGCCGGGGACGTCGCCGACGCGCACCGCAGGGCGCATGCCTGCGACCCGGTGAGCGCGTTCGGCGGGGTGATCGCGGTGAACCGCGAGGTCACCGTCGAGCTGGCCGAGCAGATCAGCGAGATATTCACCGAAGTGCTGGTGGCGCCGTCGTACGCCCACGGCGCCGTGGACGTGCTCGCTCGCAAAAAGAACGTCCGGCTGCTGCTGGCTGCACCCCCAGACAGTGGCGGTGTCGAGTTCCGCGCGCTGTCCGGCGGGTTACTGGTGCAGACCCGCGACGCGATCGACGCGCCCGGCGACGGTCCGGCGTCCTGGACGCTGGCCACCGGTGCGCCGGTAACCGAGACGACCCTGGCCGACCTGGCTTTCGCCTGGCGGACCTGTCGCGCGGTGCGCTCCAACGCGATCCTGCTCGCCGCGGATCAGGCCACCGTCGGCATCGGGATGGGGCAGGTGAACCGGGTAGACGCCGCCCGACTCGCGGTCAGCCGAGCCGGTGGGCGGGCGGCTGGCTCGGTGGCCGCCTCCGATGCGTACTTCCCGTTCCCCGACGGGCTGGCGGTGCTCCTCGACGCCGGGGTTCGCGCCGTGGTTCAGCCCGGCGGTTCGGTCCGCGACGCCGATTCGATCGCTGTCGCGGAGGCCGCCGGGGTGCCGCTCTACCTCACCGGCACCCGGCACTTCGCGCACTGACGCTATTGGCGAGCTATCCGGTTGGACAGCACCGCTTATGCACTGCGGGAGCGGACCACCGCGGTGACCAGTTCGACCAGCTCGTCCCTGGTCGGTCCGTCGGGTACGGGTGGGCGCCAGCCGCTGGCGTAAATCTCCCGAGCGCGTGGTTCAACGGCGGCGAGGCTGGCGGGCAGGGCGAGCATGGCCATATAGGGCCCGACGACCTTGAGCATCGCGGGGTCGACCTCGGTAGCCGCCATGATCAGGTCGGCGGGCACGGGTCGGGTGAGGTCGACGTCGTGACCAGACCAGCGCCGGATCAGCTCGGCGTCCCCATACACGTGGTCGGAGAACCACGGCTTGATGTTCTCGGCGCACCAGCGATCGAACTCCAGGGAGCACGAGATGAAGTCGCGCCGGTGCTCGTCCAGCAGGTGCACCAACTGTTGGGCCTGCATCAGCGAGGTGGCTACGCCGCGTCCGACCGAGGGGTTGGTCGTGCACACGGCATCCCCGGCGAAGATCAGCCCGTTCAAAGCGACCTGGCCGGCGTCGTTGAGCTGCCCCCGGTAGGTGTTGTTCAGCCGCCCGCCGGGCAGGACCGCGGTGATTGGTCGGGACCGGTCCGGCGCGGTCCATGCCGCGAGCGAAGGGATCGCTCGACTGGCGGCCTCGAACACCTCCTGGAATCGCAGCGCCGCTAGCCGACGGTCCGTGCCGGCCCGAGCGATGAGGGTGGCGAAGTTTCGGTTGTCGTGGATGAACACGATCGCGTGGTAGCCGGGGTAGGTGGTCACCATCCCGAACGGTGCGTTCATCGGTCCATTCGGGGCGCCCGGTAACAGCTGGTATTGCCGCGACACATAAGCGATTCCACAGTCACCACCCTCGGCCGGTCCTCGGAAGGTCCGGTTGAGCTGGTCGGCGCGGCCGGATGCGTCGACGACCAGATCAGCGTCCACCTGATGGCCGTCCATCCGGACCCCGACGGCGCGTCCGCGTTCGCGGCAGATGTCGTCGACGTGACCGGTCCGCAGCGTGACGCCGGGCTGCGCCTCGGCGGCTGACCGCAGGACGCGTTCGAAGACCAGGCGCCGGCAGCGGAGCCCGACCACCCGCCCGGGCTGGCCGGGTTGATCGGGCAGTGTGGCCGGCTGCGCTCCGGCTGCGATCAAGTCATCCCACACCTTCGGCATCTCGGCGAGAAGAGCGTCCACGACCTGCTGGCGGAAGCCGTGTGGGTGGTGGAACTGCATCACGCCCCTGCGGTTCCACAACCCGTCCCCGTCAGGTCCGGGGTCGCGATCGATGGCCGTGACCTGATGCCCGCGACGGGCGAGGGCGATCGCGGTGTAGAGCCCGGTTGGACCCGCGCCCACTACGGCTGTGTGCATGTCGGCTCCTCCAATTACTGCACCGTCAGTCCTCGGGTGTAGATCAACTCGACCACTGCGCCGGACTGCAGACCGGTGCAGCGCGCCGCCGAGCCTGCGCAACAGGCCACTGCGAGGTGGCCGGCGGAGTCGACCAGCACGACGAGCTCCCTTCTGACACGTCGGCGGCTGATAAGCGGCGCGCACCCCGCCCAGGACCTGCCGCCACGGCCGCCGATCAAGCTCTGGCGGAACCAGGAACCACAACGCCGACGCCAGGGAATGTTGGGTGATCACGACGGTGGCGGCGGGATCCTTCGTAGCAGCCATGAGATCGACGATCGGCTTGGCTGGGAGACCGGAGATCGCCGTCGATCCGATGTGGACCATCTCGTTGGTAAGCCAGCCACCGAGCAGGCCGCGCACCTCCGCCGCGAGTTCGCGGGCGCGTCGCGGCCACCCGGCGTCGGGGGCGACGATCGCCACCGGCTCCACCATCCACGGCAGTGGCTCGTTGCCCGGCTCCGTCCCGGGATTGGTCAAGGCTCACATCTTTCGGGTAGTACATGGGTGTCTCCCTCCCGAGCTAGTCGGGGTGGCTAACGATGTTGATGACGTGGCCGTGAGGATCGCGGACGAAGAATCGGCGCACTCCCCCAGGGCTCGTCGGTGAGCGGATGGACGATCTCATAGCCCAGCTGCTGGGCGCGGGCGTAGGCGTCATCGACGTCGGCCACATCAACGGACATGACCGAGTCCTCTGGCGCGCTGGCATCACCCGTCACCAAGCTCACCTGCGCACCGCGGTTGTCCGTCGACCGGAAGCTTGCGATCCAGCCGAGGTCGAACGCCTTCTCCAGCCCGAGAAAGTCAACGTAGAACTCGTGCCCGGCCGTGGCATCTGCGACCTTGAGATTGGGGACGATCCGATGGATCACCATGTCCCGACCCTCGCGCATCGAGGTAAACAGGACAACCACGATCTCTCGATGGGAGCAAGGTCAGTCTTGCGCCTCTGGCCGGCGGCTACTCCCCGGTGAGCCCGTCCACCGATTCCCGGATGAGATCGGCATGGCCGTTGTGCCGCGCGTACTCCTCGATCAGGTGGAACAGGATCCATCGAAGGCTCGGTGCCCGACCGTCGGGCCAGGTGCGCCGGCTCAGCCGCTCCAGGCCGCCGCCGGCCAGCGCCTCCGCGATCAGGCAGCGGGATCGGGCCACGGCGTCCTGCCAGAGCGCTAGGAGCTGCTCAGGTGAGTCCCCGGCGGCCGAGTGCCACTCCCAGTCGGGCTCGGCCTTCCAGTCCACCGTGTCCCACGGTGGCTGCCGGTCTCGCCCGTGCAGCCACCGGGAGAACCAGTCGGCCTCGACGTAGGCCAGGTGCTTGAGCAGCCCGCCCAGGGTCATCGACGAGGCGCCGACCGTCGCCGTCAGGCCCGCCGCGTCCAGTCCCGAGCACTTCCACGCCAGGGTGGCGCGCTGGTACTCCAGGAACCCGAGGAGGGTTGCGGTCTCGTCGGCCGCGAGGGGAGGTTCCGGACGACCCTGCTCGTCCAGGTGGGCCATGGCGGTGAGACTACCGGCGGGGCCGCCACTGGGCCCGGGGTTCCCCGGTGCGTCCGGGGATGGGAGCCGACGGCATTCTCCCGCGCCTCTGTGTCTCAGTGGACAGTCGTCAAGTGGACTGCGGCTGGAGGAATTCCAGGCGGTTGCGGAAGGGGTCGGCGGAGTAGAAGCGGTCGTGGCCAGGGAACTCGCCGTCCCAAGTGACGGGGTAACCAGCTGTTGCAGCCGCTGTGCGAGGTGACTGAGGCCATCCACGAGTAGGCCAGGATAGGCCTTGCGAGCGGGGGCGAAGGGGTCCTCGACGCCGAGGTGGACCTCCAAGTCGCCGCCGCGGAACCAGCCGCCGCCGCGGGCAGCCAGGACCGGAGGCTTGTCGAGTTCACACATGCCCAGCACGTCGCCCCAAAACGCGCGGCACTGGTCCTCTCCACCTGCGGGATCGCCAGCTGCACGTGGTGGATCGGCAGCAAGGCGAAGCCTCCGGTCGTGCCGGTCTGGCTGGTAGTCGTGTCGGTTTCGGGCACGGTTAGGACTCCTGGCTGGCGCAGACGGTGCTGGAGACGGATCGTCCTGCGGCATGGCCAGCGCGACCCTGGCAGGTTGGTTGTCGTGGCGACGACGGAGCAGGATTTAGTCGCCGCGACTGTCGTCCGCGGTGCCCGGTGGGTGCAAAGGCGTGGTGGTTCGGCTGCGGATGCGCCAACCCGTCTGCGGTGTGCGGCGGAAGATTTGGACGGTGTCGAGGACGCTCTCGAGGTCGTAACGCCCGTCGGCCCGACGCTCGTAGAGGAACAGCAGTGCGGTCAGCTCAAGCTCGTCATCGGAGGATTGGTGTGGGACTTCGTTAGCGATCAGGTGCGCGGTGTGGCGCTCGCTGTCGGCTTCTCGGGCGGCTAAGAAGCGCCGGATTTGGTCGTGGCCGTGGATCTGCTGCCCTCGTGCGTCGAACCTGGCGTCGGGGGTGAACAGCTCCAGCGCCTGGGTGGCTCGGCCGCGGTCGATCGCGGCCAGGAAGTCCACCAGCACGGCGTGACAGTGCGCAGCGGGTTCACCGGATCCCCGGTTGGTTCGGTCCGGGGAAGGTTCGATCACCGCTGGCCCGCCTGGTCGTCGAAGTCGAGGGTGGGCATGGCCGCGCCGCCCGGGCTCCAGGCGGCGAGGAATGCACCCTGTACTGCGGTGTCGACAAGCTCGACACGCAAACCGAGGCTGTCGAGCCGGTGGTAGGTGAACGATCGCCCATAAGGGCACGAGTCGAACTCCATGGGTGCGCCCTGCCGCTGTAACCGGTGCTTGTCGGTGTTCACGTCGCCTGACCAGTACCCGATGTGGTCGAAGCGAGGACCCGCGGTGGTATCCCAGGGGCTTCCCGCGGGGCCCTGAATCACCTCGAAAAACGGCGGGCCCTCGGTGGAGAAGACGATGCGGTAGTCCCAGTCGCCGAGCTGCCCGTCGCGTACCGGGCTCCAGGTGACACCAAGGGCACGGGTCAGATCGTCGATCGCCTGGTCGATGTCGCGCACGGCAAAACACAGATGGTAGAAGTCGCTCATCTGGTCCTGTCTAGCAGCAGTGACCACGTTCTGTCGGAAGTTGAATCCAGCAGTGGAAGGTGGCGCTCGTGCCGCTAGACCTTCCAGCCGTACAGCAACAGGGGCCGTCCCTCGCCGACGGCCTCGAGTGCGGGGGCGCGGCGGTGGTGCAAACGCCATACGACACGACCGAGCTACCGACTGAGATCGGCGAGGTGCTCGAGGTCCTCGCCCAAGACCTCGAAAGCGGCTGGCTGTGGTGCCGCTCCCGCAGCGGGCGTGAGGGATGGGTGCCAGTGAAGACGCTGGAAGTCTCTGGCTGACCGCGCCGGTCGGTCTCGTATATGCGGATCGTTGTTTTTCGCTGGAAGCTACGGGTTGGCTCTGGGTTGACGGCGTCGGCTGCTCGGGGTTAACTAATAATAGAACACATGTTCGATGCAGTGTCGCTGCCTTCCCCGCGGCGGATCTGGATGCGGCGGCTTGACGTCGGCATCCACTCGTGGGAGGTCACGGAATGGTGGGTGCGGGCGTCGCGTCGGTGTTGCAGCGGGTGCCGGTTGTGTCCGCGTCGACGCTGGGAGAGCGGCTTGACGCCCCAGGGGGCCGGCCGCCGTTCCCGGTAGTCGAACCGCTCGCGTCGGTGCTGCCCGGAGGACTGCGACCGGGATCGGTGGTCGCGGTGCAGGGCTCGATGGCATTGTTGCTGGCGTTGCTGGCCGCGGCCACCGAGAAGGGGGCCTGGGCCGCGTTGATCGGCGTCGGAGATCTAGGGGTGTTGGCCGCGGCTGAGGCTGGGGTCGTGGTGCAGCGGCTAGCGCTGGTCCCCCGGCCTGGGCCGGATCCGGCCCCAGTGGCTGCGGCCCTGCTCGACGGGGTGGCGCTGGTGGCGCTGGCGGGCATTGATCGGATATCCCCCGGGGCGCGGCGATCCCTGGCCGCCAGGGCGCGGCAGCGCGGATCGGTATTGCTCCCGCTCGGTCGATGGCCGGGCGCGGACGTCGAGCTGGACTGCCGTGCCGAGGCCTGGCATGGCATCGAGGCCGGACATGGACGGCTACGCAGCCGCGAGGTCGTGGTGCGCGCGGTGGGTCGCGGTGCGGCGGCTCGGCCTCGCACTGCCCGTTTGCTGCTGCCCGGTCCCGGCGGTCCGGTGGAGGAGGTGCTCGCGGACCTGACTATCAGAGCGGTGGGCTGATGACGCCACCTCGGGTGGTGGTGGTCTGGTGTCCGGACTGGCCCGTGGTGGCCGGAGCGGTCGCTGCGGGTTTGGCTGCGCAGACACCGGCGGCGGTGGTAGCCGCCAACCGGGTGGTGGCCTGCTCGGCGGCTGCCCGAGCGCAGGGAGTGCGCCGCGGGCAACGCCGCCGTGAGGCACAGGGACGCTGCCCAGAGCTGGCCGTGCTCCCCGACGACCAGGACCGGGACGCCCGGACGTTCGAGCCGGTGGTCGCCGCGGTCGAGGCCCTGGCGCCCGGGGTGGAGCTGGTGCGCCCGGGGCTGGTCGCGGTGCCGGCTCGCGGCCCGACCCGATACTTCGGTAGCGAACCCGCAGTGGCCGAGCGGATCGCCGATGTGGTCGCCGCGCAGGCCGGGATGGAATGCCGGATCGGCATCGCCGACGGCCTGTTCGCTGCGACCTTGGCCGCGCATCGAGGTCTGCTGGTGCCACCGGGTGGTTCGGCCGGCTTTCTCGCCACCTTGAGCATCGCCGAGCTGCAGCAGCCTGCCGCTGATCGGGCCGCGCTGGTGGACCTGCTGCACCGGTTGGGACTGCGCACCCTCGGTGCATTCGCCACCCTGCCCGTCGATGATGTCGCCTCCCGGTTCGGCCTCGCCGGGATGTGCGCTCACCGGCTTGCCCAAGGGCTCGACGAGCGTCCGCTGGCGCGACGTCAGCCGCCGGTCGATCTCACCGTCACTCGCCGGTTCGACCCGCCGCTGGATCGGGTCGATGCGGCAGCATTCGCCTCCCGGGAACCTGCGGGGCAGCTGCACGACGCACTGGTCGCGCGCGGTCTGGTCTGCATCCGGCTCGGGATCAGTGCCTGCACCGAGGCGGGGGAGGAGCTGCACCGGGTGTGGCGCTGCGCTGAGCCGCTGACCGCATCCGGGATCTGCGATCGGGTGCGTTGGCAGCTCGACGGCTGGCTGACCTCGCGCGGTTCACACCGCGGTGCGGGTATCACGCTGCTGCGACTGATCCCGGAAGAGGTGATCGGCGGCCAGGCCCTGCAGCGCGGGCTGTGGGGGGAGTCGGGGGAAGACGATGAGCGGGCCGGTCGAGCCCTGGTCCGGGTGCAGGGCATGCTCGGACCCGAGGCGGTCCTCATCGGAGTGCTCGGCGGCGGCCGGGATCCCAACGATCGGGTACGGCTGGTGCCCTGGGGGGAAGACCCGACTCCGGCGCGTGATGTGGATCCTCCCTGGCCGGGCCGGCTGCCTTCGCCGTCCCCGTCGCGGGTACCCGCCCGCCCGCTGCCCGCCGAGGTGTTTGATGCCGCCGGGCGCGTCGTCGGGGTGAGCGGACGCGGGAGGCTCACCAGTGTGCCGTACCGGATCGCAGTAGACGGGAGGCCGCCGCGCCGCGTGTTGACCTGGGCTGGGCCCTGGCCGGTCGAGGAGCGCTGGTGGGAGCCCGGCGGGGGGCGGCGCTGTGCGCGATTGCAAGCGGTGCTCGATGCCGAACCCACCGGGTCGCTCGCGGTACTGCTGGCCTGCGAGAGGGGCCGCTGGCAGGTCGAGGGGATCTACGAGTAACGGGGGAGACGCGCGGCGGCTGGGTCGGGCACTAGCGCATCCAAGATGAGTTCGAGCGCCGCAGCCAATTCCCGCGCTGACATCCAATCGCCCGAGCTCACGGCGTGCAGCGCAAGACCGTCGACGGCTGCTATGGCGACCCGTGCTGCTGCCTGCAGCCCTCGGCCGTCGCGGCCCCCGCCGTGGCGAGCGCGAACGCCTCAGCGACTGCCTCACGGATCTCGGTCAAAACGCTCCGCTGGATCTCGGCAAGGGCTGGCGATGTCGCTGCCCGGGCGGCGAAGGCCACCTGGATGCGTGCCTCCGCTGCACGCCTGTCGTCTACCGGTAGCAGCTCGGTCAGCACAGCTGAGATGTTGCGGCGCGCATCAGGACCGAGGCAATACACTCGTACGGCGTTGCCGTGCGGCTTGGTCGTCGGTACTGCTGCGGCCATCACTGCGGCCTGGGGGCTGTTCGCCCTCGACACCAGGGCATGGCCGGGAATCGCGGGACCGATCGGGCAGACCGCCATTTACCTGGCCAATCTCGCGCTCACCGCGCGAAGTCGTCGAGTCAAGACCTTGATCGTGCGCACGTCCAACGGTGGACGATCAATCCGCTGATGCGGCTGCTGTTGAGCATCGGTATCAACCCACTGGGGCTCGCGATACTGGAGACCCGCGGCCGGGTGTCCGGCCAGCCGCGCCGCACACCGGTAGGCAACGGCCGGACCGGCGACACCTTCTGGATAATCGCCGAGCACGGCGCTCAGGCGGGGTACGTTCGCAACATCCAGCGCGACCCCCGGGTGCGGCTGCGGCTGCGCATGGGCTGGCGGTTCCGGTGGGTCCCGGGTATCGCCGAGATCCTGCCCGACGACGACGCACTCGCCCGCCGGCGCCGCCTCATCCGCTGGCACCCGCTGCGGGCGTTCAATGCGATGAACGTCCGGGTGTTCGGCACCGACCTGCTCACCGTGCGCGTCCAACTGCCGCCAGGGCCTCAACCGACCAGCCCGGTACCTGCTGAAACACCGTGCTGCGGTGGCTCAACCATGGACGTTGATCAGCAGGTCGTCGCTCCCACCGCCGGCATGCCGTGCTCGCCAGCACACCGGTGGAGTGCGGACTATCGAGTTGGGCGGCGTTGCGCGGCAACCCGAGCCGGTCGGAGCGCATAGGCTCGGACTGATGTCGTCCCTCTACGAATTGCACGCTCACCGCCCGCTGGAGTCGCCGGTCCTGCTGCTGGCAACTGAAAGCTGGACCGACGCCGGCCTCGGAGCCCAAGCGGCCATCGCCCATGTCCTCGAGACGATTCCGACCGAAGTGCTGGCCACTTTCAGCGCGGACGAGCTCATCGATTTCCGGTCCCGTCGTCCCATCGTTCGAATCTCCGACGGCGTCGTCGATCACCTGAGCTGGCCTGAGATCCAACTGCGGGCCGGTCAGGATGCCGCAGGCAGAGGCGTTCTCGTCTTGGCAGGACCCGAGCCGGACATGGCGTGGCATGCCTTCGTAAGGGACGTCGTGGGCCTAGCTGCACAGCTGGGAGTGCGGCTCGTCGTCGGTCTCGGCGCCTACGCCGCTCCTGTCCCGCACACCCGTCCGGTCAGCCTGATGGCGATCGCCACCACGGCTGAGCTGGCGGCGCAAGTGGGCGTGGTACCTGGCAGCGCTGAGATGCCGGCCGGGATCCAGACGGCTCTGCAAGAGGGCTTCGCGATCGCGGGCGTCCCCGCCATTGGAGTGTGGGCGCGAGTGCCCCACTATTTGGCAGCCATCCCATATCCGGCGGCCTCCGCCGCACTGGTCGATGCGCTGGCAGCGGTGGCCGGGCTCGAGCTCGACGCTGGGGAGTTGCATGCCGCGGCTGACAGCATGTTGGCCCAGATCGACGAAATCATCGCCAACAGTGCGGAATATCCGGCGCTGGTACGTCGCCTTGAGGCCGCGGTCGACGGCGAAGCGACTCCCCTGCCCGACTTCTCGGATCTTCCCTCAGGTGACGAGCTCGCCGCCGAGCTCGAACGCTTCCTGCGCGGCGAGCAGGGAGAGTAGTAGCCGACGCCACCGCGATGTTCGGTAGCCCCCGCATCGCTGCCGCTTAGGCATAATTTGATCACCAATTGTGATCTCGAGCTGTCCTGTCCACCTGGGCGGCGACTGCTATGCGATTAGCGGTGATCATTATGGCGCCATAGTCGACCTTACCGCGCCCAGATCCACGGTCGTACCTGGTTGTTGGACGCTCCACCTTACTGGTCAGTGCAGTCTGCTAGTATCGAACACATGTTCGATACAGATCTGGCTGAGGAGATGCCGGTAGTGGGTGTCCCGGTCGATGAGGACTGGTTGGATCCGGTGTGGCTGGATCAGCGTCCGCCGCCGGCGGACACCGGGCAGGTGCCGGCGTCGCGGTGTGTGCCCTCGGGGTGGTTGGCGTTGGAGTTGGATCAGGGTTGTGCTGATCCGGGTGCTTTGTCGGATGCGGAGTTGATCGAGGGCGTCATCGGTTTCGATCATGTGGCGTCGTGGGCGGGGGCGCGTCAGGCGGTGTTGTTGGCGGAGTTCGCGCGGCGGCGCCCTGGTGATCATCCGTTGGCGGTGGGGTGTGAGAGGGCCTCGGTGGTGAGTGAGTTCGCTCCGGATGAGGTGGGGTTGGCGTTGCGGTTGTCGCGGACGGCGGCGATGAATCGGTTGGTGATGGCCCAGGCTGTGGTGGAGGAGTTGCCGGCGACGTTGGCGGCGTGGCAGGGCGGGGTGATTGATTCGCTGAAGGCGCGGGCGATCGCCGAGACTAGCTATCTGCTGCCGTGTGAGCAGTTGGGTGCGCTGGAGGAGCGGGTGTTGCCGCGGGCGGGGGAGCAGACGGTGACCCGGTTGCGGGCCGCGTTGGCCCGGGCGGTGCTGGTGCTCGACCCGCAGGGGGCGCAGGCGCGGCAGGAGCAGCGTCGTCAGGATCGGCGGGTGGTGGTGTCTGCGGATGGGGAGGGGATGGCGTCGTTGTGGGCGTTGTTGTCGGCGCCGGATGCCACTGCGGCGTATCAGCGGTTGTGCCAGCTGGCCCGCGGGCTGGGCAGTGAAGACCCACGGGGGATGGACGCCCGCCGCGCCGATCTGCTTATCGACCTGTTGACCGGGCGGTGCTGCGCCGCCACCGGTAGCTCGGTGAACCACGACGGCCCCGGCGACTGTAGGGACCAGGACCGGGACCGCGCTGATCTGGACTGCGCCGATGATCTCACCGGTACCGGGATCGCCGAGCTGGCCCGAGCGATCGCCGCGGACGGCACCTGGCGGCGGCTGCTCACCGACCCGGCCTCGGGCACCCTGCTCGACTACGGGCGCGCCACCTACACCCCGCCAGCCGGGCTCGCCGAGTTCGTCCGAGCCCGTGATGTGTCCTGCCGAAACCCGATCTGCGGGCAACGCGCGGCGACCGCCGACCTCGACCACACCATCGCCGACCTCGACCACACCATCGCCTATCACCCCCATGACCCCGACGGTGGAACCACCAGCGAACACAACCTGCACGCCAGCTGCCGACACCACCACCGACTCAAAACCCACGTCGAGGGTTGGCGGGTCGAGCAGCATCCTGACGACCGGGTCACCTGGACCACCCCCACCGGACACACCTACACCAGCCACCCCCACGACTACCGACCCGAACCACCCCAGCCACCACCCAGCGACGTTCCGCCGCCCTTTTAAGTCCGGCTCATGGGCTGGAACAACCCACCGGTGCGGTGGGCGGATCTGGAGCGGGCGCTGTCCGGGCGCGGCGTCGATTATCAGTCAGCGCGGTTCGAATCAGCGCGGTCCAGGTCACGTCACCGCGACGAGGAGCATCCCGGCGACGGCGGGGATAGCCCCGCGTGGACACGTCACCGAGACCGCTACGAACCGCCGCGGCTCACCCCCGCCCAGTTCGCGGAGACCCAGTTCGCGGAGACCCAGTTCGCGGAGACCCAGTCCGTGGAGACCCAGTCCGTGGAGACCCAGTCCGTGGAGACCCAACCGCGCAGTCCCTATGCCGAGCTGCACTGCCACTCCAATTTCAGTTTCCTGGATGGGGCCAGCCATCCTGAGGAGCTGGTCGAGGAGGCGGCCCGGCTGGGATTGGACGCGATTGCAATCACCGACCACGACGGGATGTACGGGGTGGTGCGCTTCGCCGAGGCGGCCCGTGAATTGGGCATCAGGACCGTATTCGGGGCGGAGCTCAGCCTCGAACTCACCGCACCACAGAACGGGGTACCCGACCCGGAGGGTGAGCACCTGCTCGTGCTGGCCCGCGATCCCGAGGGTTACCGCAGGTTGTCCCGGATGATCAGTGACGCCCAGATCGCTGGGAAAGAGAAGGGCAAGCCGGTCTATGACCTCAACGCGGTAGCCGCTGTCGCGGGTGGGCACTGGGTGGTGCTCACCGGTTGCCGCAAGGCCGCGGTGCGGGCAGCGCTGGAGCGCGAAGGGCCGACTGCCGCGGCCACTCAGCTTCGCCGACTGACCGAGTTGTTCGGCGCGGACCACGTCGTCGTCGAGCTCACCGCCAACGGGCTGCCAGACGACACCGAGCGTAACGACGAACTCGTCGCACTGGCCGCCGCGCAGGGACTGGATACCGTCGCCACCACCGCCGCGCACTACGCCACCCCGTCGCGGCACCGGCTGGCCACCGCACTGGCCGCGGTCCGGGCCCGGCGCAGCCTGGACGAGATGGACGGCTGGCTACCGGCCGCGGCAACAGCACACCTACGCTCCGGAGCCGAGATGGCCGACCGGTTCGCCCGCTGGCCCGGCGCCGTCGACCGGGCCGCCGCGCTGGGCCGGGAGTGCTCTTTCGACCTGCACCTGGTGGCGCCGGATCTGCCACCGTTCGCCGTCCCCGACGGTCACACCGAGGCCAGCTGGCTGCGTGAACTCACCTGGCTCGGTGCGACCACCCGCTACGGCAGCTACGACGAGCGTCCCGGCGCCTACCACCAGATCGAACACGAGCTGGCCGTCATCGAGGAAAAGAACTTCCCCGGCTACTTCCTCATCGTGCACGACATCGTGGGGTTCTGCCGGCGGGCCGACATCTTCTGCCAGGGTCGCGGCTCGGCGGCTAATTCCGCGGTCTGCTACGCGTTGGGCATCACGAGTGTCGACGCGGTGGCGATGGACCTGCTCTTCGAACGGTTCCTCGCCCCGGATCGGGACGGCTACCCCGACATCGACCTGGACATCGAGTCCGATCGCCGAGAAGAGGCCATCCAGTACGTCTATGAGAAATACGGCCGGGACTGCGCCGCCCAGGTCGCCAATGTGATCACCTATCGGGCTCGCTCGGCGGTGCGGGACATGGCTAAGGCGCTGGGCTATTCGACCGGCACTCAGGACGCTTGGAGCAAGCAGATCGACCGCTGGGGGCCGCTCGGGCGGGCGGCTGAGGAGACCGAGATCCCCGAACCGGTACTGGCACTGGCCACCGAGCTGGAGGGATTCCCGAGGCACCTGGGCATCCACTCCGGTGGCATGGTGATTTGCTCCCGGCCGGTGGCCGAGGTCTGCCCGGTGGAGTGGGCGCGGCGGGAGAACCGCTCGGTGGTGCAGTGGGACAAAGACGACTGCGCGGCTGCCGGTCTGGTCAAGTTCGACCTGCTGGGGCTCGGGATGCTCTCCGCGCTGCACTACGCGGTCGATCTGGTGGCCCGGCACTACCGGCACCGGGTGCAGCTTTCGGATCTGCAGCCGACCGACCCGGCCGTCTACGCGATGCTGTCCAAGGCCGATTCGGTCGGGGTGTTCCAGGTGGAATCCCGCGCACAGATGGCCACCCTGCCCCGGCTCAAGCCGAGGTGCTTCTACGACCTGGTGGTCGAGGTGGCGCTGATCCGTCCGGGCCCGATCCAGGGTGACTCGGTGCACCCCTACATCCGGCGCCGCAACGGTCAGGAGGCCTGGGACTACGACCACCCTCGGTTAGTGAACGCGCTGCGCAAGACGTTGGGAGTGCCGTTGTTCCAGGAGCAGCTGATGCAGATGGCCATCGACGTCGCCGACTTCTCCCCCGCCGAGGCCGACGAGCTGCGCCGCGCGATGGGCGCCAAACGGTCCACCGAGCGGATGGAACGCCTGCGCGGGCGGCTATTCGAGGGAATGGCCGGGCATGGGATCCGCGGCGAGCTCGCCGAGAAGATCTACGGCAAGCTGCTGGCCTTCGCCAACTTCGGTTTCCCGGAAAGCCACTCGATCAGCTTCGCCTCGCTGGTCTACTACAGCGCCTGGTTCAAGCATTACTACCCGGCGGCGTTCTGCGCCGCCCTGCTGCGAGCCCAGCCGATGGGTTTCTACTCCCCGCAGTCGCTGATCGCCGACGCCCGCAGGCACGGTGTCACCGTGCGTGGCCCGGACGTCAACGCCAGCGGGGTGCACGCCGGGCTGGAACCGGCCGCGGAGGGTGCGC
This sequence comes from Mycobacteriales bacterium, assembly GCA_038276315.1. Taxonomy (GTDB): domain Bacteria; phylum Actinomycetota; class Actinomycetes; order Mycobacteriales; family Pseudonocardiaceae. The sequence continues at coordinate 21,773 of JBBPZY010000243.1, forward strand.
CGGAGCAGGCGGTGCGGCTGGGCTTGGCCATGGTGCGCACGGTGGGCCAGCCGCTGGCCACCCGGCTGATCGAGCAGCGGCAGGCGCACGGCCGCTACCGCAGCATCGCTGACGTCGCGCACCGGGTGGGGCTGACCACCGCCCAGGCCGAGGCGCTGGCCACCGGGGGAGCGTTCGATCAGCTTGCCCCGCAACGCCGGCAGGCGCTGTGGTCCGCCGGAGCGGTGGCCGCGCAGCGGCCGGACCGGCTGCCCGGCACCGCGGTGGGAGTCACCGCCCCACCGCTGCCAGGGATGAGCGTGCTGGAACTCGCCGCGGCCGACGTCTGGGCCACCGGGGTCTCACCAGACAGCTTCCCCACCCAGTTTCTCCGGGCCGACCTGGCCAGGCTGGGCGTGGTGCCCGCTGCTGAGCTGCGGGAGCAGCAGGACGGGCAGCGGGTGCTGGTCGCCGGCGCGGTGACGCATCGGCAGCGTCCGGCCACCGCGGGCGGGGTCACGTTCCTGAACCTGGAAGACAAGACCGGCATGGTGAACGTGATCTGCTCACCTGGTTTCTGGGTGCGCTACCGCACCATCGTGCGGGCCTGCCCGGCGTTGCTGCTGCGCGGCCGGTTGCAGATCGCCGAAGGAGTGATCAACGTGCTGGCCGAACATGCCGCAGCGCTGGACATGCGGGTGCGCTCGAACTCTCGTGATTTCCGGTGAGAACCCGTGATCAACGATCGTTGATCACGATCTGTGTGACCCACGCGACACGACCTGTCGTCTACGACACACAGATAACGATCATGCTGGGCAAGCGGACTCTGGTAGCCGAGCAACCAAGGTGAACTGTGACGGGGGCACCTGAGAAGGTAGCGAGTATGCCCGAGACTGCTGATGACCACCTAGTCGAACCTGACCTCACCGGGCTGGATTTCACCGACGCGGTCTTCGCCGACCAGGAGTGGGAGGGGCGCTGCTTCATCGGCTGCCGGTTCACCGAGGCGGACCTGCGGGGGCTGCGCACTCGCGGCTGCCGGTTCACCAACTGCGACTTCACCCGCGCCGACCTGGGCGCCTCGCAGCACCGCGCGTCGGCGTTCCACAGCTGTACCTTCCAGCGCACCATGCTGTCCGACTCGGTACTGGAGCACTGTTCGCTGCTGGGCAGCACGCTCAGCGACTGCCGGCTGCGACCGTGGACACTGCGCGAGGTCGACCTGCGCCTCACCGGCCTCGGCCACGCCGATCTGCGTGAGGTGATGCTCGCCGGGTTGCGGCTGACCGAGGCGAACCTGGTGCAGGCCGATCTGCGCGGCGCCGACCTGTCCGGAGCGGATCTCACCGGCGCCCGGCTGCTGGGCACCCGGTTGGAGGGCGCCGATCTGCGCGGCGCCCGGCTGGACGCCGACGCTCTGGTGCAGGCGCGGCTGACCGGCGCCCGGATCGACGTGGACACCGCGATCCGTTTCGCCGCGGCGAACGGGCTGCGGGTGGACCTCGGGAGGTAACGCGGGTGGTGAAAGGATGCCCTTGTGACTGCGGTGTTGCTGGACGGCAAGGCAACCCGGGACGAACTCTTCGCGACTCTGCGGACCCGGGTGGCGGCGCTGCGCGGCAAGGGAATCGTTCCTGGGCTCGGCACCGTCATCGTCGGCGATGATCCCGGCTCGCACGCCTACGTGCGGGGAAAGCACAACGACTGCGCGAAGGTCGGCATCGCTTCGATGCGCCGCGATCTGCCCGCGACGACGACCCTTGACGCACTGTTCGCGGTGATCGACGAGCTGAATGCGGACCCGGAGTGCACCGGTTACCTCGTGCAGCTGCCACTGCCCGCCGGGCTGGACACCGGTGCCGTGCTGGAGCGGATCGACCCGAGCAAGGACGCCGACGGTTTGCACCCGGTGAACCTGGGGCGGCTGGTGCTCGGTGAGCCAGCACCGCTGCCCTGCACCCCGCGCGGCATCGTGGAACTGTTGCGTCGCTTCGACGTACCACTGGCCGGCTCGCGGGTGACGATTGTGGGCCGCGGCATCACCGTCGGTCGCCCGCTGAGCCTGCTGCTGACCCGGCGCAGCGAGAACGCCACCGTCACGCTGTGTCACACCGGTACCCGTGACCTCGCGGGCGAGGTGTCCCGCGCCGATATCGTGGTCGCCGCGTCCGGGCGCCCCGGACTGATCACGGCTGACCTGGTCAAGCCGGGTGCCGCGGTGATCGACGTCGGCATCACCCGCACCGACGCTGGGCTGGCCGGGGACGTCGATCCGGCGGTGGCTGAGGTCGCCGGGTACCTGGCACCGGTTCCGGGCGGGGTGGGACCGATGACCAGGGCGATGTTGCTGGCCAACGTCGTCGAAGCCGCCGAGCGCGCCGGCGCGTCATGACCACCCGGACGAGCCTGCGGCCACAGCTGGCATTCGGTCTGGTCCTGGCCGTGGTGGCGGTGGCCATGGTGCGCATCACGCAGTACCACTGGCGGGAGGGCACAGTGATCATCGGCGTCGCGCTGCTGCTGGCCGCGGGATTGCGGGCGGTGCTTCCGCCCGAGTGGACCGGGTTGCTCGGGATCCGCCGCCGCGCCTGGGACGTGGGCACCTACGGCACCTTCGGGCTACTGATGCTCGCCGTGGCGCTGACGATCACCGGTGGACCGCTGACCTTAGGCTGAGCTCAGCACCAATTGATCATGGGGAGGATCGATGGCACGTTCAGGCACGGTCGCAGTCATCGGGGCCGGCTTCTACGGCTCGACGACTGCGCAGCGGCTGGCCGAGTACGACCTGTTCGACACGGTCGTGCTCACCGACATCATCGAGGGCCGGTCGGAGGGCTTGGCGCTGGATATGAACCAGGCCCGGCCGGTGGAGGGCTTCGAGACCAAGATCGTGGGACAGACCACCGGAGCGGACGGTTCGGGCTACGCGGCGATCGCCGGCAGCGACATCGTCGTGATCACCGCAGGAGTGGCTCGCAAGCCGGGAATGAGCCGGATGGACTTGATCGAGATCAACGCCCGCATCGTCGGGCAGGTCGCGGAGAACGTCGCGAAGCATGCCCCCGACGCGGTCGTCATCGTGGTGTCCAACCCGCTGGACGAGATGACCGCGCTGGTGGCGCTGGTCACCGGGTTCCCTCGACACCGGGTGATGGGGCAGGCGGGGATGCTCGACACCGCGCGATTCACCAACTTCGTCGCCGAGGAACTCGCCGTCCCGGTGTCCAGCGTGCGCACCCTGACGTTGGGCTCGCACGGCGACACCATGGTCCCGGTGCCCAGCGCCTGCACGGTGGATGGCAAACCGCTGACCGACCTGTTGCCCGCGGACAAGATCGAAGAGCTGATCACCCGAACCCGAAACGGCGGAGCCGAAGTGATCGCCCTGCTCAAGACCGGATCGGCGTACTACGCACCGTCTGCAGCGGCGGCCCGCATGGTGCGTGCGGTGCATCAGGACTCCGGTGCCGTGTTGCCGGTCTGTGCCTGGGTGGATGGCGAGTACGGGATCTCCGACGTCTACCTGGGGGTCACCGCCGAGCTGGGTCGGGGTGGGGTGCGCCGGATTGTGGAAACCCCGCTGACGGCCGGTGAACTCGCGCAACTGCGGCAGGCCGCGCAGGCCGTTGCGGCTAAACAGGCCGACGTGCACGACTTATGATGGCGCTGCACGCCCGGTGAGTGGCCATGTGAGCTATGACTCGTATCGCCACTCACAGGGCAGTTCGTTGGGAGTGGTAATACGAAGATGCGGCTCGCCGCCAACTAGCAGGGCCACTCACAGGTACCCCAACGGAGGACATGATGATCAAGGTAGTGGGGACCGTCATCGAGCTCGATGGCGACGAGATGACCCGGATCATCTGGCAGTTCATCAAAAATAAACTGATCCTGCCCTACCTCGATATCAATCTCGACTACTACGACCTGGCCATCCAGCACCGCGACGCCACTGACGATCAGGTCACTGTCGACGCCGCGCACGCGATCGCCAGGCACGGGGTGGGGGTCAAATGCGCCACCATTACACCCGACGAGGCGCGGGTCGAGGAATTCGGCCTGAAGAAGATGTGGCGCTCACCTAACGGAACGATCCGCAACATTCTCGGGGGAGTGATCTTCCGCGAGCCGATCATCTGCTCCAACGTCCCGCGCCTCGTGCCGCACTGGACCAAGCCGATCATCATCGGCCGGCACGCGTTCGGCGATCAGTACATGGCCAGTGATTTTACCGTACCCGGACCCGGCACGGTGACGATCACCTACACCCCCGACGACGGCCGCCAGCCGCTGGAGATAGAGGTCGCGAGATTCGGTGAGGGCGGCGGTGTCGCGCTCGGGATGTTCAACTACCGCAGATCAATCGAGGATTTCGCCCGGGCATCGTTGCGCTACGGCCTGGCCCGCGAATACCCGGTCTACCTATCGACGAAGAACACGATCCTCAAGGCATACGACGGCATGTTCAAAGACGTGTTCGCGGAGATCTATGAATCGGAGTTCAAAGCCGACTTCGAGGAACACGGCCTGCACTACGAGCACCGGCTGATCGACGACATGGTGGCCGCCGCCTTGAAGTGGCCCGGCGGCTACATCTGGGCCTGCAAGAACTACGACGGCGACGTACAGTCCGACACCGTCGCCCAGGGCTACGGTTCACTGGGCCTGATGACCAGCGTGCTGATGACCCCCGACGGCCGGACCGTCGAGGCGGAGGCCGCACACGGCACCGTCACCCGGCATTTCCGGCAGCATCAACAGGGCAAACCCACCTCTACCAACCCGATCGCGTCGATCTTCGCGTGGACCGGTGGCCTGCGCCACCGTGGCATCTTGGACGACACTCCAGAGCTCACCAAGTTCGCGCAGACCCTGGAGCGGGTCTGCATCGACACCGTCGAAAGCGGCAAGATGACCAAGGACCTGGCGTTGCTGATCGGCCCCGATACCCCTTTCCTGACCACCGAGGATTTCCTCGACGAGCTCGACCTGGGACTGCGGGCTGCCATGCATGAGATCGTCACAGCGTAGCCGGTGGAAGGGAGGTAGGTAGGCTTGACAAGGCAGCGGTGGATCATCCTAGGACTCGTGCTGGTGGGGGTATTGCTGCTGATCTCCGAGCGCAACCGCAACAACCCTGATGGCGGCACCAGTACCGGGACCAGCAACGGCGCGCGCCCGTGCACGGTGACGGTCACGGCGGACTTGCTCAATGTGCGGTCGAGTCCCGACGGCGACGCGCCCGTGGTGGACACCTTCGACAGGGACGCGGTGGTGTCCGCCGATCGGGTTACCCGCAACGGCTATCGCCAGCTCGGGCCGGACCGTTGGGCCGCGGAGGAGTTCCTCGATCCGACGGCGGACAGTGACTGCGGTTGACCCGGCTGCAACAATCACGCCTATGTCGACTCCTGCCACCGAGCCCGGAACCGGTAGCCGCCCCCGCGTTCTGTCCGGTATCCAGTCCACTGCGGACTCTTTTCACCTCGGCAACTATCTCGGCGCCATCCGTCAGTGGATCGACCTGCAAGCCGGTTACGAGACGTTCTACTTTGTGGCCGACCTGCACGCGATCACCCTCGAGCAGGATCCCGAGAAGTTGCGCCGCCGCACCCGGCTGGCGGCGGCCCAGATGCTGGCCCTGGGCGTCGACTCGGATCGTTCCACCGTGTTCGTGCAGAGTCACGTTCCCGAGCACACCCAGCTGTGTTGGGTGCTGGAATGCCTCACCGGCTTCGGCGAAGCCTCCCGGATGACGCAGTTCAAGGACAAATCCGCCAAGCAAGGCGGCGACCGGGTGGGGGTCGCGCTGTTCACCTACCCGATCCTGCAGGCTGCGGATATCTTGCTCTACCAGGCAGACCAGGTGCCGGTGGGCGAGGATCAGCGCCAGCACATCGAGCTCACCCGGGACCTCGCCATCCGGTTCAACACCCGTTATGGCCCGACGTTCACCGTGCCGGCGCCGCACATCGTCAAGGGTGCCGAGAAGATCTACGACCTGGCCGAACCGACAGCGAAGATGAGCAAGTCCGCGTCCTCGCCGGCTGGCGTGGTCGACCTGCTCGACGACCCGAAGGTGTCGGCCAAGAAGATCCGCTCGGCGGTCACCGACGCCGGCCGGGAGATCCACTACGACCCAGCCACCAAACCAGGGGTCTCGAACCTGCTGGTGATCTACTCGGCGCTGTCCGGGCGCAGCGTCGACGACCTGGTAGCAGCGTATGACGGCAAGGGGTACGGGGCACTGAAGTCCGACGTCGGCCAGGCGCTTGCCGACTTCGTCACCCCGCTGCGCCAGGCGGTGGCCGGCTACACCGACGATCCGGCCGAGCTGGACAAGCTGCTGGCCCGGGGCGCCGAGCGAGCTCGCGACGTCGCTGGCCAGACGCTGCGCGCGGTGTACAACCGGGTGGGTTTCCTGCCGCCGACGGGCTGACCGGGCATTGCCTGACTAGCCTCAGAGCGCATGCGGGGAACCAGTCCACAGCAGACGGACGCCAAGCCATCCCTGCTCCAACGATACCGGCTGCGTTACTCCTGGTTGGACGATCTGGTGCGCGCCGGCCACTCTTACACCGCTAACCACGGCGACCATTACGCCGCGGCAATCACATTTTTCAGTGTCTTGTCGCTGGTGCCGATGGTGATGATCGCCTTTGCGGCCGCTGGTTTCCTGCTCGCCGGTAATCCGCAGTTGCTCGGTCAGTTGCAGGATCAGATCCACTCCGCGGCGCCGGCGGGGTTGGGTGCCACTCTCGACCAGGTCATCGACGGGGCGATCAGATCCCGCGCAGGCGTGGGGATCGTGGGTCTGCTCGGTGCGCTGTACTCCGGGCTGGGTTGGATGGGCAACCTCCGCGAGGCGCTCACCACTCAATGGACGGGCGAGCGGCTGCCTGAATCGGGCGGCTTCCTGCGCACAAAGGTTTTCGATCTGCTGGCGTTGCTCGGTCTGGGGCTGGCGTTGATGGCGTCTTTCGCGCTGACCGGTATCGGCACCGCGTTCGCCAGCGTCGTGCTGACTGCGCTAGGACTGGGGCAGATCCCCGGTGCCCGGCTGGTGCTCGTCGTGCTCGCTGTGGCGGCGTCGGTGGTCGGCATGTGGTTGGTAGTCTTATGGGTGATCGCACGGCTGCCGCGGGAGCCGGTCCCGCTGCGCAGCGCGACCCGCGCCGCCTGGTTCGGGGCTATTGGTTTCGAGCTGCTGCAGCAGGCGTTCGCCATTTACCTGAACAGCGTCACCAACAGCCCCACCGGGCGACTATTCGGCCCGGTGATCGGTCTGATGGTATTCGCATACTTCGTCTCCCGGTTTTTACTGTTCCTCACCGCGTGGGCTGCCGTGGTCGCAAAGAACCAACCACAAGGTGCCTTGGCACCCGCGGAGATCGATTCAGGGGCGATCGTCCCCGAGGTCGGGATCGGGTCGCGGCCAGACCTCCCGCGCTAGTGTCATGATGTCCTCGCCATCAAGCCCTGACCTAGCGGACCGGGGTTTACCCCGATGCGGGTATGCCCGGGATAGGTGTGTACTGATGAGCGGGTCCGCACAACCGGACCTATCACAGTGTCGCTAGGAGACCACCATGCAGACCCTGCTCAAGGTGCTCGGGATCATCGCGCTGCTCTGGATCGGGTTCATGGTGTTGGGCGTTGTGTTCAAGTTCCTGGTCTGGGCACTGGTCATCGGTGCGGTGCTGTTCGTCGGGTCAGCCGCCTACGCTGCGATAAAGAGCAAGTCAGACCGGCAGGCACTCAACCGGTAGCGAGCAGCCGCCGGACCAGGTGCATCGCGACGGTCACTGATCGATCACGGATCTCGGCGCGGTCGCCGGGCAGCACCGGGTCGCTGGCCAGGGCCGTGCCGTCGCTAGTGGTGACGCACACGCACACGTAGCCGACCGGCTTGGCGTCGGTGCCGCCACCGGGGCCGGCCACCCCGGTGATGCCGACGCCGACGTCGGCGCCGAAGCGGTCCTGGACGCCGTCGGCCATCGCTCGGGCGACCTCCGGTGACACCGCGCCGTGCTGCTCGATCAGCTCCAGCGCCACGCCCAGCAACTGGGTCTTGGCGGCATTGGAGTAGGCCACCACACCGCCGGCGACGTAGTCAGACGATCCCGGTTGTTCGGTGAGCCGGGCGGCGAGCAGGCCGCCGGTGCAGGATTCCGCGGTCCCGATCCGCCGTTCCCGCAGCAGGCGGGCGAGCTGCTGGTCCAGCGACGTGCCGTCGGTCGAGAACAGGTATCGGCCGTGCCTGGCGCGGATCTGGGTCACCAGCGCGTCGCGGGTCGCCTCGGCGCCAGGCCGATGCCGGATGTCGATCACCAGCTCAGCTCGCCGCAGACAGGTGGTGATCTCCAGTGGCGTCAGGTCCAGCGTCTCGCCCACCTCGCGCAGGGTCACTGCGATCTGCGATTCGGGCAGCCCGAACAGCCGCAGTTGCGCGGATTCGAAGGGCCGGGTGCGGGCCAACACGGCTTTGGCGGCCGGGGTGGCCAAGGCCGCGGGCCACATCGTCTGCAGCTCTCGGGGTGGTCCCGGCAAGACGATCACGGTGGGTCCGCCGTCGACCGGCACCACCAGCCCGGGTGCCGTCCCCACCGGGTCAAGTGCCTGCGCGCCGCGGGGCACCATCGCCTGCTTGCGGTTCGCGGCCAGCAACCCTGCTGGATCGAAGCCTGACAGGCGGCGGAACCGGGCGAGGATCACGGCGATCCGCTGTTCCATCACCTCGTCGAGCTCCAGCTCCACCCCGGCGAACCCGGCGACCACCTCGGCGGTCACGTCGTCGGCGGTCGGGCCCAGCCCACCGCTGGTGACGACCAGCTCGACGCCCTGAGCACCGAGAAACCGTAGCGCCGCGGCCAGATCCGCCGGCCGATCCCCGACGCAGAGCAGATGCGCCACCTCAACGCCCAACTCGCCCAGCCGCTGCGCCAACCACGGACCGTTGCGGTCGGTGATCAGGCCGGTGAGTAGCTCCGTCCCGGTGACCACGATCCCCGCCCGGACATCAGCGCTGTTACTCACGAGACGCACGCTAGCGCGGCAGGCATGCTTGGCCGCTGGGAGGCCACGATGAGATGCCGGCGTGCCACAAGCGCAACCGCACCCGATATGGGGCCGCGGGCACTGATCGGCGTCGACGATCTGAAGACGCCGTCCTGGGCTCTGGTGGGCGAGACGGTGGCCGGCTCAGGCACCAGCCGGATGCTGCGTGCGGCGCCGGCCGCGCTGCGCGTGCTGGTGCGCCTGGCGTGGCGGACCTCGCCGCGCTTGACGCTGCTGGCAGTCACTGTCGAGTTGGCCTCGGGGTGTGCAACCGCCTTTGGCCTGCTGGCCACCGCGAACGTGTTGGCCCAGTTGTTGGAGCAGGGCCCAACCCCGCAGCGGGTGGTGGCGGCGATACCGGCGCTGTTGCTGGTGATGGCCTCCTACGCAGCACGGGGACTGCTGGCCGCGGCGGTGGGCGCCGTACAAGCGGTGCTGGCCCCCCAGGTGGAGCAGCGTGCTCAGGACGAGTTGCACGGGGCGATGATCGACGCCCAGCTGATCGCCTTCGACGACGCGGACTTCATGGAGCTGGTTCGCCGGACGTCGTCGCGTGGTCTGAGCAGTGTCAGCCGCGGCGTAACCGACACCGGGAGCCTGCTCAGCTCGGCGATCTCGCTCGCCGCGGCGATCGTCACCGCCGGCCTGCTCAACCCCGTGCTGGCACCGGTGGTGCTGCTGGCCGCGGTACCCAGCGGGTGGGCCAGCATGCACACGGCGAAGCTGGGCTACGAGTCGTTCGTTCGGATGGTGTCGCGCATGCGCCGGCTGGGGATCACCGGCAACATGATCATCGGTCGGCGGGAGGCGGCTGAGGTTCGTGCCTTCACCACCCAGACCACCCTGCTGGACGAACATCATCGGATCGGATCCCAGCTCACCGCGGAGACAGTCAAGGTCGAGCACCGCAAGACCGTGATTCGGTTGATTGGCCGAGGCCTGTCCGGGATCGGTACAGCGCTGGCCTACGGCGTGCTTGGGGTGCTTCTCTACACTGGGGGTATGCCGCTGGCCTTGGCCGGGGCGGCGGCGGTGGCGATGCGGACGGCAAGTTCGGCGGTGTCCAACACCGTCTACGCAGCCAATCAGCTATTCGAGCACGGCTTCTATCTCGACATGCTGACCAGCTGCCTCGCCCAAGCCCGCGGTTACCGCCGAGCCGCTGCCGTGGCGCAGTTGCCGCGCGATCCACAGCTCATCGAGCTGCACGAGGTGTCCTTCAGCTATCCCCGGTGCGAGCAGCCCGCGCTGCGGGCAGTGAACCTCACGATCCGGCGCGGGGAAGTCGTCGCGCTAGTGGGGGAGAACGGCTCGGGCAAGTCCACTCTCGCCAAGGTGATCACTGGACTGTATCTACCCAGCGCGGGACGGGTGACGTGGGACGGAGTCGACATCGCCGAGGTCGACCAGCGGGAGCTGCATTCCCGGGTCGCCGTCGTGCTGCAGGACCCCATCGAATGGCCGATGACCGCCGAGAACAACATCCGCATCGGCCGGTTGGAACGCCCCGACCCGGACGGCACCGTGCTCGCCACCGCTGCCGCCGCCTCCGGTGCTGATGCTGTCGTCGCTGACCTCCACGACGGCTGGGACAGCGTGCTGTCCCGAGAGTTCCAAAACGGATGTGACCTCTCGGGTGGGCAGTGGCAGCGGATCAGCGTGGCTCGCGGTCTGTACCGGGACGCCCCCCTGCTCGTCGCCGACGAGCCCACCGCCGCGATGGACGCCCGAGCCGAACACGCCGTGTTCCAATCCCTTCAGTCGCTCAGGCATATCGATGCGGCGGCAGGTAACGGCTCCGCGGCTACCCGAACGACAGTGCTGATCACTCACCGGCTGGCCAATGTCCGCCACGCCGACCAGATCATCGTCTTGGACCACGGCCGGATCACCGAGCAGGGCACCCACCAGCAACTGATCGCCCGCGGCGGCGGGTACGCCGAGCTGTTCACCCTCCAGGCCCGCGCCTACCTCGACGGCGCCGAGGAATTCAGTCGGCTTCGCAGTGAAGCTGGCAGCGGGGAGGGAGCCTTCGCCGGTTGAAGCTCATGGGCCGATGCCCCGCCGGTACGCGAATGGCAGCGTGGTGGCTAACCCTGCTGTCGCTGAGTTCGACACCATGGTTGTCCGCCGCGAACGGGGCAACCTTCACGTCGAACTCGGCGACAACAGAGCACCTAACACCGGACCTCCGACTCACCGGGGCCAGTCAGTTCGCCTAGCGATGGCGCTGGCGGAAGACGAGCGCACCGAGTGCGGCCAGTACGGCGATCGCCAGGCCGATCCACAGTGCCACCGGGAGCAGCGCGCCGCCTTGGCCAAATCCGGCCGTCGAGTTCCGGGACGCGGCGTTCACCCCGGCGCCTGGCGGAGCGGGGAGGGCACCGGGGGCCCCGTCCGAGCCGGTCACGGTCTCGGCTGGTGGAGCTTCGTCCACCAGCCGCCCGACTGGGCGACCGGGGGCAAGCGCGAATCCGTAGTTCAGCAGCCTGGCCGCCTGCTCCGCCATCGACACCGGCCGCTGTTCGCCTCGCATCAGCACCACGATTAGGCGCCGGCCGCCGCGCTGCGCGGCGTCGAGTTGGGTGTGCCGGGCGTCGTCGGTGAACCCGGTCTTGCCGCCCAGCGCGCCGGGATAGGTCCGCAGCAGCTTGTTGTCGTTGCTGACCACGAACCCAGGCCGCTTGCCGTAGCCGGGAAAGTTCGCCTCCCGGGTGCCCATCAGCTCGACCAGCAGCGGGCGGCTGAGCACCTGACGGAATGCCAACGCCAGGTCGTAGGCTGACGCGCTCATGCCCGGGCCGTCCAATCCGGACGGGGTGGCGGCGCGGGTATCCAGCGCACCCAGCCGGGCGGCCAACTCATTCATCTGCGCGACGGTCGCGGTGACCCCGCCCAGCTGACCGGCCAGGGCGTGTGCGGCGTCATTGCCGGAGACCAGGAACAAGCCGGTGAGCAGCTGCCGGACGGTGTAATGGCCGCCCGGACCGATACCAACGCGGCTGCCGTCCTGGTCGGCATCGGCCTGCGTGCCGACTACCACCCGGTCGGTGGGAAGCTGGTCGGCGGCCAGCAGGGCGGTGTACAACTTCAACGTCGAGGCCGGGCGGTTGCGCGCGTGGGGATCCATGGCGGCGAGCACGTCACCGGAGTCGGCATCGGCGATCAGCCAGGACATCGAGTTGATCCCCGCTGGTGGGGTGGGTGCGCCGGCGGGCAGCACCAACCCGCACTCGCCCATCCGTGGCCCACCCACCGGACGGTCGGGAACGGGCAGCGGCGGAGGCAGCGTAGTGCCTGGAATCGGGGCCTCTGACGAGTCGATCGGTGGCGGCGGGGCGACCTGCTGCGAGCACGTGGTCTGCGCTGCGCTGGGTGCCGCGCCAAGCAGGGTCATCGCACCAAGAGCGACGGCCAGCACCACGAGTACTCGGGATCGGACCATCTGCACCGGGTGAAGGTTAGCTGGGCGACGGGTGAGGATCCGGTAGGGGATGCTCACGAGGTGAATAGCGACATCGACATCGACATCGACACCGACAGCGGCCGGGACGTCGACTGGGATGCGCTGCGCCGGGCCGCGGTGCAGGCCGCAGCGCTCGGTTACTGCCCTTACTCGGGGCTGCAGGTCGGTGCGGCCGCGCTGTGCGACGACGGCCGGATGGTGACCGGTTGCAACGTGGAGAACGCCTCCTACGGGCTGACCCTCTGCGCGGAGTGCACGATGGCCGGGCAGCTGCGGTTGTCCGGTGGCGGCCGGCTCGTGGCGGTGGCCTGTCGCTCCGGCACCGGCGATGTGCTGATGCCGTGCGGACGTTGCCGTCAGCTGCTCCACGAGCTCGGCGGACCGAGCTGCCTGGTGGACACCGCGAGCGGCATCCGCCCGCTTGGTGACCTGCTACCGGATGCCTTCGACTTGTGAGTGGAAAACAGTGTTATAGCACGCTATGCCACTCACGAGGCGGCGTCGATCACGACGCCGCCATCCTCGGCAAGCTCTGGCGCCTTGCGAGCGCGGACTCGACGCTGGGCTGGGCGTGGCGGCGGGGGTGGGGTCGTGGGTAGCGGAGCGGGCGCACCACCGCCCATGATGATTTCGGCGAAGGTGGCCATCGCCTCGTCCAACTGCGCGGTGTAGCGCGTCTCGGACTCTTGGTTGGCCTGCCGGACCAGACCGGAGAGCGAGTCGACGTCGGGGCGCTGCGCCAGCGCGCCGTCCAGGACCCCTAGGCGTTCGGTCACTGAGCCGATCCGGCCACCGACGCCTTCTTCGAGCCCGTCGAGCCGAGTGGACAGGCTGTCGAGCCGACGGGTGACCGACTCCAGCGCACCCGCCAGCGACTCGTGCACACCCTTGTCGACCTCGTCGAGTCGGCTCCGGAGTCCGGTTTCGGTGCTGCCGATCTGGTCGCGCATCGGCCCGTGCACGGCGGCAGGCAGGCCGTCGAGCTTGGCGTCCTGCCGGTCGAGGTGATGATCCAGGTCGTCGATCCGCTTGTGCAACCCGGCGATCCGGTCCTCCAGACCGTCCATCCGCCCGGCGACACCTTCGAACCGGCCCGCCATCCCGTCCAGCCGCCCACCGAGCTCGGCGAACGGTGTAGCCAGCTTGTCCACGATCGACTCGACGGCACGGCACAGCCCGGCGATAGCGTTGTCCTGAGCTTCCAGCTTCGACAGTGCTTCATCGACCCGTTCGGCCAGTACGCTGACCTCGGTGCGGTCGGGCATCTCCGACAGCCGCTTGCGCACCGATCCCAGCGACTCCAACGGAGCCAGCCGGGCGTGGATCTCGTCCAGCGCGTCGAAGATCTGCTGCTGCTCGCTGTCGCGGATCTCGGCGGCGCGCACGAGCATGCTGCGCATCCGATCGAAGGA
>JBBPZY010000244.1:0-2104 GCA_038276315.1 Mycobacteriales bacterium
AGATCGCCGCTGAACTGCACCTGTCCACGCACACCGTGCGCGACCACATCAAGGCGGTGCTGCGCAAGTGCGATGCCCGGACGCGAGGTGAGTTGGTAGCGCGGCTGTTCGCTGAGCACCTGCGACCGGAGCTGGAGCAGTCAGTGCACCGCACCGCTTGATCGTGCGCACCACCCTTCTGGACACGCCCATAGTGGGCGGAAGGACGCACCTGTCCTGCGTGAACGGGAACAGCTCACGGGGTGCCGCTTCATGCATGGCGGGGAGCGACGTCGGAGGTCGGTGACACGATGGCGGGCCGTAACGGCTCAGGCTGGCGGCGGTGGCTGTCAAAGCAACCATGATGTCCTTGTCTCCCAGGGTTTGTTTCGGCGCCGGGACTGGCGCGGGGGGCGGTTTGGGCTGAGGGCGAGCTCAAATTCGCGAGGCGAGTTTGAGGTCGGTTGCGGTCGAAAAACGAGATCCGCAGCCGCACGCATACTGAGGCGCTACCCGACACGGCCACTCGCGGTCGTGCATGCGGGGGCATAGGCAGCCGACGCTCATGACGACAGTTTCCCCATCTCCCCCATCCATACCAGGGGCGAACTCGGATGTCGCCGCCCCGGCCGTCCCACTTGGAACCTCCACCGGTTGATCCCGAGATCACCTACCGCGCCCGAGCCGACGCCGCCGCGCAATGGTCCCCCTGCGCCTAGTGCACGCGGCCGTGGGGCCTCTCCGACGGCGGCGACACCGTGGGGCGTTCGGCGTGGGCGAGGGCTTGCGCGGCGTTGACCAGGCCAAGGTAGCTGAAGGCCTGCGGGAAGTTGCCCAACAGATGTCCGGTGGCGGGGTCGACCTGCTCGGCGAACAGCCCCAGCTCGGTGGCGAACCCGGCCGCCCGGTCCAGCGTGTCCCGGGCCCGCGTCACCTGACCGGTCAGGGCCAGCGCGTGCGCCAGCCAGAACGTGCAGAGCAGGAACGTGCCTTCGGGCTGGTCGAAGCCGTCACCGCCGCGGTAGCGGTAGAGCAACCCGCGCTCGTCGGCCAGGCCCGCCTCGATGGCGTCGATGGTGGCCAGCAGCCGCTCGTCGTCGGCGGGCAGGAACCCGACGATGGCCATCAGCAACGTCGCAGCGTCCAGCGCATCGGACCCGTAGGACTGGGTATAGGCACCCACGTCGCTGTTCCAGCCGCGCGTGAGGATGGACTGGCGCAACTCCGCACGCGCCGCCGTCCACGCCGCGGCCCGGTCCTGCTCGGGCCGGAGCTGCTCGATCATGGTCAGGCCGCGGTCCAGTGCCACCCAGCACATCAGCTTGCTGTGCAGGTAGGGCCGGCCCTGGCCGCGGATCTCCCAGATGCCCTGATCGTCATCGCCCCAACGGGCTGCGGCCGCGTCGACCGCAGCGACGAGGAAACCCCGGGTCGGCTCGTCGAGCTCACCCAGTTGGGCCCGCAGCGTGTAGGCAGCGTCGAGCAATTACCCGTACACATCGAGCTGACGCTGTGCCCATGCCCCGTTCCCCGCCCGCACCGGTCCAGACCCGCACCAGCCCGACAGATGCCCGATCTCTCGCTCGGACAGGTCCCGCTCGCCCCCGACCCCGAACATGGTCTGCAGATCCACCCCGCGTTCGAGCTGGGTTGCCGCCGCCCGGGCCAGGAACGCGAAGAACCGGCCCGCCTCGTCTGGGCAGGCCGCGATGAACAGGTCCCTGGATCGTCATCGACGCATCCCGCACCCAGGTGAATCGATAGTCCCACGTGCGGCCGCTGCCGATCCCCTCCGGCAGGCTGGTCGTGGGCGCGGCGACCACCGCGCCGCTGCGAACATATGTCAAGCCCCGCAGCACCACCCCACTGTGGTGCACCAAGTCCCGCCACGGCCCGTCATAGCGTTGGTGCAACCGCGACCAGCTCCGCCAGGTCGCCTCGGTGCTCTTGAGGCGGCGCCGGATCTGCCGGCCGGTCCACGGGGACGGCGGCGGGCCCCACGCGTCGCACTGCTGCACCGCGAACACCCACTCCCGACCTTCCGCCAGGTCCTCGCTGAGGCAGGCCCTCGCCGTAGCCGGATCAAGGTCCAGGTCCGCGTTACTGCTCAGCACCACAATGCTCG